>DASWBG010000357.1:0-5567 GCA_036390715.1 Gemmatimonadaceae bacterium
TTGCCGACCAGTTCGCCGGCAGCGCGGCACGTTCGCTTGGTGCCGACGTGTTCACGATCACTCCCGCTGACGTTCAGACCGATGTCGGAAACTTTCTGCGCGGGACTCAGTTCGAGTTCGGGAAGTACGTCAAGTCGCACACCTTCGTCTCAATCAATTCACCGCTCGATCCGAAGGCGCTCGTGCGGCCCGGCGTGTCGCTCGTTCACCGGTTCGGCGGATTGCGCGGGTACAGGCTCGAGACGGGCGTGGATACGCGCTACCTCTCGAGGGAGCCGACGCTGCAGCGAGATCAGACGGTGGCGACGACGAGCGCGTTTGGGGCGTTCCTGATTCGAGAGTGGCGCTTCTAAAGCTGGAGGGCAAAAGTGAGCCGCTTCCCTTCACGGGTCGTACACCTCTCCAGCTAATCAACGCATTATTAGAATGCGAGTGGTTCGGAGCCCTTCCGCATTCCTCCTGCGACTCATCCAGATGCATAACTGTATTGTTCGCTGCACTTGTGGTCGCGACGTCAACTCGGAGAAAGTGCAACATTGCATAAGGCTTGCAGCCTTTGCGTTTTCTCCGCAGCCTAAGCAAGCAGCATAATTACTAGTTAGGCCGACGACGGACTCTATCAGTACACTTGGGCTTGGCACAGATACTAGTGGTAACTGGCGCCTCTGGCGCCGGTAAGACAGCTACGGTTCGAGCGCTCGAGGATCGCCGTATACCTGGTATCCGATGTTTCTACTTCGATTCGATCGGCGTTCCTACAGCGCAGGCGATGGAACGCGACTACGGGGGCACTGACCAGTGGCAGGCGTCAGCAACTCGTGAGTGGCTGGTGCGGCTTGCCGGCCTGACGTCAGATATCAGCCTTGCAGTTCTAGACGGACAGACGCGTCCCAGCTTTGTATTCGAAGAAGCAGCAATTGCCGCACCTCGCGCCGTGCGTGTTGCACTTCTGGACTGTTCGCCGCAGGAACGGAACTCACGGCTGCGAACTTCGCGCAAGCAACCCGAGCTGGCAAATGTCAGCATGGATCTTTGGGCAGCATATCTGCGGGGACAGGCGGACGCGTTGAACTTAATGGTGATCGATACTACCGCCTTGACCGTCAGCCAGGCGGCAGACCAGCTCGAGTCTTACGTGCTGCGCCTTATTGAGTCTGATCCGCCCCGCGGCCTAACGAACTTTGCAGCTGACAAGCACTTTTCGGATGCGGCTACCCCGAAATGGTGATAGTGTGCTTGCAGCTGTACTTGGGCGTTTACGCGGACTCATTTCGTTGAAGACGATGTCAGGCAATCGATTTGGAAGCTGGTCTGCGTTCGCTGTATTCCTGATCGGCGTTGCGTATCTTGTCACGCTGACGATTGGCTTTACGGTCTACGGGCTAAACAAGCCGATTGTAGATCCGATTTTGGCGGTTATGGAGGTGCTCACGTTGATGTCGGCACCCTTCATAGTTGTCATGATGGCCGCGATTCATGACTACGCATCAATCGATCGCAAGATCTACGGCCTGGTTGCGCTCGCATTTGCGATTCTATTTGCCGGCATGACCAGCGCTGTTCACTTCGTGGAGTTGACCGCGCTCAGGCAGCGAGGATCCGGTGGGATTGTGTGGCCGTCTCCGGAGTACGCCGTAGAATTGCTTGCCTGGAATTTGTTTCTCGGTCTCGCACTGCTGTTCGCCGCACCAGTCTTTGACAGTGGTAGTGCGGAACGCGGTGTGAGACGCGGTCTGTTAATCAGTGGCGTTCTTTGCGTCGCCGGTACCATTGGGCCCGGAATCGGAAATATGCGGCTTCAACTGGTCGGTGTACTCGGGTATGCGGTGGTGCTCCCAGTTGTGTGTTTCATGCTGGCCAGGCTATTTCGCAGCGACCACGAGTATCCTTCCCGTGCCGCCACCTAACGGACGGTGCAACTGACAAGCACTTTTCGGATGCGGCTTCGCCGCAATGGTGATAGTGCTTGCAGCTGAACTAAGGCGTTAGGCGTCGCCAAAAGCGGCTCCTGGAATGCCGAATCACCGAGTTCGTGCAGGATCTGGTTTCTCTTCGGAGGCCCCGGTGCCATCGTCTTCGACTCCACCTGCTCTGAAGCTTGCGGTCGTTATTCCAACACTAATCGCTTCGCTTGCCTCGTGCGCATCGCACCCAAACACCTCGGTTAGTCAGCCTACAGTTATTCCACTCTCGTTCTTTGGCGCTGACAGTCTTCCCATGCTCCCGATACAGCTAGGTGGTCGACGCCTACCATTCATCCTGGACTTTGGAGCGGGGATTACCGTCGTCTCCAAGCAGCTGTGTGACACGCTCGCATGCGCACCTGCCGGTCGAATGGCCGGTTTCCGCCACACCGGAGAAGTATTGGAGCTTTCACTCGTTTCCCTGCCCGCGTTGGAGCTTGGGCCAAGTGGGCGAACGCAGTTGCCAGCGGCGGTGATGGACCTTACGGCGTTTCAGCAGGTCACACCAGTTGCCGGAGTGCTTTCGTTGCAGCTTCTCGAACACGTCCCGTTTGAACTTGACCTGCGTAACCGCCGCCTCATTTTGAACCCTGCACCCTCGGCAAGGAATGCGGAGAACACTTCACAGACCCATGTCGCCCTAATCCGCCAACACCCTGCAACGCTCGAGATTTACGTCCCGATATTTCTAGCGGGCCAGCGTCTCGGCTGGGCACAACTCGATACGGGGTCGCCCCAGACATATATCCACGCGTGGTGGAAGCCTTTGCTTCGTCAGCATGGGCACAAGCTCTATGCGCGAGAGCAGCAGAGCTGGACCGGCCGCCGTGACTCGGTGGAGTACTGGTCCGTCCAAGGACTCGCGTTGCTTGACCCAGCAGCTACCCGCGATTCTGCCACAGTTGAGGTGGGTGCGATTGTTCCCGATGCCGTTATCGGGCTTGACTGGCTCCGCCAAGGTGTGCTGTCCTGCAAGCTCGACGCATCATCATGTTCTTTCACCCGCTTTCGCTAGTTCGTCTCGCAAGGTGGTGGGATGGCTGGCGTATCGTTGCTGGACACGTGAGCGCGGTGCTCGCTTGAGACACTGCAGCCAACGACTACGTCATTTGTCGTATATCCGTGAGGCTCGCCCTGAGGCAACATCTCCTGTGAACTTCACGGGAGACAAGCATGACCTGGTCACGCAGCGGAATCACGCTCGCCCTCGCTATAATCGTCGCGTCAACACGATCCCTCGACTGTCAGCAGCTGCGACTAATCGAAGCGGGAGTTCACACCCGCGACTACACTCAAGTCGCTGATACTCGCCCCTCTGCTTTTTCCCTCAGCATTAAAAGTATCGGCGGGTCAGTTGGCGGCTCCCTGTTGGGCGGTACCGCAGGGTTGGCGGTGGACCAGGCTTACTGCGAACGGCATCACGGAAAGGAGCCGAGTTTTCTATTCGGACCATGTTTCCTATACGCGAACGAAGGCTTCGCCGCAGGATGGTTCGGCGGAGCGATTGTGGGTTCCACCCTTGGAGCGGTCCGAGTCGCGGAGAAGCGGGGGTGTGCTCGGGGCGCGGCGATACTGCGAGCAGCGATCGGTGCCACGATCGGGGCTGCTCCAGGTTTGAGCATTGTCGCGAAGAGGTCAGGCAAGTATCCGCCGTCGCGTTCAATATTCATTGCGGGCGCTCCAATTCTTTCGGGTCTTGGGGCCGCAGCCGCAGTCGTCGGATGTCACGCCACGTGAGCGCTGCGGCAGCGTTAGACCAACGAGATGGTTTGCCGACGCTGATTAACCGCCGTTTTCGAGCGTGGCAGAACCGGCACGATATTCCGCATCGGCAACTACGAGTGGCGCCAATTCGCGCCCGCACCATCGCCTGGCCGCCGTTACCAGAACATCATCATTCTGCGCGTTTGCCTGCTCAGCGAGGAGGGCTGCTGCCTCGGTGCGCGCGACGGCAAAAGCGAATCCACGCGCGCCCGCCTGCTGAAATTCGCTTCCCGCACTGGCCGCGCGCGCAGCGTATTGCTCGATACGTTGCACGGCGCTCAACGTCTGTTCCGTGCAAGACGAGAGGGCGTTCATTTTAATGCTACTCACTCGGCGCCTTACATCGGACGCCCACTCGGCCAGTGCTTCACTTCGCTCCATCGCGCGCAATGCGTCCAGGCTGAGAATGTTCGTCGTTCCTTCCCAAATAGACAGCACCTGCGCATCTCTCAGCAGACGTGGGATTCCGGTGTCCTCCACGTAACCGCCGCCGCCGAAAGCCTCAAGCGCCTCGCTGGCGACAGCTATCGCTTGCTTCGCCGTGTAGAGCTTGGCAACCGGAATCAGGAATCGCAGCAGCCGCAACTCGGAGTCAGTCGCGTCGCCACACTCCTCTTTTCCTAGCAGTTCTACGACACGAAAAGCCAACAGAAAAGCAGCACGTAACTCAAGCTGAATGTCCGCTAACGTCTCGACGTGCAGCGGATGTTCGATGAGCAGTTTTCCAAACGCGCGCCGGCGTCGGGCGTAATCGCTCGCGAGCGCGATAGCTCGGCGCATCCCCGCCACCGCCGCCACGGCGTTGTACACCCGCGTGACATTGAACAGAGTTGCGATCTTGCGGACGCCGTCACCTGCTCCGCCCACCAGCTGCGCGGGCGTGCCCTCCAGCACCAGCTCGGCGGTGGGAAGTGCACGTGTGCCGAGCTTGTCCTTGAGACGCTCAATCCGAATGTTGCGAAGCCGTCCGTCGTTGTCGCGAAGGTTGATGAGAAACACGCTCAACCCATGACTTCCATCAGGCGCACCTTCAATCCGCGCCAGCGTCATCGCGACCTGTGAGCTGGTGGCCGACGTGAACCACTTCGAACCGTTGAGGCTGTAGGTATCGCCTTCCTCGCACACCGCAATCGTCGACGTACTTCCAACGTCGGACCCGCCAGTGCGCTCCGTCATCCACTGGCCCGAGGTCCAGAATTCATTCGGATCGCGGGACGTCAGGTGCGCGAACACCGATCGCGTGCTCTCGTCGCCGTGAACCTCGAGAAACCGCGCTGCACCATCTGTCATCGCGAGCGGGCAGCTGTACAACGCGGACGATGGAGCAAAGAGATAGAGTCGCGCAAACTGATCGATACGCGAATGCGCTCCGTGTTTGCGCTCGTAACCAGTGGCGACGATTCCTTCTGTGGCCGAGATGCGGTCGAGCTCTCGCCAGGCATCGCTCGTCTCGATCCGGTCTACACGACGTCCCCACGCGTCGTAGGGAACATGTCGCGGCGGCGATGCCTCCGCCGACTCGCCCAGCGCCAGAATGTCCGTGGCCGCGCGATTACCGAGTCGGCGGAGATCCGGCTCGATCTCGGCGAGCATCTTCGGGGGCAGTCGCCAGCGAAGGTACGCACGCAGAGGCGCGTCGTCGTCGTACTGATTGCCGAGCCTTGGTGGATCCTGAACGAACTCGGACATAGGGCCTAAACTCCTGCGATCCTCCGTTTGTATTCATCAAGCGCGGCGTTGAGACGCTCCCGAGCTGACGTGTCTCCCGGAATGTTGTGCGAGGGATGGATGTACAGCTTGACCCCGCGCTCAGTAAGGATCTCGGCCACGGTTATGATC
>DASWBG010000358.1:0-4556 GCA_036390715.1 Gemmatimonadaceae bacterium
AGCTTCGCGAACACCTCGGACGGCAGGAAGAAGTTCGTCTGCTTTCCCATGGCGCCGAGAAGGTCGCCGAGCACGAGCCAGCTGGGGCGGGTTTCGCCCGGAGCCTGCTTCGCCTGCGTGAAGCGCTGGACGCGCCCGCGAAGGTTGGTAACCGTGCCTTCTTCCTCGGAATAGTTTGCAATCGGCAACACGACTGACGCTTTGCCCGCTGCCTCGGGAAGCACGGAGCTGATCACGACGACGTCGCCCGCGTGCGCGACCGCGGAAGCATCGATGCCGGCAAGATCCTCGCCGGCAATGACGAGCACATCTCCCTGCCCAAGGCCGCCCAGCAGATCCTTCGTCTTGTTGAAGCCAAGCTTCTCGGCGCCGTAAACATTGGCTGCCCGTTCTCGGCGAAGCGCGAGATCTTCGACGCCGGGCAGAGGAGCCTCCTCGCCCTCCGTGACGCGGAACGACCCGCTCCCACCTTGCATCAGCTGCGTGAGAAGGAAGAGCGATTCGTTCGACAACATCGGTGACGCCGCAATGAAGACCTTCTTGCCGCTGAGGGCACGTGCCGCTGCCGAAATCGCTGCTTCCCAGCTCGACGCGGCGAGGCCGTTCTTGCCACGAACCATCGGACGCTCAACGCGGTTCTTCTCGTTCATCCAGCGATAGTTCAGGCGCCCCCAGTCGCACATGAAGAACGCGTTTACGTTCTCGTTCGGCCTCGGTCGCATGCGCACGAGCTGGTTTTCGCGCGTCTCCATGGTCACGTTGCAGCCTTGCGTGCAGTTGGGGCAGATGGACGCCGTGCGGTCCAGCTCCCACGCCCGCGCCTTGTTCAGAAAATCCTTGGAGAGAAGCGCACCGACCGGACAGAGGTCGACTACGTTCGCGGCCCACGCGTGGGTGAGATCCTTCCCCTCGAACTTGCCGATGAGCGCGCGATCGCCGCGTTCGCTGACGTTGAGTGTCGGCTCGTGCGCGACATCATCCATGAAGCGGACACATCGGGTGCACAGGATGCAGCGGTTTGGAACGTAGATAACGTCGCCACCGAAATCTTCGGCCGGGTTGAAGCGCTTGGGTTCACGGTACCGCGAATCCTCTCGTCCTTCCTGATACGTGTAGTCCTGTAGCTCGCACTCGCCCGACTGATCGCAGATGGGACAATCGAGAGGATGATTGATGAGAAGCATCTCGAGCACACCCTTGCGCGCCTCGAGCGACTTGTCGGAATGCACGCGGACGACCTGTCCCTCCGCCACCGTAGTGGCGCAGGAAGGGGCGAGCTTGGGCGCCTTCTCGACTTCGACGAGACACATGCGGCAGACGCCCGCGATCGGAAGCCCAGGGTGATAGCAGTAGTGCGGGATGAGAATCCCGGCGGTTTTCGCCGCTTCGAGAATCGTCGTCCCCTCCACAACACTGACGGGCCGCCCCTCGATGGTGAGGTTGACCATCTTCTTCTCAGCCATCACGCCACCGCCGCATTAACAGGGTGAAAGCGTCTGCCCTGAATCAACGCCTCGAACTCGCCGCGGAACTTCTTGATGCCGGATATAACGGGAACGGCGCACGAATCGCTGAGAACGCAGATTGTTTTTCCGGTCATCTGCTCGCCGATGTCGAGGAGCGTATCGAGATCTTCGACCGTTCCCTCACCGTCTCTGATACGCTCGAGGATTTTGGTGGTCCAGGCGGTGCCCTCGCGACATTGCGTACACTGGCCGCAGCTCTCGTGCGCGAAGAAGCGGGCGAGACGCGCGATCACGGTCACCATCGGCTGAGCGTCGTCAATCACGATTACGCCGCCGGAGCCGAGCATCGATCCTCCGGCAACAAAGCCTTCGTAATCCATGAGCGTCGCTTCGGCCTCCTCCATGTTCTGGATCGGAACTGAAGCGCCACCCGGAATCACAGCCTTGAACTTTCGACCATGGAGCGGGCCGCCGCACAGATCGTACAGGAATTCCTTGAATGGGAAGCCCATTACGACCTCGTACGTTCCCGGACGCTGCACATTGCCGCACACGGAGTAGAGCTTGGTGCCTGTGCTCTTGGGACTCGAGAGCGACATCTTCTTGTACCATTCGGCACCATTGAGGAGGATCGGCGCCGCTGCAATGAGCGTCTCGACATTGTTGATCGTCGTCGGCATGCCAAAGACGCCCGACACGGCCGGAAACGGCGGCTTGATGCGCGGATTGCCGCGACGACCCTCCAGCGATTCCATGAGCGCCGTCTCTTCGCCGCAGATGTAGGCGCCAGCTCCCTTGTGCACATGGACGTCGATCCGCTTGCCGCTCCCCATCGCATTCTTGCCGATGATGCCAGCCGCATACGCTTCCTTGACCGCACTCTCCATCCAGTGAAGCGGCTCGGTGAACTCACCACGGATGTAGACGTACGCGGTCTCCGCTCCGATTGCGTGCGCGCCGATCGCACAGCCCTCTACGAGTGCGTGCGGTGTCCAGCGCATGAGCTCGCGATCCTTGAAGGTTCCCGGCTCGGACTCGTCAGCGTTACAACACAAGTAGTGTGGCTTTCCATCACCCGGCTTCATGAACGACCACTTCATACCGGTCGGGAACCCGGCGCCTCCCCGTCCGCGCAGGCCAGACTCCTTCACCACGTTCACGATGTCGGCTGGCTGCATTCCGAGCGCCTTCTCCAGCGCCTTGTAGCCGCCACGCTTTTTCCAACCGGCGAGTGTGCGGGCATCGGCCTCGCCGAAATGCTTGGTGAGAACCGTCGTTTCCCTCGGATGTGGATGATGCGGGAATCCCATTTATGCGAGCCGTGCGAGAAGTTCGGGGACTTTGTCGGGAGTCACTGATTCGATGAATTCTTCGTTGACCATGACCGGAGTGGCGAAGCCGCACGCACCGAGGCACTCAACCTCGATGACCGTGAAGCGCCCGTCCGGAGAGGTGAGGCCAAGTTCCCCGGCATTGGTGTGACGAAGAAATGCCTTGACCACATCCTCAGCTCCGCAGATTCCGCAAGGCGAAGTCGTGCATACCTGGATGAAATACTTTCCGACCGGATGTTGGTGGTACATCGTGTAGAACGTCACCACGCCTTTGACGTACGCGGGCGTCAAGTCGAGAAAGCCCGCGACTTCCGCCATTCCCTCGTCACTCACCCACCCGCGCTCGCGCTGCACGATCCATAGCGCCGGAAGAAGTGCCGCCATCTTCGTCGGGTAGCGCGTGAGCAGCTCGTCGAGCTCGCGCTTCACATCTCCGGTGAAGACGGCGACGTACGGCTCGTGCGCCGCACGGTCGTGCGATGCGTAGTCGGGAGATTCAACGCCGCCGACCAGATCAGGTGTCACCGGTCGATCTCCCCCATGACGATGTCGATGCTGGCGTTGATGGCGATGACGTCCGAGAGCAGATGCCCTTCGACCATCTTTGGAATCGCGGCAAGGTTCACGAATGACGGCGGACGAATCCTCCACCGCACCGGCTTCGAAGTGCCGTCGGATACCATATAGTAGCCCTTCTCCCCTTTGGGGCTCTCGACCGCGACGTAAGATTCGCCGATCGGCGGACGCGGACCCTCCATCACAACCTTGAAGTGATGGATCATGGATTCCATCTCGCTCGTCGCTTTGGATTTTGGAGGAAGAATGACGCGGGGGTCGTCGATGTTGACCGGGCCGTCCGGCAGCCGGTCAGCCGCCTGCTGGAGAATCCTCACCGATTGGCGGAGCTCTTCGAATCTGACGAGATAGCGATCGTAGACATCGCCGTTTGTCCCGACCGGCACTTCGAAATCGTAAGTCTCATAGTCGAGATACGGAAAATCCTTGCGAACGTCGTAGTCGACTCCGGACGCGCGAAGCATCGGTCCCGAAAGGCCCCAATTAATTGCCTCTTCCGGGGTCATGACGCCCAGCCCGACGGTGCGGCCGACCCAGATTGCATTCCTGGTCAGCACGCGATCGATCTCGTCGAGCGTGTGCGGGAAAGTGCGGATGAACTGTCTGAGTCCGTCCATCCAGCCGCTCGGAATGTCGGCGGCCATTCCACCGACGCGCGTCGCCGAGGTGGTGAGCCGCGCGCCAACCCACTTCTCGATGAGACGGTAGATCTCCTCGCGGCGCTGAAACGCCCACAGAAACGGCGTGAATGCTCCGATGTCGATGCAGAAGGTACCGAGCCAGACCAGATGCGACATGATCCGCGATAGCTCGCACGCGATGACGCGCAGGACCTTACAGCGCTCCGTCACCTCGATACCGAACAGCCTTTCGGCGCCGAGCGCAAAGGCGACATTGTTGCCGATCGAGTTGAGATAGTCTTCGCGATCGGTCCAGCAGATTATCTGGTTGTACTGCCGGTATTCTCCGATCTTCTCGAAGCCGCAGTGGAGATAGCCAATGTGCGGGACGCAGCGGACGACGGTCTCGCCATCGAGCTCGAGCACGAGTCGCAGTACGCCGTGCGTCGCGGGATGTTGCGGACCGAGATTGATCAGCATGTGATCCGCGGTGAGCTCGGGCTCGATCGAAGGAGGCGGCGCGATCGCTATGCTTCCGCCCTCGCCTGTGACGAGCGGCA
>DASWBG010000359.1:0-16228 GCA_036390715.1 Gemmatimonadaceae bacterium
GCGCCTGCCATCAAGGCCATAGCGGAGTCAGCGTGAAACGACCAATCGCAGCCGTCGCCGGCACTGGACGCGGCCTACCAGCACATGTGATGACTAACCACGACTTCGCGTCCATCGGAATCGAGACGTCGCACGAGTGGATCTTCGAGCGAAGCGGAATAGTCGAGCGACGAATTGCGAGAAACGGAGAGACCACCTGCTCGATGGCATCCGATGCTGGTCGCAAGGCAATGGAAGTGGCCGGGGTGCACCCGGGAGAGATAGATGTGATCGTCCTCAGCACGGCCACACCCGACCGCCTCCTTCCCTCGACCGCGGTCGACATTCAGGCGGAGCTCGGCGCCACGCGCGCCGCGGCATTCGACGTCGGTGCGGCCTGTGCCGGCTGGCTCTACGCGATGTCCACCGCGGAAGGGCTCATCATGTCCGGCACGGCTGAGACCGCACTCGTCATCGGTTCGGAGAAGATGAGCGCTATCGTCGATTGGAAGGATCGCTCGACCTGCGTCCTGTTCGGCGACGGAGCGGGCGCCGCCGTGCTCAAACGCAGCAAGGGCGGGAAGGGAATCCTGTCCGCGTACATGCGCAGCGACGGCAAGCTGGCCGACCTTCTCTATCGGCCCGATGGCGGAGCGACGACGCCCATGTCCGTTGAGGTACTTGAAAAACGCTCGCATCTCGTGAGGATGGCGGGACGCGAAGTCTTCAAGCACGCGGTGCGGTCAATGTCCGATGCCGCCGACCGGGCACTCGACGGCGCGCGCCTCACCGGAAGCGATATCGATCTCCTCATTCCGCACCAGGCCAATGTTCGCATCATCGAGGCGACTGCCAAGCATTCCGGCATCCCGATGGACAAGGTCTACGTCAACGTCGACCGCTACGGCAACACTTCTTCCGCGTCGATTCCGATCGCCCTCAACGAGGCGATCGAATCGGGAAGGATTAAGGATGGATCCACGGTGATGATGGTCGCATTTGGCGCCGGATTCACCTGGGCGTCGATGGTCATTCGCTTCTAAGCAGTGGATATCGTTCTGCTTTTTCCCGGCCAGGGCTCGCAGAAGCCGGGAATGGGGAAAGATCTGGCTGAAGCATTCCCGGTCGCGCGCGGGGTATTTGGTGAGGTCGACGCCGCGCTTGGACTGAACCTGAGTCGCATTTGCTTCGAAGGACCAGCGGACGAGCTGACTCTGACCAGCAACGCGCAGCCCGCACTCTTTGCGCACGGTGCAGCCGTTTGGGCCCTGACCAAGGACGCGCTGCACCAGCACGTACGCGCGGCGGCGGGACATTCTCTCGGAGAATTCACGGCGTATCATGCTGCCGACGCGGTCAGCCTACCTGGTGCCGCGAAGCTCGTGAGGAGGCGTGGCGAGCTGATGTACGAGACCGGCGCCTCGCGTCCAGGAACCATGGCAGCGATTCTCGGAAACACGACGACTCCGATCGAACAGATCTGCCAGCGCGCCAGCAAAGAGGCAGGACTTGTGGTGCCCGCCAACTTCAACACTGACGAACAGGTCGTAATCTCCGGCGAAATCGCCGGTGTCGAGCGCGCTATGGAGATCGCGAAGGACGCGGGGGCAAAGCGGGCAATCAAGCTTCCTGTGAGCGGGGCATTCCATTCGCCGCTCATGGAACCGGCCGTAATCGGGCTCACCGATGCGATCGCGACCTCGGCCTTCATGGATCCTCTATATCCGGTCTACTCGAACGTGACCGCCGAACCCTCGACCACGGCCGTCCACGCAAAGGATCTGCTGCTGCGGCAGCTCACGTCGCCGGTTCGCTGGTCGGCCGAGATCAGAAACATCGCGAAGACTTTTCCGGAAGCTCTCTACGTCGAAATGGGCCCGGGCAATGTTCTCAGCGGTTTGATGGGGCGTCTCGTCAAAGGCGCTCGCACCTTCTCCTGCGGAACCGCGCCGGAAGTAGAAAGGCTTCTCCAGACAGCCGTCTCGTGAAGATCGATCTCACCGGCAAGAACGCACTCGTCACCGGCAGCACCCGGGGGATCGGCCGCGCCATTGCGGAAGCGTTTGCCCAATCCGGGGCGCGCGTCGCTGTCGTCGGTCGCGATCTGCAACGTGCCGAGGAGGCCGCGTCTGCCATTGGCAACAACGCCGCGGGCTTCGCCGCTGATGTCGGCGATACGGCAGCAATAGCCAAGCTCGTGGCCGACGTCGAGAAGGCATTCGGATCGATCGACATTCTCGTCAACAATGCGGGGATCACCCGGGACAACCTGGTAATGCGCCTGAAAGATGAGGACTGGGACGCCGTTCAAAACGCCAATCTTCGCGGCGCCTTCGCGGCGATTCGGGCAGTCTCGAGAGGGATGATGAAGAAGCGCAGTGGGCGAATCATCAACATCGCGAGCATCGTCGGCCTGATAGGGAACAAGGGTCAGGCCAACTACGCAGCGAGCAAGGCCGGGCTCATCGCGCTCACCAAGTCAGTCGCCAAGGAGCTGGGATCCCGAAACATCCTCGTCAATGCCGTTGCGCCGGGATTCATCGAAACCGAGATGACCGCGGCCATGACCAAGGAGGCCCGCGACGCACTGGGCCAACAGATTGCACTTGAACGCCTTGGCTCGGTTCAGGATGTCGCCGCGATGGTAGCTTTCCTCGCTTCGGACCTTGCCTCCTACATCACAGGACAGGTGTTCGTCGTGGACGGCGGGATGGTAATGTGACCCGAGGCCGTCTTCGCGGTAGACCGCCGAAAAGCGATGTAACTTTTTATCAGATATTCGGTTAGATATATTTCACGACACCCCCATAAACCCGAGGAAACCCATCAAATGGCCGACAATTCCAATAAGGTCAAAGACATCATCGAGAAAGAGCTCGGTGTGGAGCGGGAAAAGCTGACCAACGAGGCGAGCTTCATCGAGGATCTCGGTGCCGACAGTCTGGACATCGTCGAGCTCGTGATGGAGTTCGAGAAGGAGTTCAACATCGACATCCCTGATGAAGACGCCGAGAAGCTGCGCACCGTCGGTGACGCGCTCGGCTATCTGAACCAGAAGGTCGGAGCGTAATGAAGAGACGAGTCGTCGTCACTGGCATGGGGGCGATTACCCCTGTCGGTAACGATGTGGCGACGACCTGGCGGTCCCTGATCGAAGGGAAGTCGGGAACCGCCCCTATCACCAAGTTCGACGCATCGAAATTTCCCGTTCGATTCGCCGCCGAGGTGAAGGGCTTCAATCCGCTCGACTTCATGGATCGAAAGGAAGCGAAGCGCGCGGATCAGTATACACAGTACGCTGTCGCTGCGTCCCGGCAGGCGATGACCAACGCCGGCCTCGTTGAGCGGAACGGTATGGACCCAGATCGCATCGGGGTCATAATCGGCAGCGGCATTGGCGGGCTCAAGAGCTTCGAGGAGCAGCATGACGTCTACCGGGAACGCGGGGTAGGGAAAATCTCTCCCTTCTTCATCCCGATGTTCATCGCCGACATAGCGGCCGGAATCGTGTCGATGATGTTCAACGCCAAAGGGCCAAACTACGCCACAGTATCAGCTTGTGCCACGAGTGCTCATGCAATAGGTGATGCCTACCGGACCATCCAGTACGGCGATGCGGATGTCATGATCACGGGCGGTGCGGAAGCCACCGTGACGCCGATGGCGATCGGCGGATTCGCCAACATGAAAGCACTTTCCGAGCGCAACGACAGTCCGGAGACGGCCTCCCGTCCGTTCGACGCGACCCGGGATGGATTCGTGATGGGAGAAGGAGCGGGGATCCTCATTCTCGAGGAGCTCGAGCACGCAGTGGCACGCGGCGCGACAATTTACGCGGAGATAGTGGGCTATGGCGCGACCGGCGATGCCTACCATTTGACCGCGCCGGCACCCGACGGCGAAGGAGCGCAACGCGCCATGAAGCGAGCGCTCAAGGACGCTGGACTCGAGCCGAAGGATATTCAGTACATAAACGCCCACGGCACTTCGACTCCTGCCAACGACTTTAACGAGACTCGCGCGATCAAGGCGGTGTTCGGAGATCAGGCGAAGAGCGTCAACGTCAGCTCCACAAAATCGGCTACTGGACACATGCTGGGCGCCGCCGGCGCTGTGGAGGCGGTCGTCAGCGCGATGGTCGTGGGAACCGGAATCATCCCGCCAACGATCAACTACCACTGTCCCGAGCCTGAGCTCGACCTCAATTACACTCCCAACAATTCTGTAAAGCGCGACGTCAACGCCGTTCTGAGCAATAGTTTTGGCTTCGGTGGTCACAACACCACCCTCGCCATCAAGCGTTACAAACCTTGAGCCGATGATTCCCCCTTCGGAGATCTCGCTCGACCTCGCCAGGATCACCGATCGCGCCCTCAGAGTCGTGGGGGAAAAGGTGGGTTCGCACCAGCGCATCTCACACGCTGACGCGGCGCTTCTCTTCACTTCGCCCGATCTCCTCGGAGTCGGGATGCTCGCGGACTACGCCAATCGCCGCAAGCACGGCGACGTCGTGACGTTCGCGGCGAATCAGCATATCAATCCGACGAACGTCTGCTACCTCCGGAAGACCTGCGTCTTCTGTTCGTTCGCGCGACTTCCGAAGGAAGAGGGAGCATATCACTACACCCTCGACCAGGTGTATGCAGAAGCCGAGGCGGCGGACAACGGCTTGACGAAGGAATTCCACATCGTCGGCGGTCTCGACATGAAAGCGGGCCTTCAGTACTACAGCGAGATGTTCAGAGGCCTCAAGGCGCGCCACCCGCAGGTTCACATCAAGGCGCTTACAGCCGTCGAGATCGCGCACATCGCGCGTATCGACAAGATGTCGATCGAGGATGTGCTCATCGCGCTACGCGACGCCGGACTGGACACCTTGCCCGGCGGCGGAGCCGAAGTCTTCGGCAAGGGCGTGCGCATGACGATCGCCGACAAGAAGCTCGCGGCCGAGGACTGGATCGATGTCCACCGGACCGCGCACCGGCTCGGGATTCGATCGAACTGCACGATGCTTTACGGACACGTTGAGACCATTCAGGACCGCGTCGAGCATCTCTCGATGCTTCGCGATCTCCAGGACGAATCCCACGGCTTCCTCGCCTACATTCCGCTCGCTTATCACCCCGACAACAACGAGCTTGGAATCGAGCTCGGTCGACAGGGAACGGCGACCACCGGCTTCGATGACCTCCGCAATCTCGCCGTCGGCCGGCTCTTCCTCGACAACTTCGAGCACATCAAGACCCATTGGATCATGGTCACTCCGTTTCTTTCTCAGACTTCTCTCGCATTCGGAGTGAACGATCTCGAGGGAACGGTAGTGCGCGAGAAGATCTACCACGAAGCGGGGGCACATACCGCTCAGGGTCTGAGCCTCGACGATATTCTCGATCTGATCAGATCAGCGGGAAAAATCCCGGCTGAGCGCGACTCCTTCTACAACACTCTGCGCGTCTTCGACCGGACAGCTGCAGCGGCGGTCGCGGCCTGATGAAGATCGGTCGAATCCCGTACATCAACTGCTACCCGGTTTATGGTGCGATCGACCGCGGTATAGTCCCCCTCGATGCCGAGCTCGTTGATGGAGTTCCGACGGATCTGAATCGCCGCATGGCGGCGGGCGAGCTCGACATCAGCGTCGTGTCCGCAGTCGAGTACGCGCGCGACTCCGATCGCTACCTGCTGCTCCCGGACCTTGCCATCTCGTGCGACGGCCCAGTGCGCAGCGTAATGCTGTTCTCTCGCCGTCCGGCAGGCGAGCTGACTTCGAGGAACGTCATCGTCAGCCGAAGCTCCATGACCAGCGTCGCGCTTATCGAGCTGCTCTTCGAGAATGTCTGGCACGCCAAGCCTCGCTTTATCGCGGGCGACGCCGAGGTCCGCGACGTAATCGAGTCGAACGATGGCGCCGCGGATGCCCGCCTCGTCATCGGCGATGCCGCGCTCGTGCTGGGATCCAACCACCGCGAACGCTATCCACACGTATACGATCTTGGACAGACGTGGAAGGATTGGACCGGACAACCTTTTGTCTTCGCGGTCTGGGTCGCGCAGCGCTCGACTGATGTGAAGGAGGCACTGGTTGCCCACGCCGGGCTGATCGCGTCGCGTAATTGGGGACTCCACCACTTGGCGGAGCTCGCCGAGCAGGCGCACAAAGCGACGGGCGTAATGACGGAGACCTGCGCGGAGTATCTTTCAGGCCTGGACTACGGATTGTCGTATTCGCACCTCGCCGGACTCACAGAGTTCTACCGCCGGCTGGTCGAGCGTGGACGCATTCCGAACGGCACACTAACCTTTCTTCCCGCCGCATGAGCGAGACACGCGACTATCTCGATTTCTATACGAATGCCTCGCTCCTCGAGCTCGGCTCCGAAGCGGATCGCGTGCGCCAGGAAAAGCATCCGGGAAACACGGTCACGTACATCATCGATCGCAACATCAACTACACGAACGTCTGCGTAGCTGACTGCGGTTTCTGCGCTTTCGCCCGTCGACCCAAGCACGGAGAAGGCTACACACTCTCCTTCGAGCAGATCGGTGCGAAGATCGATGAGCTCAAGTCTCTCGGCGGTGTCCAGATCCTGATCCAGGGCGGACACAATCCGTACATCCCGTTCGAGTGGTATCTCGACTTGATGCAGTACATCAAGCGTAACCACCCCATCCACATCCACGGCTTTAGTCCGAGCGAGATCGACTTCTTCGCCAAGCTGTTCCGAATGGATGCGGTTGAAGTGATACGTGAGCTGCGGAAGGCCGGACTCGATTCGATTCCGGGAGGAGGAGGAGAGATCCTCGTGCAGCGCGTTCGCGATATAGTCGCGCCCAAGAAAGCGGGGGCCGACCGCTGGCTCGAGATCATGGAGCTCGCCCACAACGAGGGAATGAAAACTTCCGTCACGATGATGTACGGGCTCGGCGAGACGCTGGCGGAAAGACTGGAGCATCTTCAGCGCGTGAGAGAGGTTCAGGCGCGCACGGGTGGATTCACCGCGTTCATTTGCTGGCCGCTGCAGCCCGAGAATACTCCGACGATGTCGAATCAGCCGAAGACGGGGGCCACCGAGTATCTGCGCACAGTCGCGTTCGCCCGGATCGTTCTCGACAATGTTCCCAACCTCCAGTCAAGCTGGGTGACTATGGGAATGAAGATCGGACAGGTCGCGCTCCGCTTCGGCTGCAACGACTTCGGCTCCCTCATGATCGAGGAGAACGTGGTGTCGGCCGCGAACACGACGCACCGTACTTCGACCGACGAAATGGAGCGCTTGATCCGCGACGCCGGGTTCAGACCCGCCCGCAGAAAGCAGGACTACACTCTCATCGATCCCGCACCAGCGATCCACGCGGATGCCGCGTGATGCCGACGCCACTGTCCGCGTCGGCGTCGGTTACGACTCCCACCGGTTCGTCCCGGGCCGCCCTCTAAAACTCGGGGGCATTTTAATTCCATCGGACGTCGGCCTGCTGGGCCATTCCGACGCCGATGCCATCTGTCACGCCGTCACCGACGCCATCCTCGGCGCCGCCGGGCTGGGTGACATCGGGGAGATGTTTCCGGACACCGATCCCGCCAACAAGGACCGCGACTCGATTAAAATGCTCGAAGCTGCTGTCAAACGAGTAGCGACGGCCGGCTACCGCGTGAATCAGATCGACGTGAGCGTCGTCGCCGAGTCGCCGCGGATCTCGCCCCACCGCGAGAAAATCCGGGCCCGGCTTGCCTCCGCGCTCGGTATCGATTCCGCGAGCGTGAGCGTCAAGGGGAAGTCGAATGAAGGCATGGGCTGGATCGGGCGAAAGGAAGGACTCGCTTGCATCGCGGTCGCCACCCTGAGAGGGAATCGCTAGCGAATGCTCCATTCACTGACCGGATGGCTGGGAGACCTGCCTCTCGGATCTCTTTACCTGGCGATCGGCGTGCTCTCGGCGTTCGAGAACTTTTTTCCGCCGTTTCCATCCGATGCCGTCATCGCATTCGGAAGTTTTCTTGCCGACAGAGCTCATGGATCGGCGATTACCGTTTTCCTTCTCGGTTGGTTCGGCAATGTTGCCGGAGCTGGCATCACCTACACGCTGGGGCGCAAGTTCGGCTCGAAGGCGTTTCTGCGCAGAATCGAGAAGTATGCCGGCCCCGACGCCGAAGTCCGAATCAAGCGGCTCCACAAGAAGTATGGTTTCACCGGGTTGTTCGTCAGCCGTTTTCTTCCCGGTGTCCGCGCGATCGTTCCGCCGTTCGCCGGAGCAATGAGGCTGCCCGCCTTCAAAGTGATGCTCTCCATCGCTAGCGCGTCTGCCGTGTGGTTCGGGCTCATTACATTTCTTGCCTTCCGGGCGGGCGACAATTGGGATGTCGTTGAGCACTATATCGTGCGCTCGGGTAAAGTCGCGGGGATGATCGCGATTGCCATTGTGGTCCTCGCGGTGGGGATTTGGCTATGGAAGCGCCAGGCAAAGAAACGTGAGTGACCCCAAGCTGGATGATGCCGTGGCACGCGCGTTCTACATCGAGCGGTTCGACGATTTCCTCGCTCTCGAACAGGGTGCCTCGGTACAGACCAGCCGTGCCTACAAGCGGGACATCGCCAGGTTCGTCACCTATGCAAGCATCAAGGGCGCGTCGTCTCCGACCGGGATTGGAGCACGCCTGCTCCGCGAATTCGTATATCATCTCAAGGACCTCGGACTGTCTCCCGCATCGATCAGGCGGAACGTGTCGGCCGTTCGCACGTACTTCAAATTCATGCTCGGGGAGGGATACGTCGTGCGTGACCCGAGCGAGCGGCTCGAAACGCCAAAGAAGTGGCGCACGCTTCCGGAAGTGCTCGGCGTCGAAGAGGTCGAGAAGCTTCTTGCCGCTCCTTCGCTCGACGAGCCGCTGGCGTTTCGCGACAGGGCAATGCTCGAGCTTGCCTATGGTGCCGGCCTCAGGGTCTCGGAATGGATTTCGCTCAGCGTTCGCGACGTGATGCTTCAGGACCACCTCGTGCGCGTATTCGGCAAAGGCGCCAAGGAGCGCCTCGTTCCCATCGGTCGCCGCGCGATTGGAGCGATTGCGATCTATCTGCGTGAGCTCCGCCCAAAGCTGGAAAAGGGGGAGGGCAAGGGAATCCTGTTCCTCAACGCGCGCGGACAGCCATTATCGCGCATGGGCGCCTGGAAGATCCTTCGCAAATACGTGACCCAGGCCGGAATCACCAAACCGGTGTCGCCCCACACGCTGCGTCATTCATTCGCGACGCACTTGCTGGAAGGCGGGGCGGACCTTCGAGCGGTGCAGGAGATGCTCGGCCACGTCGACATCTCGACCACCCAGATCTACACGCACGTCGACCGCGAATACCTGCGCTCGGTACACAAGCAGTTCCACCCGCGCTCGTGATCGAGATCGCGTAAGATTAGCCATGCTCCTAGTCCTCGATAACTACGACTCGTTCACTTACAACCTCGTTCAATATCTGGGCGAGCTCGGCGAGAATCCCGTCGTGAAGCGCAATGACGAGATCAGCGTCGACGACATCGGACACATGGGCGTGTCGCGCATTGTGATTTCGCCCGGACCCTGCACTCCATCGGAGGCGGGAATCAGTGTCGACGCGATAAGGCGTTGGGGAAAGTCGATTCCGATCCTCGGCGTCTGTCTCGGCCACCAGGCGATTGGTGAAGCCTACGGTGGAAAAGTCGTGCGCGCGCGAACCTTGATGCACGGTAAGACTTCAAGCATCACGCACGACGGCAAAGGGATTTTCCGGAACGTTCCCAGTCCACTAGAGGTGATGAGATACCACTCGTTGGTGGTCCAGACCGACTCACTGCCAGCCGAGCTGGAGATAGTTGCGCGGGCTGAGAATGATGCCAGCGAGATTCACGCGATCAGACACCGTGAGTATCCGGTATGGGGTGTGCAATTCCACCCCGAATCGATCCTTACCGAAAATGGTAAGGAGATTCTTCGAAACTTTCTAACAATCGGACGATGAAGGCTCTTGCCATTGCACCATTAGTCATCGCCGTCGTGAGCGTCGCGTCAATGTTGCACGCTCAGGACACAACCAACGCGGGGCTCGACACGACTTACGCTACGTATAACGAGTCGCCAATATCGCTCCCGCTTGGTTTCGGCCTCCGAATTCCCTCGTACGATCGCGTGAATGGCCTCGCTTTGCCGTGGGGTCCGAAACTCGAGCTCGGTGATGGCCGGCTCGATGTCGATGCGCTCGTCACCTATCGCTCGAACCTTGGAAAGTGGGATCCTTCGCTTGAGGGTACCATCCGTCCAGGCGACGCGAATGAGCTAAGGTTTTTTGCAGGACGGGGGACTTTCACCAACGATGCGTGGATTCGTGGCGATCTCACGAACTCGGCGGCAGCCTTTTTCGCGGGGAGTGACTCGCGTAACTATTATCGAGCCGATCGCGGGACCGCCCGTTTTGCGCGGACGTTCACGAGCAATTCCGTCACCTTTGCGCCATTCGTCGGCGGAAACATCGAACGCGATTGGTCGACGGGGTCGCTCGCACCCACCAAGTCTCCATGGAGCTTTTACGGCCGAAAGGGTGACCTGAAGATGCGGAGGCCGAATCCACGCGTGGCCCGGGGAAGCATCACCTCAGTGGTGGGCGGCGCCGCTCTCCAAGTCGTACGAGGGGACCTGGAAGCGAAGATCGATGCGAATTTGGAACAGTCAGTCCGCACGGCACTCAAGCCTGATTGTGCGGGCGTCCCGGTATTCGGACTGTGTGCGCAGCCGCAGCCGGGAGATGCCTTCACCCAGGCTACACTCGATGGCCGCGTTTCCTTTCCGACGTTTGGCACTCAGACATTCGCGTTCAGGGGCCACGCTGTTCTGACCGGGGCCTCAGGAATCACGCCGGTTCAAAGATTCGCTTATCTGGGCGGCTCGTCGACTCTTGCGACGGTAAACCTGCTCGCACTTGGTGGTGATCGCCTTCTTTTTGTGCAGGGCGATTACATAATTCCCATCGACCAGATTCAGCTTCCGTTCGTCGGCAGCCCATATGTCGGACTCAGATACGCCGCGGGCAACGCCGGCGTTGGAGGACTTCCGGCGCTCATCCAGAATCTGGGTGTTGGCTTGGGCGTGAGCTTCTTCCGGGCGGATTACAGCATAGATCCGGCGCAAAATCGCTCACCTTTCTCGCGGAAATCGGCGTTTACGGTCGGAGTTTCGCTCTCGCTCTGAGCGAGAGAATCAGTTTGCTCCAGTTGTGCCCCGTTGGTATATTACAAAGCGTGACTTTTGCATCGTGTCGCGCTAAAACGGGCGGGTAATGGGGACGCTAGTAGTAATTCCGGCGCGTCTTGGCGCCATGCGCCTTCCCCGCAAACCACTCCGTCTCCTTTCCGGACTTCCCCTTATAGTCCGGGTCTGGCAAAGAATCTCTCAAATGAACGTGGCTGATGCCGTCGTCGTTGCTACAGACGACGAGTCGGTTGCTTCCGTGGTCCGCCGGGAGGGAGCCGAATGCGTCATGACCAGCGACAAACACACGTCAGGGACGGAGCGGGTCGCAGAGGTCGCAGCTCAGCAGCGATTTCGGGCCTATAACACGATCGTGAACGTTCAGGGAGACGAACCTTTCATCGGTCCCGGAGCGGTCCGTGGAGCGGCGGAGCTTGTTTCGTCCGGCACGTTCCCGCTGGGGACCGCGGCTTCGCAGGCCAGCAAGGAGGTACTCGATACGCCAAGCCTGGTTAAGGTTGTAGTAGCCGATGACGGACGGGCGATGTATTTCTCGCGCGCGCCCATCCCTTATCTCCGCGACCAAGCGGACAGGGCCAAGCTGGCGCAGCGGACGTTGCAGCACATTGGAGTATACGCTTATTCGCGGGAGGCTCTTCGAGAATGGGTCTCGTTGCCTCCCCATCCGCTTGAGGAGATCGAGCGTCTTGAGCAGCTGCGGCCACTGGCCGCTGGCTTGCCCATTGGGGTCGCAATCACCAACGAGGCACCCGCGAGCGGGATTGACACTGAAGAAGACCTGGCGCACGCCAATGAGCGCTGGGATGCCTTTATGACGGGAGCCGTGACAAATGCAGGGTAATTCCAGCCAGCAGACGCGCTACATCTTCATCACGGGCGGAGTTGTATCCTCGCTCGGGAAGGGCATTGCGGCGGCGTCCCTCGGACGGCTTCTCGTCGAACGCGGAATGCGCGTGACGATCATGAAGTTCGACCCATACTTGAATGTGGATCCGGGGACGATGTCACCGTTCCAGCACGGCGAGGTGTTCGTCACGGACGACGGCGCCGAGACGGATCTCGATCTCGGTCACTACGAGAGGTTCATCGATCGGTCGCTAGCACAGGCGAACAACATCACCACCGGCCGTATTTACCTCAACGTGATCACGAAAGAGCGACGCGGCGAATACCTGGGATCGACGGTGCAGGTAATTCCACACGTCACGGACGAGATCAAGGGCGCCATGAAGCGGCTTGGGCCCGAGAGCGATGTCGTCATCATCGAGATCGGGGGCACCGTCGGCGATATCGAGTCGCTGCCGTTTCTCGAGGCGATTCGCCAGTTCCGTCATGAAATTGGACGCGAGAACGCAATCTTCATTCACCTTACACTCGTGCCATTCATCGCCGCCGCCGGCGAAGTAAAGACGAAGCCGACGCAGCACTCGGTGAGAGAGCTGATGGAGATCGGAATCCAGCCCGACATCCTGATCTGCAGAACCGAGCGGGCCCTTTCTGAGGAAGTGAAGCGCAAGATCGCGCTTTTCTGTAACGTCGAATTCGGGGCGGTGATCGAGAGCCGGGACGTGCCGACCATTTACGAGATACCGCTGCTGTTTCACGAGCAGGGACTCGACGAGCGCGTGATGCACAAACTCGGATTGCTGGGGCGACGCGCCCCCGATCTATCCAATTGGCGCAACATGGTGGAGCGCGTTCTGCATCCGAAGGGCCGAGTGAGAATCGCCGTCATCGGCAAGTACACGGGCCTCGTCGACGCCTACAAGAGCGTGCAGGAAGCGCTGATTCACGGTGGCATTGCGAATGACGTTGGAATTGAGATTTCATGGCTCGCCAGCGACCTGTTCACAAACAGAGAGAAGACGCGCGAGCTCCTCGCAGATTTCCACGGTGTGCTGGTTCCGGGAGGATTCGGAGTGCGAGGTGTAGAGGGAATGCTCGAAGCGATTCGCTACGCACGGGAGTCGGGTTTGCCGTTCTTTGGAATCTGCCTGGGAATGCAGACGGCGATAATCGAGTTCGCCCGCAATGTGATCGGTTTGGCCGACAGCCATTCGAGTGAGTTCGCGCCCGAATGTGACAATGCCGTGATCTCGTTGATGGAAGACCAGCAGCACGTCACCGACATGGGCGGCACAATGCGCCTCGGCGCGTATCCCTGCAAGCTCGGACCAGGAACGCAGGCCGCCGCGATTTATGCTGCGCCACAGGTCAGCGAGCGTCATCGCCACCGCTATGAGGTGAACAACAAATATCGTGATCAGTTCATCGAGCACGGACTCAACCTGAGCGGTCTTTCGCCAGACGGATCACTGGTCGAGATGGTGGAGCTGCAGACGCACCCCTGGTTCATCGGCTGCCAGTTCCACCCCGAGCTTCAGTCGCGCCCCACACGTCCGCATCCGCTCTTTGCAAGCTTCATCGGCGCGGCCGTGCAGGCGAAATCGCCAATCAGAATCAGCCGGAAGCGCGCGCCAATAGAAGCGGCGGAATAGCGTGGCGGAACTCTTTCCGGCAGACAAGCTCTTTTTGATCGCCGGTCCATGCGTACTGGAAAGCGACGAGCTCAACCTGCGCGTGGGTGAGGCGCTGGCGAAGCTCGCCGCCAGGATTCCTGGCGGGATCATCTACAAGGCGAGCTTCGACAAGGCGAACAGATCGAACCGCGGCGCCGCTCGCGGCCCCGGACTCGATGCTGGCCTCGAAGCACTCGATAGAGTGCGCAGGGAAACCGGCCTCCCGGTGCTCACCGACGTCCACACCCCGGAGCAATGCGCTCCCGCCGCGAGCGTAGTGGACGTGTTGCAGATTCCCGCCTTTCTCTGCAGACAGACCGACCTGCTGGAAGCCGCCGGCGCCACGGGGAAGCCCGTCAACGTCAAGAAGGGTCAGTGGCTTCAGCCCGAGGGCATGCGCGGAGCGGTGCAGAAAGTCCGCGGCGGCCCGAAATCGAACGGCCGGTCGCGGGACATCGCGGTCACGGAGCGCGGAACGTTCTTCGGATACGGTGACCTCGTCGTCGACATGCGCTCGTTCGCGCGACTCCGCGAAGCGTGTGACGCACCCGTGATCTTCGACGCCACGCACAGCGTCCAGAAGCCGGGGCAGGGACCAGAGGGCGCTAGCGGCGGCGCGCGGGAATTTGTCCCGATTCTCGCCCTCTCCGCCATCGCTGCCGGAGCGCAGGGACTTTTCCTCGAGACTCATCCCGATCCTGATTGCGCGCCGAGCGACGGGCCCAACATGGTACCGTTGGGCGAGATGGCGTCGTTGCTGGAGCGCGCTGTCGACATCTGGGCGCGCATCCACCGATGACCCACAAAGACATCGTCGAGCGCGGACGACGAGTTCTCCGTATGGAGACAGAAGCGCTCGGCGAGGCGGAGCGCCGCATCGGAGATGAATTTGCGCGCGCCGTCGAGACAATCGCCCGGTCAAAAGGGCGGGTCATCGTATCGGGCGTTGGAAAGTCGGGCCTGGTTGGGCGGAAGATCGCCGCGACGCTGACATCGACCGGAACGCCCGCGACCTTCCTTCATCCCGCCGACAGCGTGCACGGCGATCTGGGGATCGTCGGCCAATCGGATGTGGCGATTCTGATCTCGAAGAGCGGCGAGTCGGATGAGGTCCTTGGACTCCTCGATCATTTAAAGCGCCTCGGTGTATGTACGATTGCGCTCACCGGTGACACAAAATCGACGCTCTCGCGACACAGCGATGTGACGCTCGACGGGTGGGTGAAGGAGGAGGCGTGCCCGCACGACCTCGCGCCTACGACCAGTACGACGGTCGCCCTCGCACTGGGTGATGCGCTGGCGATCGCGCTCCTCGAAGAAAAGGGGTTCGACGCAAACGATTTCGCCCGGCTTCATCCGGGTGGCGCGATTGGAAAGCGCCTCCTCACCAGGGTATCCGACGTGATGATCACCGACAACCTTCCCATTCTTCCCGAATCGGCCACAATGCGCGAAGCGGTCGTGCAGCTCGCGGAACGCCGGGGAATCGCGATCGTCACCGATGGAAATGGAGCGGTGTCGGGAGTGATCACGACTGGCGATCTCTCCAGGCTGATGGAGCATGAGGACAACGTTTTCCCTATCGGGGTTACGAAGGTCATGAACCGCACGCCAAAGGTGGCGCGGGCCGACGAGCTCGGAAGTGCAGTCGTTTATCGTATGGAGACGCACGGCATCATCGCCATGCCGGTGCTGAACGGAGACGACCGGATCACCGGAGTGATCCACCTGCATGATCTCATGCGCGCCGGAGTCGTCTGAGTGCGCATGTTCGTCATTGGGATCCTCGTCGTCGCGACCGTCGGCGCTTGCAGCTCCAAGAAGCAGCCGCCAGTTGCAACCCATTCGCCCCTCGCTGACTCGGCTGACCAGATAATGTACGGGGCGCGATTCAAGCTCACTGATCAGGGATTGGCGAGGGCGCAGCTCGAGGCGGACACCGCTTACTTCTTCGACGACAACACCCGTCAGGAGCTCGAGAACGTGCACACGACGTTCTACACGATCACGGGTGCCAAGGACGCCGTGCTCACCTCGCGCCACGGTACGATCAACAATCGCACGAACAACATGATCGCCCGGAAGAATGTCGTGGTCGTATCCGAGGATGGCCGGCGACTCACTACTCCGGAGCTGATTTACAATCAGCAGAAGAACCAGATTTCGAGCGACAGCGCGTTCGTGATGACCGAGCCGAATCGCCGGCTCGAGGGAGTCGGCTTCCGGTCCGATCCCAACATGAAGAACATCCAGATATTGAGCGGCGCGAAGGGAATCGCGAGAGGTGTATCGACGGCGCCTGTTGCCCCCGCGCCGGCCACGGCTCCCGCCTCAACGCCGACCACGACGCCTCCTCCCAAGCGGTGAGCAGCGCGAAATGGTTCCTGGCAGCAGTGTCTTCGTGCGCCTTCGCGGGGATGGCGAGAGCGCAGAACCTTCCACGCAACTGCGATCTGGATTTCGTCAATAAGCCTGGAAATCCGGCGAATATCATCACTGA
>DASWBG010000360.1:0-17849 GCA_036390715.1 Gemmatimonadaceae bacterium
TAGCGCCCCGATACCCAGAGCTCCTTTCCGTCCGCGGTAACGTTACCCATGTCGGGACTGCCGCCGCCGGGAATTGGCCAGTTCGCAACGACCTTGTCCGTCGCGGGATCGAGAACGCTGATCGAGCCGGGCCCGTGACGACCGCCGGCGATCGTATTCCAGCCACGGTTCGTCACGTAGAGATCCCTGCCGTCCCTGCTTGGATAGATTCCGTGGGCGCCAACTCCCGTCTTGATGAATCCGATTCGCTGGAGTTTCTGCGGGTCGACGACGAAGACTCCGTCCTCCTTCATGTCCGCCACGTAGAATTTGGTCCCGTCCGCCGATGACCGAATATCCTGCGGCATCGATGGCACATTCATGAGGGCCGCCATGGTGGCGTTGTTCCTTTTCCGACGGTTCAAGAACTTCGAGATCCGCCGCGGGATGTAGTTGCTCCACTTGTCGGGATCGAGCGTCAGATAGCCGGTGACTTGTTGCGTCGCGAGATCGATCTTCACCAGCTGGCCGGAGAACTCACACGTCGCGATCGCGTAGCGGTCGTCCGCGGTGAATTCGACGTGGTCTAGGCCCTTGCACGCGACACGCAGCGCTTGCACCAGCTTCATGTCATGCGGGTCGCGGAAGTCGATCCGCCGACGTGCTTCGGCGATCACCATCGCGTACTTGCCGTCGGGAGTGAAGTACACGTTGTAAGGATCGTCGACTTGTACGCTTTTGCCCTCCTTGCCTGTCAGCGGATCGATAGGGGTGAGACTGTTGGAGGAATTGTTCGCCACCCAGAGTGTCGAAAGATCGTACGACGGGACGACGTGCTGCGGGACCCTGCCAGTCGGGAACGTGCGAACGACCTGATACGTGCGCGGGTCGATCTCAGTGACTGTGCCACCGCGCGAGTTGGGGACATAAACCATGGGCAGCGCCTTCGCGGCCGCCGGCGCCAGCTCGTTCACGCCCGTCTCGGCGTAAATGTTGACAGCTCCAGTTCCGGTTCGATACGCCGCCCCTGTCACCGGGGTTCCGGTCAAGCCGTCTTTGCTACTGCACCCAGGGGCAAACAGCAGCGCGCCTGCGACTGCGACGGTGATGCTGGTCGCGCTCATGTCTCCTGCCTTCACTCAAGTCTCTGCGGTCGACTGGTTCGAATTGGAAATTACGCGCTCACCTGTCAGGAGCATGACATCGATGCTCCCGCTTTCATGCGCCGCGATATTGTTCGGCGCTGCTCTCGCGCTCGGTCTTGTGTAAAGCAACAAGAAGCAACAAGCGTGCTGAGGCCGTTACGTGGAGTGGCTCAACCTCGATAGTTTGTTGCGGACAATCGAAGGCAACTTCGGACTTTCAAAGGGGAGTAAGATGCGTCGATCGATTCTGCTGCTGTCACTCGTCGTGGCGCGTTCGCTGGCGGCGCAATCATATGAGATCACACACACCTACAATGTCGGCGGCGACGGCGGCTGGGACTACGTGGTTCCCGACGGGCCGCATCACCGCGTGTTCATCGGCCGGCAAAACAGAGTGATGGTTGTCGACATGAACAACGGACGCCTGATCGCGGAAGTCACAGGAATCAACGGAGCACACGGTACCGCTGTGGCGACGGGCACAGGACACGGCTTCGCGACGTCGGGCAACGACAGCTCCATCGTCATGTTCGATCTGAATAGCTACAAGACGCTCGCCAGGATTCCCGCCGCGGAGGACGCGGACGCGATCATCTACGATCCCGCATCGAAGCGCGTCTTCTCATTCAACGGCGACGCCAACTCGTCGACGGTCGTCGATCCACGCAAAGGAATGCTCGTCACCAACATTCCGCTGGGTGGAAAGCCCGAGTACGGACAATCGGCGGGGAACGGCAAGGTCTATGTAAATCTCGTCGACAGCAGTCAGGTCGTGGAGATCGACACCAGAACGCTGACCGTCACGCGCCGGTGGTCAACCGCGCCGTGCAAGAGTCCGGTCTCGATGGCGATCGACACGCGACGCCAGCGATTGTTCAGCGGCTGTCGGAGCGGAGTGATGGCGGTGTCGGACTACAAGAACGGAACGGTCGTCGCGACGGTTCCGATCGGCCAGGGCGTCGATGGTGCCGGCTACGATCCAGGACTTCACGACGCGTATGCATCTAACGTCGATGGTACACTGACCGTGATTCATCAGGATACGCCCGACAAGTACCACGTCGTCGACAACGTCAAGACAGGCGATCGCGGTCGCAACATGGGACTCGATCCCGCATCGCACCGGATCTACGTCGTCTCGGCCAAGTTCGGAGCGGTGCCCGCGGAATCGACGGCGACAAACCCGCGACGGAGGCCGCCGATGGTCCCGGGGTCGTTTACGGTCATCGTCGTGGAGCCAACCTCATCGCACTAGTACAAAAGAACCGAACTGCGAGAAGAGCTAGGTAGTGGGTGCGAGGTACTAGGTTCGAGGCAGGAGGTAGAAGCGCGATATGTGGCGCTTTACCTCCAACCCCGCACCTAGCACCTCGCACCTACAACCTTACTCTTCTCGCAGTTTCAGCTTGCCGTTGGTTTCAGTTTGCGGTTTACAGTTGCGCCCGGATCCAGTAGCAGACCGAATCCTGAAGATTCTCCCAGGCCGTGAGCCGCCGGATATCGTCCCCGGTCACCCGCCGCGAGCGAGCAAGGTCGCCGACGAACGCCTTCTCCAGCTGCGCCGCGATTTCCTCGTCGAGCGCGACCACTCCAAACTCGGCGTTGAGGGCGAATGAGCGGGGATCGAAGTTGATCGAACCGATGGACGTCACAGCGCCATCCACCAGCACGATCTTGCCGTGGATCATCGTAGGCTGGAACTCGTAAAGCTCGACATTCCCCACGAGAAGCGCGGGCCACGTTCGGCGGCTGGCCCGACGAACTGCGGGCTCATCGTGATACGGACCCGGCATGAGGATCTTCACGTCCACGCCGCGCGCCTTCGCGTCGCAAAGCGCCTTGAGGAAAGGGGGAGTCGGAATGAAGTAGGCGTTGGTGATCCATAGCCGCCGACTCGACCCGGCGATCAACGCCGCCATCGACCGACGAGCGTCGCTCGTCGCGGTGGTCGGGTTGCTCTGAATCGCGCAAATCGCCACATCACCGGCCGGAGCCAGTGAGGGGAAAACATTCTCGTGAATCGGTAGCTCTCCGGTCGCTTCGTTCCAGTTATCGACGAACGCGGCCTGAACAGCGGCGACTGCCGGTCCAACGATGCTCACGTGAGTATCGCGCCAGTGCGCGGGAGAATCTCCGTTGCCATCCCATTCGTCCGCAATGCCGACACCACCAGTGAACGCCAGCTTGCCGTCTACGATGAGGAGCTTCCGGTGATTTCGATGATTGTACTTCGCCCACGTTAGCCACTTTACCGACCGGAACCAGCGAACCTTGCATCCGGCCTCGCACATCTGCGTGACTAGTTCCGGTGGAATCGTCTTGCTGCCCCTGCTATCGAGGATGACGCGAACCTCGATCCCGCGGCGTGCCGCCGCGGAAAGGGCATCGGCAAACTTCGTTGGCACGGCCCCAGACTCGTAGATGAACGTCGAGAAATGGATCGCGTGCCGCGCATCCGCCATTGCGTTGAACAGCGCCGGAAATATCTCGACCCCATTCTGCAGAATCGCCATCTCATTGCTGCCCAGAACGTGCTGTGATACGGCTCCCGCAAGCGCGCGCATGAATGCATCCGGATCCGTCTCGATCGCCGGCACCGATACGATCGCATCATCGCGGTTCGCTTCCGCGTTCACGATCGCCGTCATGTAGATGAAGCCGGCGGCGGTCAGAATCAACAGAAACGCGAGCGTCGTCAGGATAAAGAACATTAGGGAGACCTCGCGTCTAGAAGAAACCAACTGCGAGAAGAGCTAGGTAGTAGGTGCGAGGTACTAGGCTTGAGGTTGGAGGTTACCACGCCAGGCGCCTCAGGCAATCGCTATGAAGCATCGGGTCGCGACAAATGTTGGAGGTCGCATGAGAAAGATGTTGGCGTGATAGTCGGTCGGTATAAGCATGATGTATGAGCGACTTCAGAAAGCTGCTTGTCTGGCGCAAGGCGCATGTCCTCGCGATAAGAGTACATAAAATGACGAATGGAATCCGCGGCCAACAGAATGCGGCACTACGCGGTCAACTGAATCGATCCGCGATGTCCATTCCCGCAAACATCGTCGAGGGCAGTGGACAAGAAAGCCGGCGTGAGTTCGGCCGTTTCCTGAGCTACGCAGCCAATTCCGCCACCGAGCTCGAGTGGCACCTGATGGTCGCGCGGGACACTGGAGTAATCAATCTGAACGATTACTCGGCACATGTCGGCCCAACCGTTGAAGTGAGAAAGATGCTGCATGGTCTGATGAAGCGAGTCACACTTTCAATGAGCGACCGCTCAAGGACGGAGCGAGGATGAACCAACACCTACGAAGTGGCGCTTCTACCTCCTACGTCGCACCTAGTACCTCGCACCAACAACCTTGCTCTTCTCGCAGTTGCAGTTATCAGACGCTAGGTGAGCGAATCGAGCTTAGCCGACGGAATCTCAAACGTGAAAAGACTCCCCCCGCCAACCCTGTCGGTATACCGAACGCTTCCCCCCTGCGCCTCCGCCAACTGACGCGCGATGGACAGCCCGAGCCCCGCCGCCCCCGCGTCAGCCGCCGCACCATTGGGCCGATAGAAGGATTCAAATATCCGCTCGCGCTCGGAAACCGGGACCCCCGGCCCGCGATCCGCGACCTGAAAGCTGAGCGCGCCATTCGATTGCGCCACCGTGATCGTGACGGGCGCATCGCGGGAGCAGCGCAGCGCGTTGTCCACGAGATTTGTCATCACGCGGAGCGATTGCACGAAATCGAAAGTGCCGAGCAGCGCGGGCTGCGAATAATCGATGATCGTCTCGATGCGTTTCGCCTCGGGCACTCCCGAGAATTGCCGTATCGTCGCGCCGAGCAGATCCTCGGCGGTGTTGACCTCCGCGTTCATCGTGAAAGCGCCGGCCTTGAGACGCGACAGATCGAGCACGTCCGCCACCATCTTGCCGAGCCTGTCCGCCTGACTGACGATGATCTCGGCGTGGCCGTGAGCACGAGAGCCATCAGCTGCAATGTCTTGAGCAAGCGCGCGAATCGCCGTGAGTGGTGTGCGCAAGTCGTGGGACACCGATGCGAGCAGGATGTCCTTGAGACGGCTCGCTTCCCTCAGTGCTTCAGCGTGGCGCACCTCTGCCGAAAGAGCTTCGATCTCCTCGGCGTGCTTGCGCGCTGTTTCGGCTTCGGCACGCGCCCGGGCCAGCAGGTGATTCGCTACGAGCGCCGTCGACAAAAACGAGACTAGCGCCAGATAATCGAGCGGCTGGTCGACGGTGAGCGAATCGAACGGCGGCTGGAAGAAATAGTTGATCGCGAGGAAGCCGAGGATCGCGACGAAGATTCCCAGCCACCGCTCGCCGCCGGCGGTGGCGCCGAGTACGATGAGGATGTACACGAACGCGGCGTGCGCCTCGCCAATGTTCGGCCTTGCGACACGCATGACGAGCGTCGACAGCACGAGAAGACCCAACCAGAGGGCCCAATCGATGTACCTGACCGTCTTCGGCGTCACGACGTCAAAATGAAGCGATAGCCTACGCCGGGTTCGGTGATGACGAGCCGCGGATCGGCGGGATTCCGCTCGATCTTTCGGCGCAGGTTGGTGATGTGAACGCGAAGGTACAGCCGGGCGTCGCCGAACGAGCGCTTCCAAACCGCGGCGAACAGCTGTTGGTGCGTGAACACCCGCCCCGGATCTGAAACGAGCACTCCGAGCAAGTCCCATTCGATTGGCGTGAGCCGTATCAATCCGCTGTCGCGCGATGCCTGGCGGCGATGGAGATCGATCGATAGTCCATCGGCCATTATCACTCCGTAATGCGAGCGCGGCGTCCGGGAACGGCGCAGCTGCACGGAAACCCGGGCGGCCAGCTCCTGTGTCGAGAAAGGCTTGGTGATGTAGTCGTCGGCTCCGGCGTTGAGGAGCGCGACGGTATCCAATTCCCCGTGGCGCGCGGTCAGCACTATGATCGGCGCCGCAGTCGCCGCTCTGATGCTTGTGCACACCGCGAGGCCATCGATGTCGGGAAGGCCGAGATCGAGAATTATCAGGTCGGGATGCGAGGTATCGACGGCGTCGATACCGGCCGTCCCCGTGGAAGCTTCGATGATGGCTGGATGCTGATCGCGAAGCGCGGCGCTGACGGCGCGCCTGATGTCCACCTCGTCCTCGATGACGAGCAGTCGGTAGTGCTCGGCCGCTACGCCCGTCATATGGCCGCGCGCGGAACTCCGCGCCCCTCGTAGGAGATCCGCATCAGTATCCCGATCGCCAGCCAGCTCGCCAGCATGAACGACCCGCCGTAGCTGAAGAACGGAAGCGGAATCCCCGTTATCGGCATCAGGTTGAGAGTCATTCCTACGTTGACGACTATGTGTACGAGCCAGCATCCCATGAGTCCGAAGGCTACCAATGAACTGTAGGACTCGTTCGCGCGTTCGGCAATGTTGGTGATGCGGAGAAAGAGCATCAGGAAGAGCGCGAGGGCGACGGTCACGCCAATGAAGCCCAGCTCTTCCCCGACGACCGCAAAGATGAAATCGGTGTGCTGCTCGGGAAGAAAGGCGAGCCGCTTCTGGGGGCCCGCCAGGAATCCGCTCCCGAACAGCCCGCCGGAGCCGATCGCGACTTTCGACTGAATCACGTGATAGCCCGCGTTGCGCGGATCGACGGAAGGATCGAGAAACACGAGCAGCCGGTTGCGCTGGTAGGGCGCGAGTCGTTCCCACACCACCGGCGCGAACACCCCGACCACGATGTTGATGAGGAGCAGGGAGATCCCCTCGAACAGATACGGCCGGTAGCGGAGGACGAGCGCCAGTAGAACAAAAAACCACGCGCCCCACAGCGTGGTACTGAAACTCAGTACGAGACTGATGACCGGGCTCGCGAGAAGCACCAGTAACGGCCACGGCGTTCCCGCCCAGAACAGCATGATGAAGAAGATTCCGATGAACACCAGCCCGGTGCCGAGGTCCGGCTGGAGCATGATGACGATCCATGGAATGCCGACGGTGAGAATCGGTTTCCACAGATCGGCGAGAGAGTTCGGCGACTCCGACCGCGACGCCAGGACCTTGGCCAACATCAACACGACGGTGAGCTTCATCAGCTCCGATGGCTGCCCGAGTCTGTGCCCGCCGATTGCGATCCAGCTCTTGCTGCTCGCGGCGGTGCCTCCTCCCTTGCCGATCACGAGTGTGAGACAAAGAACGAACAGGGTGAGCAAGTACGCGGGCAAGGTCGCCCACTCCACGAAACGCACGCTGGAGCGACTGATTGCATACGCGCCGCCAAGCCCGATGAGAAGCCAGGCGGATTGTGAGCGGTACAGGTTGTGGACGAATGTCGGTGTATCCGTCACCCCCGCCGAGTAGACCATCGCCACTCCAAAGAGCGACAGTGTCGTGGCGATGAGAAGGAGGGGAAGGTCGCCGATGATGCGGCGCACTCAGCGATACCAGCTAATTCCGCGCACGCCGGGAGTGAGCTGCAGCGCGGGTGATGGAAAATGGTAGTAGCTCAGCTCGTGTTTCACGAATTGCCAGGCGGGGTTTTGTCCGGGCAACGCCTCTGGATCCAGATCTATCGCGAGCAGCAGTCTTCTCCGTGCTCGATGCGACGCGCCGGTTATCGGATCGACGTAATCCGTTATCGAATGACCAGCCGACAATCTGAGCAGCGATGGCCAGTATCGAGGCGCGCGTGATCCGAGCAGCTGCCGGATATCCGCCGAGAACCAGTAGGTCTGCCCCGAGTAGTCGAGCGAGCGTCGCAACTCCGAGGGTCCCGTGAAGTTCGCGCGATTTCGCATCGCCGCGCTCTGCGAGTAGGAGATCGTAGGCTTCAGCCACTGGAGATGCGGGCGCAGCTGCTCCTCGGCCTCGAGCGTCTGGCCAGCGATGTTGGCGATCATGTCGGCGTACGAGAAGCCGTACTTCTTGTACATGCCGTCGAAGATTTCGATCTGAAGCTGGAAGAACGCAGCATACGCCACGCTGGTGATAAGCGCCTTTTTCTTCGACACGCAGGCAGACTGGAGACTCTCGTAGCCCGCGCGGCTCAACTGGTATCCGCCGAGGAAGTGACCGAACTTGTCCTGGTCGCGGAAATCTTCGTCCCAGTCGGAACGGAAGAAGAAGTGCGGTGCTTTCTCGCCCGACCACCACGCCTGCTTGAAGTAATGCCACAGCTCGATGTTCCCGGCGACGAACCCCGTAGCAACCACCGGACGCGCGAACGCCGCTTGCCGCTCCGACAGCGGACATTGACGGACACTTTGCGCGCCGGTGGTCGACACAGCCAGGCACAACGAGGTGCATGCGAGCGCGATGCGGGAAGATGAATTCACGGGCGCTCTTCGACGGGCGGATGATTTTGCGTTTGCAATCTCCACCCGTGAGAAGCCGATCATACGAGCGAAAGCTACGGAAGCATTTCCGCGCTCGACATTAAGAAACCGCTAAGATCGCCCGCACCCATTCAACGAATCGTCTGCACGTGCGTACTCTCACATGAGGGGAGGCTGATCCGGGTTCCAACGAGCGCACGAGCCAATCGAAGACGGGATTCCACTCTTTGCAAAAGACCGTGAAGCCGCTGGAATGGTTGAGCTCGTGTTGCTTGTGGAACTCGGATGCAGCGTCGCTGTACACATACCAATGTTCACCCTCAAAAAATGTTCGAGAATCTGAGTCTTCCACACCTGCTGATGGTTCTCGCAGTGGCGATTCTCGTGTTCGGGCCAAAACGAATTCCCGAAATCGCCGGCTCGCTGGGGAAGGGGATACGCGAGTTCAAGAGACACATCGGCGAGGCAAGTCGTCCCGACAGCCCGACTGATAGCCCGGAAATTGCCCGGTCAGGGTCTAACGAAGTGGTTTCCGCGACGTCAAACGAGTTGACGCGCGCGACTCCACCGGTGTCGAACGAGCGAGGAGAGCCCAAGCGGCTCCTCGACTGAAAAGCCACACCTGAGATCTCAAAATGACCAAAAAGCTGGAAGACAACGTCCGCACTGCGTTTGAACGTGCGACTGAAAGCACCGGATCGCCCGAAGATCTGATTGCCGCGGTTCGCATTCTCGTACGCGATCTAAAGAAGGAAGGCCGGCCGCCGGAAAATGTAGTGGTCACCATCAAGCGGCTGTGCGGGTTGTCGCAGATCACCGTTGCGGCCGACACCGACTCAAACGCGGTCACCTCGGTGAGCAAGCGGCTCTCTGACATGGTCGTCAGGGCCGCGATCGACGAGTACTACACGGGGACGCGAAAGGGGCCACGTCCGTGGAAAGGCTACTCTGTGGAGCTCGAGGATCTGAGCAGCTAAACTGCATTTTTTTTTTGGGTTACGCGCAGAACCTTCTCGGCGCGATGCACCCGAAGTTCCACACAAAGCCAGTGTAGGCGGCCCGCGGCTGCGGCCCCGTTATCGGCGCAATGATGCCGGCATCCATCGCGAACCACTTGCGCACCAGAAAAGTCGGACCGATGAGGAGTGCGGCGATTGCTTTGGTACCCGCTGGCCCGGTGGTGCGCGGAAAGCCAAAGATCTCGACCGCCGCCCCGAGCGGGCCGCTCACGGGAAATCCAAATGACGCCGTCCAAATGCGCGCGGTCCTGGGGGCCGACGTTCCATCGCCGCTTCGACGCGTCTGACCGGCGTTGAGATCCATCGCGACGGGCCCGAATTGGTGACTCGAGATCAGCAGCAGTGAAAAATCCGTGGTGCCTGTGCCGGCTCCATTCAACGTGGCGGTCGGTAGCTTGACCGCCGGGAGTATCGCAAAATCTCCCAGTATCCGGTCGTCGTCGACGATGCGGTACTTGACTCCAATCGTAATATCGCCCGCTTCGAAGGCCCCGCCCGGGAATGCGCGGTCGTAAATGAGGTTGAACAGAAGATTCAGTTGAACCCGCGAGCCGAGGCCGACCTTGAGATTCGTGGGAGCGAAAAACGTTCGCGCTCCATCGGGAGCCTTGTCCCATTCGCCTCCTTCCTCCAGCTCGATCCATCCACGCGCGACGGTGCCCGCGTGAGTCGCAACAGTCGGCCGCTCGGGTTGAACTGCATGTGGGTCCCGCGCTGTCGAATCTTTCTCGACCACCTGGCCGCCTAGGTCAAGACGAATCGCGAGCGCTGCGAGCACGAACACGAGGGCAGTGGGGAAAATGTTCTGACTCATGGTGAACATAGAATACGGCAAAACAGGGCTACTCTGGAATCCGAGCCAGGCCGGCTACACCTTTGACTCCGGATCGCTGTTCAGAACGACAACAGAACGGGTGCCAGTCGCCGGAAGTGCAGATGCCAGTTGTCGGTTCAAAACGTCCAGACTTCACCAAGCGACGTCATGCATCCGTTCCAATCTGATCCGCGCAAGTAAAGTCCCGACGTCGTGAGCTGGTAGCTTTCAACTGCGCCACTGACAGCTCGCACCCGTTCTGTTGTAGTTGCACCGTTCAGTTGCCTTTCATCGTCCCGGCGTCGTGAACTGGTAGCTTTCAACTGCGCGACTGATAGCTCGCACCCGTTCAGTTGTCTCTTTTCAAATGGTACATCAATGAAACAGCACTTCAAAAACCGCCTGGTATTTTCGGCTCTGCTTTCCGCCGCGATCATAACGGGCGGCTGCGCGCCCATTGCCGCCATCAAGTCGCGCATCTCTTCCGCGCCCGCGGTGTCCGGAGACAATCCGTTCTTCGTCGAGAGCACGCTACCGTACCACGCGCCTCGATTCGACCTCATCCGGAACGAGCACTATCAGCCGGCCCTCGAAGAAGGAATGCGTCAGCACCTGGCCGAGATTGATGGGATTGCGAAGCAGATGTCGGCGCCAACTTTCGATAACACGATAGTGCCGATGGAAAAATCCGGTGCGCTGCTCACCCGCACCGCAAAGACGTTCTTCGGCGTCATCGGAGCCAACACCAACGACACGCTCCAGAAGGTGCAGGAGGTCGAGGCGCCCAAGCTCGCCGCGCACAACGATGCGATCTACCTGAACGACCAGCTGTATCGCCGTGTGAAAGGTGTGTACGACCAGCGGAACGCGAGCAATCTCTCCGACGAGCAGAAGGCGCTGATCGAGCGCTACAATCGCGACTTCGTTCGCGCCGGCGCGACGCTCTCCGAGGCGGACAAGGTCCGCATGCGCTTCCTAAATCAGGAGCTGTCGAAGCTCTCCACCGATTTTTCCAACAAGCTCCTCGCGGGGACAAAAGTCGGCGCGCTGGTCGTCGACAACGTTTCGCAGCTCGACGGACTCACCGAAGACGAGATCAAGACCGCGGCCGAAGCGGCGAAGCAGCGGGGTCTCACCAACAAGTGGGTACTTCCCCTCCAAAACACGACGCAGCAGCCGGCACAGGCGGAGCTCAAGAACCGTGCGGTTCGTCAGAAGCTGTTCGAGCAATCGACGCTCCGCACTTCGCGCAGTGACACCAACGACACCAGGAGCACCATTCGCCGCATGGCCGAGCTGCGCGCGGAGAAAGCGCAGCTACTCGGCTATCCGACCTGGGCGGCTTATACACTCGCGAGTCAGGGAGCGGGAGCGAAAACTCCTGAGAACGCGATCAAGCTGCTGACAGATCTGGCCCCGCCCGCGACGGCGAGAGCCCGCGTCGAGGCGGCGGACATGCAGAAGGTGATCGACGTGCAGGGCGGCGGATTCAAGCTGCAGCCGTGGGATTGGCAGTACTACTCCGAGCAAGTGCGAAAGGCGAAGTACGATCTCGATGAATCGCAGATCATGCCGTACTTCGAGCTGAACAGCGTGTTGCAAAACGGTGTCTTCTTCGCGGCGAACAAGCTGTACGGACTCACGTTCAAGGAGCGGCACGACATTCCGGTGTATCATCCGGACGTGCGCGTATTCGAGGTGTTCGACTCGAACGGACAGCCGCTCGCGCTCTGGTACGCCGACTACTTCAAACGTGACAACAAGGGCGGTGGTGCGTGGGCCGATGTCCTCGTCGACCAGACCCAGCTCATCGCCTCGAAGCCGGTGGTGTACAATATCGCGAATTTCACCAAGCCGGCGTCGGGGCAGCCGGCGCTGCTCACGTTCGACGACGTCACGACAATGTTCCACGAGTTCGGCCATGCGCTGCACGCGATGCTCTCGAACGTCGACTATCCGTCGCTCTCGGGAATGAACGTGCCGAATGACTTCGTTGAGTTTCCGTCGCAGTTCAACGAACACTGGGCCCTCGAGCCGACGGTATTCGCCAGCTACGCCAAGCACTATCAGTCGGGCGCTCCAATGCCGGTCGCGCTGGTGGACAAGATCAAGCAGTCGCGCACGTTCAATCAGGGATTCGCGACGACGGAGCTGATCGAAGCGTCGCTGCTCGATTTCGCCTGGCACATGTTGCCGGCGGGATCAACGCCTGCGGATGTGGACTCGTTCGAGGCCGCGTCGCTCAAGCGCTACAACGTCGCGGTTCCTGAAATCCCCCCGCGCTACCATAGCACCTACTTCTCGCACATCTGGGATGGCGGCTACTCCGCCGGCTACTACGCGTACACGTGGAGCGAAGTGCTTGATGATGACGCGTTCGCGTGGTTCATCGAGCACGGCGGATTGACTCGAGCAAACGGCAATCGCTTTCGAGATATGATCCTGTCGAGAGGCGGTACTGTTGATGCGGCCACTCTCTATCGCAACTTCCGAGGGCGCGATCCAAACGTCGATGCGCTGTTGGAGGAACGCGGGCTGAAGGGCGATTCGTCGGTCAAGTAAGTGCTTGCTCTGTTGGCATCTCTGTAAGTGGTCGGCGAGGGTGTCCTCTGCGGGGCAGTGTCCTCGAACGCCCACCGTTGGGGCGCGTTGTCGCGCCCAAACGGTGGGCTCTTTCTGCGGGTGCCCCTCCGAGGACACCCTCACCTCCCCGCGTAGATCTGTAACTGCAGCGGCGCTCTTGCGCCGCGGGTGTCGGCGCTTCGTGCATCGCGAGCGCGCGCTCCGTCCCCTGGGGGCACGGACGAGCCGAGCTCCGCTCGGCGCGCTCCCGCGCTTAGTGACGGTTGCTCCCGCGCAAAGTCAGCGAGGCAACCCGCGGGGAATGACCACGCAGATTTCGGGGCTCGCGCTCACAGGCGCGAGCAACGTGCTGGCGCTGCGTTACACTCAGAGGGAAGGCGGAGAGGGTTCCCGTAGGCGGCTTTGCAAAGCGAGCGCGAGGAGGAGACCCGCGATCGAGCGGAGCGAGGGAGCGCAGTTAGGGGCTTCGGGTGCCCGCTAAGCGCAAGCGTGCGGGCGGGGAAAGCGAGCGTAGCCGCCGAAGGGAATCCTCTCCGCCGTACCGGAACCGACAAAAATCCGATAGCCAAACTATTGTGCGGGCTCTAGGATCTTATGAAGGGTGTTGATCTGCGGTTTGACGAGCGTCTGAATCAGACCGCGGGGCCAACGCACCTTTACGCTGTCGATCTTGCTCCGATCACCGAGTCCGAAGTGCACGGTGCGGCTCGATTGGGCGAGATAGCCGCCCGCGGGACTCACCTGACGCACCATCACCTTGCTCGCGACCCAGAGTCGAACTACCGCGCCAATCGCATCGCGGTTGCTCTTTGTTCCCGTCAGTCGAAACTCCACGTAGTTCTGACGGGGAAACCGATTCGCGAAAAAGTAGGGGCGATCGTTGAAATTGTTCGTCACGATGTCGAGTCGGCCGTCGCCGTCGAAGTCGGCAGCCGCGGCGCTCCGCGAGCTCCGCACAGCGCGTTGTCCACCGATGTTTTTTTCCTGGTAGATGCCACCCGTTGGTGGCTCGATGCCAAGTGAGGCGGCTCGGTCGCGGAACGTACCGTCGCCCTTGTTCATCATCAGCTGGTTGGGCCAATAGTAGAATGGATAGCCCATCCCCGAGGTAATGAACACGTCTTCGTTTCCGTCGTTGTCGTAGTCGCCGGTCGCAATGCCCCACGGCCAGAACGTCTCGAGGCCGGCAGCGAGCACGGTCTCGGTGAATTTTCCCTGACCCTGATTTCGATAGAGAGCGTTGCCGAAGAGCAACTCGTTGTAATTCTTGCCCTCTATCGCAAACTCTTGTCGTTGGTGATCGATGAAGCCTGGGGCTGCCTCGTTCACCGTTGGACCCGCGGGGGACAAAAATCTCCGATGCTGTGTCTGAGTGGCCAATTCTTGAGAGGTGTGGCGCGAATCGAGCCCCATCCACATGTCCGAGTGCATGTCCACCACGAAGAGATCGAGCCGTCCGTCCCCATCGTAGTCGAATACCTTGCTGCCGATCGCTCCATGTGGCGTCGGGCCGAGAGTTTCTAGCGTGACGTCGGTGAAGGTACCGTCGCCGTTGTTCTTATACAGTTGGCCCCGGCCGAACATGCTCGGCACGAACAAATCAAGGAAACCATCTTCGTTGTAATCGAAGACGGCGACATCACCAGCCCAACCGCGGCCTTGGAGGCCGGCCTTGGCGGTGACATCGGTGAAGGTCCCGTCTCCATTGTTGTGATAGAGGATGTTGTATTCCACGGGACTCGTCATAAGGCTTCCGAGGCTCGCTTTGCCCTCGTAGTTCCCGCCCGCGAAATCAAACGAGTCCGTGGTCCAGTGAGCGGTGTTGGTGAGATACAGATCCAGGTAGCCGTCGTTGTCGTAGTCAAAGAAAACCGGGGTCTGCGAGTGTCCGACGTGGCTCACGCCCGCTTTCGCGGTAACGTCCTCGAAGGTGCCGTCCCCACGGTTGTGAAAGAGCACGTTGCCTCCACGGGTGCTGGTCACGAAGAGGTCGGCCCATCCGTCGTTGTCGTAATCGGCGAACGTCGCGCCGACGGAAACCCGGTCGCCCAGGCCGACCCCGGCCTTCGCTGTCACGTCCTCGAAGGTGCCATCCCCGCGATTGCGGTAGAGGGCGTTCGGCCCGTGCTGGTTGAGGAAGTAGATGTCGTCGCGACCATCGTTGTCGTAGTCGCCGACCGCCAGGCCCGCCCCGTGGTCATACAGATTGATGCGGAACCGCTCGCCCTGCTCCCTCGGCAGGAAGTTCATTCGAAATGCGATGCCCGCTTGTTGGGCGCGCTCCTGGAACCCCGATCCTCCACGGGACCCTGTCCTCTTGTTCCGGCCGAGGAGCAAATCGCCGGCAATCAAAACGACTACGACGAACGCCACCGCGAGCGCCGGCGCGACCGCGCGCGATCTTGTTTCGTCAGACATATGCGGGATACTCCGGAGAAGAAAACGCCGCGCCCAATCGAAAGCTATTCCCGAGGGGGCAAGCGCGACCAGATGGCTGGCCTCCGGAGTTTATCCTCGACGCCGTCCTTGGGAAGCCTTCGCCGTCGGTCGTCTCGATTTCCTGGAGGTGTTCGTCGCCTTCGACCTCTTCGACCTCTTCAATGTCGTCGATGCGCTCGATCCATTCGATCTCTTCGCCGCCTTTGATTTCCTCGATGAGTTGAGAACGGTCGCTCTCTTCGAGCTCGTAGATCTCCCCGGTCCCCTGGATCCATTCGATCCCGCAGGTTCCGAACGACTCTCCGACTGAGGCTCCTGTGCATAGCCGTCGGTCGCCAGCCGGTGTCCCGACATCTCGTAGCCAAGGGCCGGCATGTCTCCGACTCCGGTCGCATCGATCCAGTTGTTGTAGAACTGAAAGAGCGAGCAAACGGTTATCGCGTCGTAGAGCGCCTCATCCGACCAACCCGCCTTGCGTGCCACATCCACATCTTCCTGTCCAATAGACGTCGAGTCGCGAACCATTTTTCTGATGAAGGCGTAAAGCGTCCGGTCCTTATCCGAAATCGGCGCGTTGTCGAGATCGTTCATGACGCTCTGCACCAGAGCGCGATCCCCGTGAAGTTCCGCCGCGACCGCGGCGTGGGAGCCAATTCAGAACAGGCACTGGTTGAGCTTCGAGGTGAACGCCGCGATGAGCTCGCGCTGCCAGGGCGGTAGCGGCGATGGGCCGCGCATCACGCCCTGCGTGAACAGCGACAGGTACTGGGTTCGCTCCGGCTTGAAGGCGAAAAGATGCAGGATCTGCGGAATCGGGATGCCCGCTCCCCGCATCTGCTTAAACATGGTCGCATGCGGCTCGGCCGCGTCGTGGTTCTCAACAACTGACAAATACATTGGCTTCATATGGTCGTTGCTCTCATTAGCGGCATTCTATGACACGGACTCCGGGCCCGCAACAGACTCAACTACAACTGCGAGAAGAGCAAGGTAGAAGGTTGGAGGTACTCGGTGCGAGGTTGGAGCTAACGCGCACCACGACGCGCTTCTACCTCCCGCCTCGTTCCTAGCACCTCGCACCCCCTACCTAGCTCTTCTCGCAGTTGCAGTTAAGTCCCCTTAGCTCGGCTCCTTTGGCAGTTGCGGTAAATCCCCTTAGGTCGCCCGCGGACGCCGCTACGGGGATTCTTATCTTGACATTTGCTTCACCAGACAGCATTAATGGCCACCGCGTTTTGATCCGTGGCTGGACAACCGCCGATTCCGGGCATCCCGGACGCATCGGCGATGCTAGCGCGCCCCGAACAGAACGCAAGAATGTTGAGCGCGGTCAAAGTCCCATTCACCACCCCGTGGAGGACCTCCGTATGGCAGTTGTTCGTCGTCTCACTCTCGCACTAGTGGTCGGCCTTTTAGTGTCGACTCGACTGGGTGCACAAACCCCGGTCCCCCCCACAGGAACAATCACAGGAAGAGTTCTTGACGCCGCGACGCAGCAGCCCGTCGCCGATGTCAGCGTTTTCGTCGAAGGCACACGACGAGGCGCTGTCACCGGGGCCGACGGTAGCTTCACAATTGGCGGCGTCCCCTCCGGCTCGCAAACGGTGCGGGCCCGTCACATCGGGTTCGGCGCGCCCATTCAGGTGGTCGTCGTCCCGAACGGCGGATCGGTTGCCGTACTCTTCGCGCTCGACCGCAAGGCCGCCGTCCTCGAGGAAGTCGTAACCACCGGTTACGGCACACAGCGGCGACTCGCGATCACCGGATCGGTTTCAACCGTCGACGCCGACCAGGCAAGAGTCGCCGTTCCCGTCAACGCGACGCAACTGTTCGAGGGTCGCGCTACTGGCGTCCAGGTCACCCAGAATAGCGGCGAGCCAGGCGCTGGCGCGCACATCCTGATACGCGGTGGTACCTCGATCAGCGCCAGCAACGAGCCGCTCTACGTGATCGATGGCGTCGCGGTCTCGGGCGATCAGGTAGAGCCAGGCGGCATTGGCGTCAGCGGTGCCCCGCCGCTTCCGCGAAATCCGCTGAACATGATCAATCCGTCGGACATTCAATCTGTCACGATCCTCAAGGACGCAGCGGCCACCGCGATTTACGGTGCAAGAGCAGCCAACGGCGTCGTTCTGATCGAGACCAAGAGGGGCACCACCGGCGGACCGAGCATCGAGTACAACTTCTCTGCCGGCGTGGGCACCGCGCCAAGGCGACTTGATGTTCTGAACGGGGACCAGTACCGCACCTTCATCTCGCAACAGGTCTCCGCTGGTGTGCTACCAGCAACTGCTCTGGCTGGAGAGGGAGCCGCGAACACGAACTGGGAAAATGAGCTGATGCGGCACGCCCCGACGATCAATCACGACCTTTCCTTCTCGGGCGGCTCCGCCAACACCACGTACCGTGCCTCACTCAATTACTTCGACCAGGAAGGCGTCGTCGTTGCCAACGGGCTGCGCCGCTATCAGGCCCGCATCAACGGCAGCCACCAGGCAATTGACGGAAGGCTCCGCCTCAATCTCAATCTGACCGGGTCGCACGTTACC
>DASWBG010000361.1:0-2255 GCA_036390715.1 Gemmatimonadaceae bacterium
GGTGCCCGCGACGAGCTCCTTGTTGTCGAGATTGCCGGCATGAATGTCGGGCGGGGCGCTGCTCACTCGTCCGCGAGACGCCGGTGGTGCAACTCCGATGCTGCCGAAAAAAGGATGCAGTGGAATGTCGATTCCCGGCGCAAAGTGCGCGACGAGCCGAGTCGTGTCGAGCGGGATGATCCGGGTCTTCGAGTAGGGAAAATCTTCCGGCAGGAACCCGCGATTCACTCCAAAGCCGTTGTACGCATACGGAATGGCGAGATCGATCTTCTGAATCTGAATCTCGAGGACGTCGCCCGAATCAGCGCCGTCGACGTAGATGGGACCGGTGAGTATGTGCCCGCCCGGCCCTTTGTTGGTGACCGTTGTCGTGATGTCCCGGAGCGAGCGCTCGACATCCCCGGGTTTGACGCCTGCTGCCTCGAGCCGCTCGGGAGTCGACGTGATGAGAGTCCCCACCACGATCACATCTCCCGAGCGGATATGCAGCACCGGCGCGGCCGCTGCGTCGTAGTAGCCCCACGCGACAGTCGTGGGAGTGGGCATCAACGTGTGCGTTGTTCCCTGCGCGTCCAGGCTCATGACCGGAGCGATCCATAGGCTGACCGTGAGGCGCATCACCGCGTTATGGCTAGCCGTCATGTCAGTGCGTTCTCACCTGGTTCGCCTGCGGCGTGGTTCGTAATGCGTCACCCGATGTATCGATTCAGAATCGGGGCGTACGCGTCGATCCGCCGGTCCCGCAGGAACGGCCAGTTGCGGCGCGTGGTCTCGATGAGCGCCCTGTCGCACTTCGCAACCAGTATCGCCGGCTCCGTCCCCGCCTCGGCGAGGATCCGCCCAAAGGGATCGCAGATGAACGAGTGTCCGAAGAATTCGATTCCATCCGTACCGGGTTCGTCCTCATGTCCAACCCGATTCGGCGCCGCGACGTAAACGCCGTTCGCGATAGCATGGGCGCGCTGCGCCGTGCGCCACGCCTCGACCTGCGCTTCGCCGTGCTCCGATTTCTCCGACGGATGCCAACCAATTGCCGTTGGGTAAAAAAGAATCTCAGCGCCAAGAAGGCTGGTGATGCGAGCAGCCTCCGGGTACCATTGGTCCCAGCAGATCAGAACGCCGATGTCGGCGTAGCGGGTTTTCCAGACGCGGAATCCGCTGGCACCCTTGTGATCGCCGTCATCGGCAATGTGCGAATCGCCCGGCGTGAAGTAGAACTTCTCGTTGAAAAGGGGATCGTCCGGGATGTGCATCTTGCGGTACGCGCCGAGGTACGCGCCGTCGGCGTCGATGACGGCGGCGGAATTTCGGTAGACTCCTGCGGCCTGCCGCTCGAAGATTGGTACGATAATTACCATCTCGAGCTCGCGCGCCAGCTTCTGCATCCGCTCGATGGTCGGCCCGTCGATCGGCTCGGCCAGATCGAAGCGCTCGTGCTTCTGGGATTTGCAGAAGTACGGCGCGTTGAACAGCTCCTGGAGGCAGACGATCTGCGCGCCTTGCTCGGCCGCTTCGCGGATGCGGGCCTCGGCACGGTCGACGTTTTTCCGGACGTCGTTGGTGACCGATGCCTGGATTATTCCAACGGTGAACGAAGGCGATGTTGCCATAGGTGGAACGTTAACCCTTTGCACCAGCACAGGAAGTGGCGGGCCGTTTGCGTTAGCTTAGGGCAACGCCTCCAGTCGGAACATGAGCAAACACGAGCAAGCGCCGATAGATATTCGTCCGGGCACGCCGGTCACGGGAGAGCGGCGGATGCGCCGCAGCGTGGGCATCAACACTGCGTTCCGTGCGATCAAGGCGGAGCACTCCTCCAACCGATCGCCGATGGAAGTGGCCGCGGACCGGATGATCGGGTTCGCCAGCTCAACTCCCTTTCTTGTCATTCACGCTGCTGTCTTCGTCGCGTGGATATACTGGAACCTGCCGTTCTCGGGATTGCCGAAGTTCGACCCGTACCCGTACGGGATGCTCACGACGATCGTGTCGCTGGAGGCGATCTTCCTTTCGATCTTTGTGCTGATGACGCAGAGTCGAGAGTCGCGTATCGGCGAGCTCCGTGAGGAGCTGACGCTGCAGGTGAATCTCCGGATGGAGGAGGAGATCACCAAGACGCTCCATTTGGTGGCGGGTCTCTACTCGCGCATGAACCTCACGCTGGCCGACGACCCCGAGCTCCGGGCGATGCTGGAGCCGCTCGATCCGAAAAAGATGGAGGCCGACCTGGCGGAGCAGATCAGCACGTCGATGCC
>DASWBG010000362.1:0-2768 GCA_036390715.1 Gemmatimonadaceae bacterium
CCGCAGGTGCAGGAATCGGAAGAAGACGTCGCGAAATTCCGCGCCTGGCTCGACGGGCTCACCGGCGAGTGAAAATCGCCGTCATCAATGGCCCCAACCTCAATTTGCTCGGGACGCGTGAACCGGCTCTCTATGGGACTGAAACGCTTGCCGACATCGAGTCGGGCCTCTTGAAGGTCGCCAAGGAACTCGGCGTCGAGCTCACGTTCTCGCAGCGCAATGGGGAAGGGGAGATCGTAGAGGTGATTCACGCCCTGCGCGGGCGTGCCGACGGCGCGCTCGTGAACGCGGGAGCGTACAGTCACACCAGTCTCGCCATTCACGATGCGCTCACCGCGGTGAAGATTCCGTTTGTCGAAGTGCATCTCACCAACATCTACGCCCGCGAACCCGAGCGCCGACGCTCGGTGTTGGCCGATGCGGCAGTGGCCGTGATCTGCGGATTCGGCGCTTACGGCTACGAGCTGGCGCTGCGCGGATTGGTGAAGCGCCTTCCGGTTGCCGCCAATGGCTGACCGCCGCCCCGCGCGCGTCGCCGCGCTTCGCGATGCGCTGACCGCCGCGCACATCGATGCGCTCGTTCTCACGAGCCTTCCCAACGTGCGCTATCTCACCGGCTTCTCCGGCTCGAGCGCGCTACTTCTCGTGACACAGCGGGATCTGCATTTCATCACCGACTTCCGCTACGACACCCAGGTGCGTGACGAAGTCGGTGATCTCGCGACGATACGAATCGAAGCGCAGAGCCTGTGGACCGGGTTGTGGAATCTCGGCGCTACGCTCAATGGCATCGAGGTGGTCGGTTTCGAATCGGCGCATTTGCTTCATCGGGACTTTCAACGCCTGCTCACCGAGGGCACGCGCTGGCAATGGCGCCCTCAGCTCAACCTGGTGGAGGCGCTGCGCGAATCGAAGGATGCGGACGAAGTCACGCTGATCAAGCATGCCGGCGTGATCGCCATCCGCGCGCTCACCAAGACCATCAAGGCTATCAAGCCCGGATTGACGGAGCTCAATGTCGCCGGAATCCTCGAGCACGCGCTGCGCGACGAAGGCAGCGAAGAATTTCCGTTCTCGGCCATCGTCGCATCGGGTCCGCGCGCGGCACTCCCTCACGCGAGAGCATCGTCACGCGTGATCGAGCGGGGCGATCTTCTGCTGCTGGATTTCGGCGCGCAGTACAAGGGCTACTGCTCCGATATCACGCGCACGCTCGTGATCGGCCCCGCCTCGAGTGAGCAGCGCGAGATTTACGAGATCGTGAGACACGCCAATGCTGTCGCCTCGAAATCCGTGCGAGCAGGAATGAAGGGGCAGGATGCCGACGGTCTGGCTCGTCGCTACATTGAGGACCGTGGGTACGGAGACGCCTTCGGACACAGCCTCGGTCACGGGTTGGGGCTGGAAGTGCACGAAGCGCCACGCCTGGCGAAAACCGTCGAGGCCCTGTTGGGAGAGGGCGCGGTGGTGACGATCGAGCCGGGCATCTACCGTCCGGGTTGGGGAGGCGTCCGCATCGAGGACGATGTCCATCTCTCGGCGAGCGGCCCCGAAATATTGACTGATTTTACCCGCGAACTGCTGGAGGTCGCATGATCGTCCCCGCTTCCCGCCTCCCGCTTCCCGCCTCCCGCAAATGACGATGATCGATCTCCGCTACGTGAAGAAGCTGGTGGAAATGCTCGACGAGTCGAGTGTCGATTCGATCGAGATTTCGTCCGACAAGGGGATGAAGATCAGGCTTTCGAAGACTCCACAGCAGCGGGGCGCCGTGCAGATGACGGCACCGATGACGATGCCCGCGCTGCTTCCCGCCGCCGTTCTGCCGCACGCGGACGCGAATTCCGCGGCGGTCGAAGTGCCCAAACTGGAGGCGGCGAAGTCAAAGTATCTGGAAGTGAAGTCGCCGATGGTCGGTACGTACTACAGCGCTCCCGAGCCCGGTTCCAAGCCGTACCTGGCGGTAGGCGACAGAATCAGCAAGGGTCAGATAGTTTGCATCATCGAGGCAATGAAAATCATGAACGAGATCGAGTCCGAGTTCGACGGAGTGGTGAAGGAGATTCTCGCGCAGAACGCGCATCCCGTCGAGTATGGTCAGGTCCTCCTCCGCATAGATCCCAATGGCTGAAAAAATGACCCCGCCGGCTCCGAAGTCGGCCGCCCACGCAACAGGCCCGAGTTTCGACTACAAGTCCGTGCTCCAGCACATGATCCAGTCGAACGCATCGGACCTCCACCTGAAAGTCGGACGACCGCCGACCCTCCGCATCGACGGGCACATGATGTCCATGGAGCTGCCGGCCCTGAAGCAGGAAGACCTGCGCAGTCTCGCCGAGCAGATCATGGCGCCGAAGAACATCAAGGAGTTCTCGGAGCAGAAGGAGTCGGACTTCGCGCTCGCGGTGCCGGGCATCGGCCGGTTTCGCGTCAACGCCTATCAGCAGCGCGGAACGATCGCCTACGCGCTCAGAACCGTGCCCTTCCAGGCCAAGACTATCGCGGAGTTGAATCTCCCCGATGTATGCGAGCGGATCGCGCTGATGCCTCGTGGCCTGGTGCTGGTCACGGGAATCACGGGATCTGGAAAATCAACAGCGCTCGCGTCGATGCTGCACTACATCAATCAGAACCGGCACGCCAACATCATCACGATCGAAGATCCGATCGAGTTCCTGCACCGCGACATCAAGAGCAGCATCAACCAGCGCGAGGTTGGAACCGACACCAACAGCTTCGGTCAGGCGCTGCGGCGCGTGTTGAGGCAG
>DASWBG010000363.1:0-4419 GCA_036390715.1 Gemmatimonadaceae bacterium
CAAGACGCTCAAGGGGTGGAATTTTTGAGCGGGCGAAAGAGATCGGGAAAGCCAAAGGTGACGCATCGGACGCCCCCGCACGAGCACGGCGAGCCAGGTTCGCTGAAGGAGTTTCGCCAGTTTCGCGAACGGATGAACGAAGAAATCCTGGGTGCGGGAAATCTGGTTATCAACCGCTTCTTCGCCCTCGACACCCGCACCTACGAGGCCGGCGCTCTCGATGCCCGGACCAAGGAGCTGCTCGGCCTCGTCGCTTCGCTGGTGTTGAGGTGCGATGACTGCGTCACGTATCATCTCACTCGCTGCGCCGAGGAGCGCGTCACTCGGGCCGAGATTTTCGAGTGTCTCTCTGTTGGTCTCGTCGTTGGTGGCTCGATCGTCATTCCGCATCTTAGGCGCGCTGTTGATAGGTGGTCTGAGCTGGAGCGTCTCGCTAACTAGCTTTGGCGTTCTAGATCTTGCGCGCGGTCGGGGCTGAGTGTCCTCTTCGGCCGCTCGTCCTCGCCCACGCGGCCGCGTACGGCAGCCGGCTTCGCTCGGCGCCTGGGCTGCGGAGCGCCCTGCGAGGACACTCAGTCCCTCCCTGGTCGAGATCTTCGACCCGTGTGCCATTAGTCTCGTGGGCTGCTCACGCTTAGACCACACCGAATCTCCGCGCGCCTAAGCGCGCGGACGCGGCGGAGCCGCGTGGGCGAGGACGAGCGGCCGAAGAGGATGCCCTCGCCCGCCCGACCGGCCGAAGATGTCTAAACTGCGAGCTAGTGCTTCGTCGTCGCCGTGGGATTGCTCGCAGCTGGCCGCGCGACGACGGCAGGATTGCCGTCAGAGATGTACATGTTGCCCGATTTTTCGAGCTTGTCGATCATAGACTCAATCGCGTTCCCGATCACCTGGATGCGCGGAGTCTTGCCGGGATCGAACGCAGGATCGTACGGACTTCGCATCGGCCCACCCGCGACCTCGAACACGACCGGCCAGCTGTAACTCACGGTCTTGCCCGTCTTGGGATTCGTCCACGAGCCCTTGCTCGCGAGCGCGCGATTCTTCGGCCACAATCCCTGCGGCAACGCCATCGATCTGATCTTGTAGCCCGGTACCGCTGAGTCAATTGCTAGCGCATTGCGCGCGATCTGCTCCTGTACGAACGCATCCGGATACTTGTTCAGTTGCGCGTGCCACAACGTATGGTCGCACAGCTCGAATCCGTTGTCGGCGAGCCATTTCACTTTCTGAAAACGCCACTGCGACTTCTGCCCCTTGATGCCACGATCTCCGAAAAAGTTATGACCCGCATTCGCACCGGAGAGAAGACAGTACACAGCCTTGTTGGCCCAGTCGGGATGCGTCTTCTTGAAGTCGAGCCAGATTCCCATCCCGCTATTTGGATCGATCGTCAGCTTTCCATTGTTCTCGATGTAACTGAATTGTTCGGGCGACGCGTCGTCAAAAACAAAGACGACGGGCGACAGTCCACGCGGAAGATCTAGCTTCTTGTCGAGCACGTCGGACATGTTCACCGGCCGATAGCCGCGACTGTAGAGGAGCTCCAGATCCTTCCGGAACTGCCCTCGCTCACGCGCGTAATCGCCATTGTGGTCCGTGATCAGGTGATATTCCAGCACCATTATTCGTCCCATCTCATTGGGGACGCGATTGGGATTTACCGCGCCTGATTGCGTGGACGCTGTACCGGTCGCGGTGGGCGAACCTGACGTGTTACTTACGCTCTCTACACCCCCTGTATTGGCAGCGGAACCTGGAGCTGCCGCCTGCGTAGTGGGAATTGGACCCGTTGTGGCGCCCGAGGTGTTTGATGTAAGCGTGCCGGTGCCGTAAGCAACCGCCACTGAAGTCGTCTGACTGGAGCTAGTGTTCGCGGCGGAAGCTGAGTTCGCACCGACCTTGCAGGCGGTTGCGGCGATAACGAACGACAAGAGGATAGAACGATACATTTTTCCCGACTGTGGTTAGAGATCAAGGCGAGGCGGCGCGCGATCCTGCTCGGCCTCTTCGCGTTATGTATTCTAACGATCTATTTCACCGATGTGTGGCTGGTGACGTGCGGCTTCGACGGCTGCCCGTCGCCCCGCGCCATCCAGAATTTCCAGCCCGATCAGGGCGGCCGCATTCTCGACCGTTACAACCGTCTGATGGGACGGTTGGAGCTGGTCCGGCGCGTCAACGTTCCGCTGAGCTCCGTTCCCGAATTCGTACAGCAAGCATTCATCGCAACCGAAGACCGGCGGTTCTATCAGCACGGTGGCTTGGATTGGCGCGGATTCGCTCGCGCTCTCGTCACCAACCTGAGAGCCGGGCGCACGCGCGAAGGATTCAGCACCATCACGATGCAGGTGGCGCGCAATACCTTCGCCGTCCGGAAATACCCGCCGCGATCGCTCCGTCAGAAACTCGCGGAGCTGCGGCTGTCGCGTCTCATCGAGGGCTCCCTCACCAAGCAGCAGATCCTCGAGCTCTACTTCAACGTCATCTATCTCGGTAATGGGGTCTACGGCGTTGAGGCGGCGAGTCGCGATCTATTCGGTCGTAGCGTCAGTCAGCTGAATCTCCAGCAGGCAGCGATGCTGGCCGCACTTCCGAAAGCACCATCGGCCTACACGCCGCGCCGTCATCCGGACCGCGCCCTCGCCCGGCGCAATCTCGTACTGAGTCTCATGGTGAAGGAGGGGTATGTATCGGCGAACAGGCTTCCGGGACTTCAGGCCCAGCCACTTCGAATCGCGCGCGATGAGTGGCGTCCAAAGGATCCGAACGATTCGTACGCCCTCGACGCGGTGCGCGCGGTCGTGGATTCGATCATCCAGAGTGGCAGCGCCGACGTCATTGACCTCACCATTCGAACGACCCTGGATCGCAACGCTCAGATCGCGGCCGATCGAGCGGTTCGGACCCAGGCCGCCGCAATTCAGTCGGAAACGGGTCGTCGCGCTCTGATACAGGGTGCGATGGTGGGAATCGATCCGCGCAATGGAGACATCCGCGCACTGACAGGGGGACGGCAGTACGAGCGTGGTAACTACAACCGCGCGCTGCTCGCGCACCGCCAGCCCGGCTCCGCGTTCAAGCCATTCGTCTACGCCGCGGCGATGGCGGCGGGCTATACGCCATCATCGGAAGTGGATGACGATCCCATCGATGTGATTCAGGGACGCGAAGTTTGGTCGCCGTCAAACTACGGCGATGAATATTTCGGACGCATCACGTTCCGAAAAGCGCTGATAAAATCAGCCAATGCTGCAACGGTGCGGGTCAGTCAGGCGATCGGTATTCCGCGTATTATCGAGACCGCGAAGAAAAACGGAATTGTCAGCCCGCTTCCCGACGTTCCGTCGATGGCGCTCGGCTCGATGTCGCTGACACCTCTCGAGCTCGTCACAGCGTACGCGCCGTTTGCGAACGGCGGTCACAAGGTGAAGACGCGTCTGGTGCGTAGCATTTCCACGTCCGACGATGTTCCCATCTGGATTTCTCCGGAGGCGCCGCTGAATCCCGTTCAGGTGATGGATCCCCGGGATGCCTATCAGGTGACGTCGATGCTACAGTCGGTCGTCGACTACGGCACCGGCAAGGTCGTGCGCGATTACGGTGTGAAGGGTCTCGTCGCCGGCAAGACGGGAACGACGAACAGCGGCACGGACGTATGGTTCGTCGGCTACACGCCGACGATCGTCGCGGCGTTCTGGTTCGGGTTCGACAATCCTGCCCCGATCAGCGGCGATGCATCGGGTGGCAGACTTGCCGCACCAGCGTGGGTCCAGTTCTACCAGAACGGCTGGCGCGAGTATGCATCACCGAACGCCTGGAATCCGCCAAGGGGAATGGTCGAGCGCATCATCGATCCAACGACCGGGTATCTCGCGACCGAGTGGTGCCCGGTGACTCGCAACGAGTATTACAAGCCCGAGCTTCCGCTCCCGACGATCCCGTGCCCGGAGCATGGACCCGATACGGGCGATCAGCAGAATGGCGACTGGCAGAACCAGCGCGACTGGTCGAACGATTTCGGCAAGAAGATCAGCAAAGCGCTCGGCAAGATCTTCAAGTTCTGAGTCCGGCAGCGTGCTTGTTTGGGTCCGAGAGATCTCGGTTCGGGTCGAGGACCCACCGCCTCGACCCGAACAGCGATCTCCAGGAAACTAAACGACGCCGAGAAAGTCTCTGGGCGACGCAGTGAAACCAGGGAAGATACGGTCGAGTGCGCGAGCTCCAAGGTGATCTGAGACTACTTCGGCGAACACTGAGCGAAAGTCGGTTGTGAGCGCGAGATCGCGGCCCTCATAGAGCTGCTCTTGCTCGAGCCCGGGCCAGCGGCCGTGCACCTTGCCGCCCTTCACATGCCCGCCGATCACGAACAGCGCGCCCGCGTGACCGTGATCAGTGCCACGGTTTCCGTTCTCTCTG
>DASWBG010000364.1:0-7489 GCA_036390715.1 Gemmatimonadaceae bacterium
AGAGCCAAGAAGCTCTCTCCCGAAGAAGTTCAGGAAGGAACCTTCACGATTACGAACCCGGGTGTCTTCGGCTCGCTGATGGGAACGCCGATCATCAATCAGCCCCAGGTCGCCATTCTGGGGGTGGGTGCCATCGAGAAGCGTCCGAAGATCCTTGCAGGCGCCGATGGTGAGGACACGATCGCGATCCGTACCTGCGCTTATTTTTCAATCTCGTTCGATCATCGTGTAATCGATGGTGCGATCGCGGATCAGTTCCTCGCCTTCGTGAAGAAAACAATAGAAACATTTCCGGAGACCGGACTCTAAGATGCCCAAGGCTCTCACGATTCAGCGCTCGACCGTTCCTTCGACCGAGCGTGGCAACTACACGAAGCGACTCAAGGTGCTGCATTCTCACTACGCGGCTGCGAACTGCCGCTTCTGGGTGTTCGAGGAGACGTCGCTGCCGGGCGCGTTCATAGAATTCACTGAGGCCGACGACGAGCAGACGCTCATGAACGCGCATTCCAATGCGCCGCACAAGACGCTGGACCCATCGCGCGTTTATCAGGAGGTCCCCCTTTAAGATGCCGGCCCGGTCCCTTCAGGTTGACGGTAAGAAATGGGACATCCATCCCTCCGGTTACATCACGCAGTACACGCAGGACGAATACGGGCTGATATTCTCGCGCGGTGCGGGCAAGGAGCGAGAAGTGCGCGTCACCCGTTATTCTCCGCAGGGCACTCGCTCGCGCGAGCAGGCGTTCGCCGAGCTGTCAGATGCGCAGCTGAAAGAGCTTTTCGAGCAGTCGCAGCCGAGCTTCACATCGCCTGAGGCCGGTTACGAGCGGTGAGTGCAGATGCGGGCCGGCCGGCGTTTGTCGACCTGCATACTCACTCGACTGCTTCTGATGGTACGGTCGCCCCCGAAGGAGTAATCGAGGCTGCCGAGCGCTGTGGCCTTACCGCGCTGGCACTGACGGATCACGACACTATTGATGGAGTCCCGGCGGCGCGCGTTGCCGGGGAGCGCCTGGGCGTCCGAGTAGTCGCCGGACTGGAGCTGAGCGCTTTCCAGGAAGACAACGAGATCCATCTGTTGGCGCTGCATGTCACGCACATCGGGGCGTTGGAGACGCGCCTCAGCGAGCTCCGCACCGGCCGCTACACGCGCGCCCAAAAGATCGTGGAGAAACTGCAGACACTTGGCATTCCGCTCACGCTGGACGAAGTTCTCCTGCAATCCAATGGCGGCGCGGTTGGGCGTCCGCACGTCGCTCGTGCGTTGATAGCGCGCGGCGTTGTTCAGGATTTTCGGGAGGCGTTCACGAGATATCTCGGAACCGCGGGAAGCGCATTCGTAGCCAGGGAGCGCGTCTCGATCGAGGACGCGATCTCCGTCGCGCACGAGGCCGGCGCGCTGGCAATCTGGGCGCATCCCGGCGACGGCGGCAGGCGCGAAAGACTGGAGCCCCTGGTCGCGGCGGGGCTCGACGGGTTGGAGGTCAAGCATCCCAGCCATTCGGCGGAAGATGTCAAGCGGCTGCAGGCACTCGCCGATTTCTTCGGCCTCGTCCCGAGCGGCGGATCTGATTGGCACGGAGCACCGGACGGGCCGCGCCGTCTCGGAATCATGAACGTGCCGGTCGACTGGCTCGAGCGACAGGATGCGAAACTCGCGGCACTCGGAGCGGCCAGTGGAACTCGATAGTCGGGTAGCGCTGGTAACCGGAGCGGGAACGCGCGTCGGACGCGTTATTGCTCTCGCGCTCGGCAGGGCAGGCATGCGCGTTGGCGTCCACTACTCCGGATCTGAGAAGGGCGCGCGCAAGACGGCGGATGAGATCATTGCGGCGGGGAGTGACGCGGTGACACTTCCCGGGGATCTGACTGATCCCGCGACCGCTCCGAGACTGATCGAGCACACTACGAAGGTTCTGGGATCGCTCGATGTTCTGGTCAATTCGGCGGCAGTAATGCTGCGGACGCCAGTCGGCGAGGTCCTGGTCGAGGACTGGGACGCGATGTTCGCGCTGAACCTTCGCGCGCCTTTCTTCCTGTGTCAGGCGGCGGCGCGAGTAATGGGGGAGCGTGGCGGCGCGATCGTAAACATCGCGGACCTGGCCGCGTTCGAGACGTGGAGAGGATACATCCCGCACTCGATCACCAAGGCCGGCATCGTGCAGATGACGCGTGGTCTCGCTCATGCGCTCGCGCCGAGGATCCGCGTCAACGCCATCGCTCCGGGGCCAGTGCTTCTGCCGGATGGATGGACGCAGGACCAGGCTGACAAGCTCATCGCGACTACGCCACTCGGGAGACTGGGCAGCCCCGACGATGTTGCGCAGGCGGTGCTCTATCTCCTCAGTGCTGACTACGTGACAGGCGAGACGATCATCGTCGACGGAGGCCGTCACGTTCGTTACTGACGACCCGAAAACACGCGCCAGCGCGGTATATTTCGTCAGTAGAATGCTTTGTCGGCAGTACTTCTTTACAGGTGAATCCTTTGGCGACAGTGCGTGAATACGACGTTGTCATCGTGGGGGCGGGTCCGGCCGGCATGACCGCGGCGCTCTACACCGGTCGTGCGATGCTCCGCACTGCCGTGCTCGAGCGCGGGTTTCCTGGCGGTGAGCTGCTCAATACCGAATATCTCGACGACGTGATCGGCTTCCCGAAGATCCTCGGTTATGAGCTGGCGGAAAAGTTCGCCGCCCACGCGAAGCAATTCGGCGCCGAGTTCTTCGAGACGACGAGCGTGACGTCGGTGACCAAGATGCCCGACGGGTATTTCCACACCGAGGCCGAAAGCGGGGACATCTTCCGCTCCCCCGCCGTCATCGTGACCGCTGGCGGAACTCCCATCAAGCTCGGGATTCCCGGCGAGCTGGAGTACGCCGGCAAGGGAGTGTCGTACTGCGCGATCTGCGATGCGGCGTTCTTCAAGCAACAGATCGTTGCCGTGGTGGGCGGCGGCGATGCAGCCGTTGAGGAGGCCGATTTCCTGACACGGTACGCGAGCAAGGTCTATCTGATCCATCGCCGACACGAGTTCCGCGCATCGAAGATCCTTCAGCAGCACGTGTTCGACAATCCGAAGATCGAGGTGATCTGGGACACGATCGCGGAGAAGGTCGAGGGTAATCCGCAGGATGGGATGACGGGACTTCGCCTGCACAATCTCGTGACTCAGAAGCGATCGCTCCTCGAGGCGACGGGCCTGTTCATTTTTGTGGGGTTCCGTCCGAATACTGGTGTGATCTCGGGGCACTTCGACCACGACGTAATGGGCTATGTGCTGACTGACCACGCCATGATGTCGTCGATCCCGGGCCTTTTCGTGGCGGGCGATCTGAGGGCGCAGCTCACGAGGCAGGTCACGACAGCATCGGGTGACGCGACGACGGCGGCCATAGCCGCGGACAAGTACATCACGCGCTTCAAGGAGGCGGAGCGCGACGGCGCGGGCGCGGCGACGCGGGAAGCTCTGGAGAGCTCCCACATCAGCGCGGGGGGATATACATGATGCGTGCGCTGGCGCTGGCCGCGTTCGCCACCGCCATTCCAATGACCCTTTCGCTTGCTCAGAACGGTAGCGTCCGGAATTCGAGAATCATCGGCGTCGTCGCCGACAGCGTGGATGGGACTCCACTTCAGGGCGCCGAGGTTATTGCGTCCGGCGTGGCGACAACAGTTAGGACCGACTCGCTCGGCCGATTCACAATCGACAGCCTCACGCCCGGCACCTACCAGGTCGGCGTGTTTCATCCCCTCCTCGAGAGCCTCGGAATTACGCTCGCCACGAAGCCATTCGTGATCGGGCCCGACAGCGCCGGCGTCGTAACGCTCGCCGTGCCATCCGTTCCGACGCTCGTGCATCGCTATTGCGGGAGCGAGCAAGTCCCGTCCGCACCCTCCGCGGTCGCCGGAAGAGTGCTCGATCCGGACAACGACCAGCCGATCTCGGGCGCCAGGGTTTCGCTCGCGTGGACCGACGTGCGGGTGAGCAAGGAGGCGGGTGTCGTTCGCGCTCCGCACGAGCTGCACGCGGAAACCAGCAGCTTGGGATTCTTCAAGCTGTGCGGGTTGCCTTCAGATCTCGACGGGACTTTGCAGGTCACGCGCGGGGATGTGACGACGCCGGAAGTTCCCGTCGTCCTGAACGGTGCACTACTCGCGTTTCAGGCAATGTCGATTCCCGACAAGCCCGGGACGCACGCAACCGGGATCGTAATTGGACACGTCATTTCGCCAACGGGGAAGCCCGTTTCCGGCGCCAGAGTGGAGATCCCGGTCTCCGGAGTGTCTGCGATGACCCGCGAGGATGGCTCATTCCATCTCGCGGGGGTTCTCACCGGCACTCAGGTGCTGGTCGCCAGGAGCCTGAGTTTCGCGACTGCCGCCGAGGCGATCAGCGTGACGTCACGCGCGCCGGTCGATGTCACAGTGACCGTCGGCGACAAGGTCAACGTGCTCGACGCTGTGTTTGTCACAGCTCGGCGTGATCTTGCGCTGGACAAATCGGGCTTCACTGCGCGCAAGCGTGCTGGCGGCGGGCATTTTTTCACGCGTGAGGACATCGATCACCGAAAACCGAACAACATCTCGGATATGATGAAGGGTCTGCCCAGCGTCACCGTGAGCTATCAGCGTGGGGGAACGGTAATCAGAGGCAGGGGCGGAGTCACCAGCATGTATTCCGCGAATGCGCCGTGCACCCGAGTGTTCGTCGACGGATTCGAATGGCGCGATCTGCAACCAGGCGACCTCGACATGGTGGTGAATCCCGATGATGTGATCGGCCTCGAGATCTACCAGGCCGATGAGGTACCCACGCAGTTCCGGAGATTCGATCGCGGATGTCTGACTCTGGTCGTGTGGACACAGTTTCGCGGCAAAGCTGCGAAGTAGCGGTGAACGTCAAGACCATCACCGTCGGAGCATTCCAGGAGAATTGCTATCTGGTGGTGGATGATCGCTCCAACCGCGCGGTGATAGTCGATCCGGGGAGCGAGGGTGAGCGACTTGTGGATGCTATAGAGAGCTCGGGCGCGACCCTCGACGCCATCTGGATCACCCACGCTCACGTCGATCACGTCGGCGCCGTCGCGTCCGTGAAACGGAAATGGGATGTGCCCATCTATTTACATCCGCTCGACCGCCGCCTCTACGAAGCCGCGTCGCGACAGGCGGAGGTATATGGAGTTCCATTCGAAGAGCCGCCAGCTCCTGATCAGGAATTCTCGGATGGCCAGCGGCTCAAAGTCGGGGACGCGGAGATGACCGTGATCCACACGCCCGGACATGCTCCCGGGCACGTCGTCATCCACGGCAACGGAATCGCGCTCGTTGGCGACTGCCTGTTCGCCGGATCCATCGGCAGAACAGATCTGCCCTTCTCGAATCCTCCGCAGCTTGCCGCATCGCTCGAGAAAATATCTGCGCTCGCTCCGGAGACCGTAGTTTATCCCGGTCACGGCATGGAGACGACGATAGGACAAGAACGGCTGTCGAACCCGTTTTTGAATGGCACGGCCCGCATTGTGGGACGCTAACTTGGATCTTCACAGCCAACGACAATGAGCGACAAGACTCGCACCGAGAAGGATCCACTGGGCACTCTCGAAGTTCCGGAAGATGGGCTTTACGGAGTGCAGACCTTGCGGGCCGTGCAGAATTTTCCGATCAGCGGGCTGCGGCCGATGCCGGCCTTTGTCGACGCGACAGTGCGGATCAAGCGCGCAGCGGCGCTGACCCACAAGGAAACCGGACGGCTCGATCCGAAGATCGCGGATGCGATCGTCAAGGCAGCTGACGAGATTCTCGCCGGCAAACACCGCGAGCACTTCGTCGTCGATGTATATCAGGCCGGCGCGGGCACCTCGCACAACATGAACGTCAACGAAGTGCTGGCGAACCGCGCCAACGAGATCCTGGGCGCCAAGCGCGGGACGTACTCGCCAGTTCATCCGAACGATCACGTCAACATGGCTCAGTCGACCAACGACGTGATTCCGACGGCGATCCGTCTAGCCTGTCTGAGCGAACTCGGCGGGCTGGAGAAAGCGTTCGACGGTCTCGCCACTGAGTTCGAGAAAAAGGGGAAGGAGTTCGACGGCGTGCTGAAGTCGGGCCGCACCCACCTCCAGGATGCGATGCCGATAAGGCTCGGGCAGGAGCTCGACGCTTACGCAGGGTCGTTGCGGCGCGGAATCAAGCGCGTGGTCGAGGCCGCGGACTATCTGCGCGATCTGGGAATCGGTGGCAGCGCGGTCGGGACCGGCGTGAACGTCGAACCCGAGTATCCAAAGCTCATGGTCAAGCACCTTTGCGACTCGACAAGGGTGGAGTTGCGCGAAGGGAAGGACCGGATACAGCTGATGCAGAGCATGGGGGATGTCGCGGGGTTCAGCTCGCAGCTCAGAGTCCTTGCGCTCGACTTGAGCAAAATCGCGAGCGATTTGCGCCTGCTTGCGAGCGGGCCCCGCACGGGTCTCGACGAGATTCGTCTGCCGTCGGTGCAACCGGGCTCATCCATAATGCCCGGCAAGGTCAATCCGTCGATCCCGGAGATGGTGAATCAGGTCTGCTTCCAGGTAATCGGCAACGATGCCTGTGTCTCGATTGCGTCCGAACACGGCCAGCTCGAGCTGAACGTGATGATGCCTGTGATCGCGCACAATGTTCTCTTCTCGATGATGATCCTGCGCAACTCAGCGCGCGTCTTCGCCGAGAAAACCGTGAAGGGGATCGAGGCGAACGAAGAGCAGTGCAGGTACTGGCTCGAACGCTCGGCCGCCTTGGCGACGGCTTTGGCGCCCCAGATCGGCTACGCCCGCGCCGCCGAGATCAGCAAGCAGTCGGTGAGTGAGAACGTGCTCATCCGAGACTTGGTAAAGCGGGAGAAGGTCCTGCCGGAAAAGGAGATCGACGAAGTGCTCGACCTTCGCAAGATGACCGAGATTGGGGTACCCGGTGGGAAGCACGGGGAGGTATCAGCCGGCTAGGAAACGCAACTGAACGGGTGCCAGACGTGAGTAGCGCAGTTCGCAGTTGCCGGTTCACTACGCCCGGACTTACCTCCGCGACCTGAAAGGCGCTGCCCGTGCTTTGAAGGGCGCCAACAGAAGTCGGCGCGTCGTGAACTAATCACTGCCAGCTACGCTACTGACGTCTGGCACCCGTTCAGTGTTAGTTGAGTGTCTGTAGCCCTTGTTTCAGCCAGCCAGAAACCCTATCGTGAGTACATGCGAATAACCACCTGGGCTGAGTATGGCGTGATTTGCGCGCTCAACCTCGCCAAGCGCACCGATCTCGGCCCCGTGAACGGGCGGGAGATCGCGCGGCAGGAACGGCTTCCCGCCGACTACGTCGAGCAGATCCTGCTCAGGCTGAGGCGCGCGGGAGTGATCGCGAGCACCCGGGGCGCGAGGGGCGGGTACGTTCTGGCGCGACCGCCGGCCGAGATTTCCATCAGAGACGTGATCCACGCCTCTGAGCTCGA
>DASWBG010000365.1:0-4317 GCA_036390715.1 Gemmatimonadaceae bacterium
CACCTGGCTCCTCGTTTTTTCTGGGGCGTTGCCGCCGACTTTGTTGACGGATGTGGATCGCCGGCGGCGTAGGCAGCCAGCACGTCGTCCCACATTCTCTCGACGTATCGTCGCAGCTCGGAGAGCCCTTCCTGGGAGGCGGTGTAGTAGCGTCGGGTCCCTTCCCTGCGATCGCGTACGAGCCGGGCTCCGCGGAGCACCCGAAGATGTTGGGAAACGCTCGGTTGCCGGATCCTCGCGATGCGCGCGAGCTCACCCACCGTGTGCGGTCGGGTGCGCAGGCGCTCGAACAGCGCCCGCCGGGTCGGATCGGCGAGCGCAACCATTACCGTTCCATAGGTCATGCCCTATATAGGCATCCATGCATGGATAAGTCAATACCATGCCTGGCGTCCGCGCGGTCGCTACGAGCGCACTTCCAGCAGCGCCACCATGCCAAGCATCGTGTGCTTCGGCTTCGCAGGCGCATCACGGAATTCGCACATCAGCGCATATCGCTCGCCGGCCACGAGTGACACAAGCACTTCCTCATGCGCGGTCACGCCGGGAAGCGCTATCAGCACGCTCCCCGACGCGTCAGCAGCCGAATCCGGTACCGCGCCGGCGGCAAGATACGCACGCGCTTGCTGAGCGGTCACACTCGGCAGGAAGCGGAAGAGTTGCACCTCGTGCGGATGCGTCCCGCGATTCACGAACCGAAAAGCCGTCATGCCGGCTCGGACTGACGCCGGAACACGGTACGCATAGTCGGTTGCCACGATCGTAACGTGTCGCAGCGGTTCGGTTTGCCTAAACAACGACGCAGGGCCGAAGAGCAACGCCGGCAGAAGCAGGACAGGTCTGACTCGGTGGCCCATGACCATAGACCTCAGCGCCCCTGCTTCGTGCGTGGCGAGCCTGCTCTCGCCCCGCTGCGCCCGGGCTTGAGTTTGCCCGGCGGTTGGACTAACTCCGCCGGCGCCTGACAGCGCCACGCCTCCGCGATCAACACCTTGAGGTCTGCGACGCTCACAGCGTCCAGTCGCACAAGCACGGCGGGGAATCCATCGTAATGCGGTTCCGTAAAGAACTTCTTTCCATCGGCGGACAAAAGCGCGCTCTTCTGGCCGTCGTTGGCGACGCGCACCGCGATCACGCCGGGGTTTGGAACGCGCGGTTTTTTTGGGACCACCCGTTCCATCCACACCCAGACGAATCCTTTGAGCTTTCCCTTATTTGGGACCGAAAAGGCGAACCGATCGCCCGCCTCCTCAGCCGCGGGCAAAGACAAAGCGATGCGACGGACGTCAGCCTGAGTTGCCATTGGCTTCAATCCTTCAGCGCGACAATAGCCTGATATGAGCGGAGGGGGCGCAATGGAACCAACCAGTGGTCGTCAGCGAGCGAATTCATCAGGGACAACAATTCCCAGCCTTTAATCCGTCCCGCATCCGCCAATACCACACCCCCCTCCAAATCGCCGAGCTGCGCGTGAATTCTCGCTCGCAAAACCTCGAGCTCGCCTCCTTCGGCATCCGCGCCCGCAACCTTGAGCAGCGAATCGATGCGAAGTGCCTCCGCAGGCAACCGGAGCCGAGCATTCACTACTCCAAGGCTGCCCAAGATCCTGAGACGCTGCGGAATCCGCCGCTCCCGCGAGATGACTCCTGGAATCGAGTCAGACTCCGCCAGTTTGGTCAACGTAGCCTTTGCTTCAACCCAACGCCCGGCCGCCATCAGCAACTGCGCGTGCGGAAACTCAAACTCGGGCCCGCTCGAACGCTCATTCGACCATTTTGTGGCGAGCCCGCGCGACTCAGCCGTCAATCCAACATCGTCCATTAGTTGTGCCGCACGCACCGCGAGCTTGGCCCCTGCCGTATCACGCTCGTCCGCGGCGAGAAAAGCTGTCACCCTATCCATCTGGCCGAGACGCACAAACGAAGACACACAGAAGTACTTCAGGAAGTAATCGTTCGGAAACCGCTTCTGCCCCCGTCTGCACGCATCAGCAGCACCGCGGTAATCCGCTATCTGGTAGTAAGCGACAGTTCGATTCTTCCAGAAGAACGCCGCGGCGAGATTCAGTCCTCGATCCGGATCAACCGCACGAAGAGCAACGAGGGCGGCTTGGGGCCGGTGGTCCGCCAGCGAAGCAGTCGCCAGCATGAGAGGAGTCTCCGAAGAACCGGGAGTCAGCTGGAATGCAGATTGCGCGGCGCGAAGGGTGCCTTCGACATCACCCTTGGCCTTCGCTTCGGTGTATTCGATGAGCGTGCGCTCCACGGGAGTCATGCGCTCGCCTAGCCCATGGGCGCGCCGGAGAGCTGAATCCATCACCGCCTTGTCGCCGCGATCCTCGGCTGTGACGGCCAGAAGGACCCACGGCGTCACGTACATCGTGTCGAGCGACGCCGCACGGAAGAAATGGCCGTACACGCCCGCCTCGTGTGTGAATATGCCCTCCAATCCTCTGCTGAACTCCGTGTACGCTTCGAGCGTTGGTGCGTCGGATAGTGCCGAGAGAGCGATGGATGTCGTATCCGAGGATTGAGCGACTAACGCGACAATCCTCCGACTGAGGTTTTCGAGAACCGTGGTGGGCGACGACATGGGCCCGCTGACCGGCGAGAGTGACCGTAGGAGCTTCCCATCTTTGACATCGGTCACATTTGCCTGGAACCGGAGCGTGTCTGCGTCCCGATAGAATCGCCCTGAAATCAGGATTCCAGCCCCCGTTTCCCGCGCGAGCGCCGTTCCCTTGTCGCGGCCTCTCCATGGCCACGGAATTCGACTGACAACTTCGGATGTGATCGCGACCGTTCGCGCGTCGACCACATTGATCGTTCCAGTCCCGGCAAGCCCCCGCGCGATCCAGTCCGCCGCCTCCGAGCCGAGAGGTGTGAGACTTTGCTCTCCCGTCTCGTTGCTGAACGGAGCGACAATAATACGATCGTTGTGCAGCAAGGCGGGTTTGCGTCGCGCCAAGGTGAGGGCAGTCGCCAACTTCTCGCGGGGCACGAAGGCGAACGCAAGCCCCGCCAGCAAGCCGACGGCAAGCAATACTCCTGCTGCAATGACGCCTGCTTTCGCCTTCCAGGGCGATCGGCGGCGGATCTCGAGAAGGAGTGAGTCGGCGCTCTCAGGGCGCGCGGATGGGTCCTTTACCAGACACTGCATCACCGCCTTCCGGAGCGCGGCAGCAGCCCCGGACGCACTAGTCAGCGGTGGCGGCTTCTCACTGACATGAGCGATAATCATCTGCTGCAGATTTTTGCAATGCGCGAATGGATGCCTCCCCGAGATCATCTCGTAGGCTACGACCCCCCATGAGTACAGATCCGATCGCGCGTCAACTGCGTCTCCAGCTGCCTGCTCTGGAGACATATAGCCCGGTGTTCCGAGCGAGAGCCCTATGCCTGTGAGCGATTCGGCGGGAGTTCCGTATTTGGACGCGGCAATTGCTTTTGAAACCCCGAAATCAGTGACCGTGGCAGCTCCGCCCGACAGCAGGATGTTCTCCGGCTTGATATCGCGGTGCACAATTCCGTGCGAATGCGCACAGGCGAGCGCCCGGACAACGTCGGTGAGTATGAGGCGGGTTTCCGACGGGGGGATTGGTCCGCGCTGCAGCCGCGCCCTCAGAGACTCTCCGTCCACAAACGGCATCGTGTAGAACGGCAGGCCCGCCGTTTCCCCGGCAGTAAGAACTGGAACGATGTTGGCGTGCTGGAGATTCGCGGCAAAGGCAATTTCGCGCTCGAACCTTTCGGCCGATACTCCGGCAATGAACTCCGGAGGGAGCACTTTGATCACGACCTGTCGGTGGAACCGAAGCTCACTTCCGAGGAATAGCCGGCTGAGACCGCCACCGAACAGCTCCCGGTCAACGGTGTGGGTCCCGGCAAGGGTCTGTCGGAGCTGGGACTCCAGTGAATCGCTCAGGTCGTCATCCTTAGCGCGGAAGTCCCAAATGTAGGTCGCAGCCAAGGGACATCAATGACGAAAGGCTCCATAAGGAGGAACTCTGTGTCCTCAGGGCTCTTACGGAGTGCCGCCCCGCCTAGATCTCCCAGTTCGACAGCACGATCCCACCTTCCGCCGGCCGCGACTCGGCGTATTCGTGGAGCGACATCCTCAGGTCGGTCCACCTGACTCTGGCACCGCGGACGACCAGTCGCCGATAGATGTCCCCGTATTGACCCTGGATCCTGATCGCCACCCGACGCGCCGACTTCGCGCGGGCGTGAGCGCAGAGCTGTGTCACGAGCTGATCAAAATCGGCTTCGGTGTTCGCGACCATCTTCAGCACGCGCATTTCCTCCGTCGCGCGACCCT
>DASWBG010000366.1:0-2967 GCA_036390715.1 Gemmatimonadaceae bacterium
TTCTGCGGCTCGGACATCCTCGTCGCGCACAACGGCTACACGTTCGACTTTCCGATCCTGCGACGAATGGCGGCGAAGCTCCCGGGCGGAACGGACTTCTCGACGTACGACACGCTGCCCCTCGCGCGAACGCTGCACGCCACCAGCCGGCGCCTCGAGCACCTCGCAAAACGTTACGGCATCGCCACCGGCAAGTCCCACCGCGCGCTCGACGACTGCATCACGCTCGCGAAACTGTTTCCCTTGCTGAGCGAGACGAGACTCGAGTACGCCCGCAAGACTGCACTCGTAAACCTGCTCGATCAGCTCGGGATCGCGCTTGCGCTCAGCGATCGCGATTCACTGTGCAACGAGGCGCGGAAGATCTTCGAGTTCGTTCCGGCGTATTCGCTCGGGCGGCACAGCGATTGTCTCGATCGTTACGCCTCGGAGCGTGAGCTGTGCGGAGTTGCCTCGCTTCCGACCGTCGACGACCTGATCGCACTCCTTGGAGGGCACCAACTGATGTTGCGGCTGCGCGCCGAACGCTCGGCCGACAAACGATATCCGGAAACGATGGGGAGATTGCGGCGTCTGATCGAAGCGTGCGCGAGCGGCGAGCTGGCCGAGCAGATATGCACGTTTCTGGAGCGGGCTGTTCTGTCCAGATACGATGGAGCCGAAACGGAGAAGAGTCGCGTCAACCTGCTGACGATGCACTCGACCAAGGGACTCGAGTTCTCGCGTGTGTACATCGTGGGCGTAGAAGACGAGCAGCTGATTCCAACGCCGCGCAACGGAGTGCTTGGGAAACTGGATCTCGAAGAGGCGCGACGGCTCCTCTATGTCGGTATGACCCGGACGAAGGATCGCCTGGTGATGACGCGCGTGAAATCGAGGGGCGAGAAATCGACGGGCGGGCACCGTTTTCTAGACGAGATGCGCCTGAAACTAATCGGCCCAGTCTAACGCTGTGGCGAGCGGGTGACTCTCCAAATGGTATTCCCAACGTCATCAGCCACGAGCAGCGCGCCCTGCTTGTCGATCGCGACGCCGACGGGCCGTCCCATCGCGTCTCCGTTCTCGCGGATGAAACCAGTCAATACATCGATCGGTTTTCCACTCGGCTTTCCGTGCTCGAAGGGGACGAAGATCACCTTGTAGCCGCTGTAGGGTTTGCGATTCCAGGACCCATGCTGACCCACGAACATGCCGCTCATGAAACGCGGGGGCATCGCTTTCGCGCCCGACCAGGTGAGACCAAGCGACGCAGTGTGTGATCCGAGGGCATAGTCGGGGACGATCGCGCGATCGACGAGATCAGGACGCTGCGGCTCGATACGGTAGTCGATGTGCTGGCCGTAATAGCTGTACGGCCATCCGTAGAATCCGCCGTCGCGCACTGATGTCATATAATCCGGGACCAGGTCACTTCCCAGCTCATCCCGCTCGTTCACGGATACCCACAGCTTGCCGCTCTCCGGTTCCCATGCGAGACCCACCGGATTACGCAAGCCGCTGGCGAATACACGATGTCTGCCCGTTGCCCGATCGATTTCCCAGATCGCCGCCCGGTCGGTCTCGTGGAGGACTCCGTTCTCCATCGCGTTGCTGTTGGAACCGACCGATGCGTAGAGCTTTGTCCCATCCGGACTGGCGATCACATTCTTCGTCCAGTGATGGTTGATCCGCCCCGCGGGCAGGTCGACCACTTTGACTCCCGGCGCCACGATGTTCGTAGCGCCCGTCACGTAGGGGAAGCGCACGATCGCGTCGCTGTTCGCGACATAAAGTGCATCGCCGACGAGCGTCATCCCAAATGGCGAGTGTAAGCCGGACAGGAACACAGAACGTGTGTCGACGATTCCGTCCCCGTCGGTGTCCCGCAGCAGAATAATGCGATTCTCATTGGGAACGGCGCCGCCAGCCTGCGCCTGAAAGTACCTGAAGAAGAATCCCTTGATCCCCTTGCCGTCATCCGGCCGCTTCGGCGCATTTGTCTCCGCGACAAGGACGTCGCCATTCGGAAGCACGTAGAGCCAGCGGGGATGATTCAGTTCGCGGGCGAACGCCCGAACGGTGAGTCCTTCGCCAGCTACTGGTGTGGCGTCGTCAGTCCACCTCTTGGCCTTCACGACATTGATGACCGGAATCAGCGATTCTTTCGGCCGCGGGATCACCGGGTGGACTCCGGTTTCCGCGGAAACCGGCACGCGGGCTGGCGACCCGCAAGCGGCTGCAACAGCGGCCGCGCCGAGCAAAAGGATCTTCAGGAAACTGCGACGCATAACATTTCGCGGAGCGCAAGAATCACGCGAGTCGCGAGCCGATGATAAGTTTGAAATCATGTCTGAGCGCGAACGGCAGCCAACACGCGGCGAGTGGCGAGTACCGGTCGGCGGTGAGGAAACCTCAGCGGTCTTCGAGCCCGCGACGGGCGGGGCGGAACAGGACGTAGTCTTCGTCTTTGCCCACGGCGCCGGCGGCAACATGAACGATCGCGGAGTACTTCAGACCGCGAACGCGCTGCGCGCCCGGGGTTTCGGCGTCGTCCGCTTCAACTTCCTCTACAAGGAAAAGAAGTCCGGCCGTCCCGATCCAATGCCGCGACTCAAGGATTGTCTGTCGGCGGTCATCGCTCGCGCGCGGCAGGAGCTGAAACCAGGGAAGCTCATCATCGGTGGCCGGTCGATGGGCGGCAGAGCGGCGTCGATGCTCGCTGCGGACGGATTCGAGTGCGATGGACTGTTGCTGCTGGCGTACCCGCTGCATCCGCCGGGAAAACCTGACCAATTGCGTGACGCGCATCTGGCGGCGATCAAGGTCCCAGTGATCTGCTTCAACGGCACGCGCGACCCATTCTGCACGCCGAGCCTGATGGAGGAAGTATTGAAGCGTGTGACGACAGATTGGGAGATGCATTGGGTCGAAGGCGCCGATCACAGCTTTCACGTTCTCAAATCCTCCGGCAAGACAGACGCTCAGGTG
>DASWBG010000367.1:0-5589 GCA_036390715.1 Gemmatimonadaceae bacterium
ATCCTGAGGATGGTCAGCGAGCGCTGAGCATCTCGAGCCGCCGCTCGATTGCCTCCAGTCGATCCATTACTTCGTCGTGCTTTGCGTCTTCGGGCGTGGGAGTCCTCTCGACGAAGGTCAGCGCCCCTCCAGTCTCCAGCCGGCATTCCTCGACATCCGCGATCGACCTGATTCCCTGCCGGCGGGCGGCTGCCTCCAGCTCCGCAACGGTTATCAGCTCCTCCTTGAGTCGATCGTGCCTGACTTTCCCACTGGATACCAGCACGTCGGGATTGCCTTCCATAGCGTCAAGCCTTCCGGACTTGAAGAGGTAGCGAACCAGAAAATGATTGGTGAGAAGGAGCACCGCCGCGCCGAATAGTCCTCCGATCACCGAGTTGTCGTTGCCGATGATCGCGTTCTGGACGGTGTTGGACAACAGGAGAAGGACGACGAGATCGAATGGGTTGAGCTGCGAGAGCTCACGCTTCCCGGCGAGCCGAAGACCGATCAGCACGGCCCCGTAAACGACGAGAGTGCGGATCGTCTTCTCGAGCAGGGGAACGCCAGGGACGAAGATGTCGTTCCAGACGGTCCATAGGTAATGGGACATTAGGATTAGCTCGGCGTTTGGCGCACACTGAAAAACAGAAGATCATAACGATGTACTCGGTGCGCTGTCGCCGCTATTACAACTGCGAGCGTCTCGGCATTTGGTTTATCGTACGTCGTACACCGCTGTGGTCTGGTGTTGCAAATACTTGTCGAACCACCCGACGATGTGGCGCAGTCGCTCGACGCGGTGCCAGGGTTTGCCCGAGCGCGAAAGCTCGTGGGTCTCGTCCGGGAATCGCACCATCACCGTCGGCTTGTGCAGATACTTGAGCGCGCGGAACATCTGCTCGCCACCAAGGGCAGGTGGCGTCCGCATGTCGGCCTCGCCCTCTATCAGCATCAGCGGGGTCGTCACGTTGGCGATGTAGGTGATCGGCGACAGCTCGGTGAACTGCTTTGGATTTTCCCACGGCGCTCCGGAAAACCAGGTTGGATTGAAGAGCGTGAAGTCTGCCGAGTACCAGAAGCCTGACCAGTCGGCGATGGAGCGCTGAGAGGCGGCGGCGGCAAAGCGAGTCGTGTGGGTGACGATCCAGTTGGTGAGGACTCCGCCGCCACTTCCACCCGTCACTCCCATTCTCGCGGAATCGACGTATCCGCGCTTGAGCACCTCATCGACGCCCGCCATCAGATCCCTGTAGTCGTCGCCCGGGTAATGGAACTGGATGATGTTGCCGAAGTCCTGTCCGTACGAGGTGCTGCCGCGCGGGTTGGTGTAGAGCACGACATAGCCCTTGGCTGCCATCCAGTCGAATTCGTGCGTGAACGTGTACCCGTAGGCAGCGTTCGGGCCGCCGTGGATCTCGAGAATGAGCGGATACTTTTTCGACGCGTCGAAGTGGGGTGGCTTCAGAATCCATCCCTGAATCGACCGGCCATCGAAGCTCTTGTACCAGAATTCTTCAGGCGCGCTCAGATCGAGCGTACTGAAGAGTCCGTCGTTGACGTGTGTGAGCTGCCGCGGCGCTGGTCGGCCCGTGCTCGCATCCACGACGAATAAATCTCCGATGTTGGTGGGCGTCGAGACAAGCGTGACGATCTTCGATCCGTCGGCACTGGCGCTGTAGGCTTCCACGTCGTGGTCACCGGTCGTTACGGAGTCGATCTTCCCATCCGCGGTGGAGAAGCGTTTGAGATTCGCGCGGCCGTTCTCCGTCGTCATTACAACCACGCTCCTTCCATCCCGGCTCCATACGATTCCGCCACCGGAACCCGCGCGCGGCGGATGCTGGTCGGCGGTAAGTCCGCCCTCGACATCGTAGTCGTAGTTCGCGGTCAGGTTGCGTGGTTGGGAACCCGGAGCAGCGTCTACCACGAAAAGATCGCTCTGGTTGTAGAAGCGCAGCGGCTTCGCATTCTGATTACCAGTGAATGCGATCCGTTTGCCATCGCTCGAAGGAGCAATCGTGCCGATGGATCCGTCGATACTCGCGACTTTGACTATCGCGCCGCCACGCGCGGGAACGGAGTACAGCTCGGCACCATTCTCATCGTAGTAGGGCTCGAGCCGGCGATTCGAGGTGAAGTAGAGACGCGAGCCATCGGGTGACCACACTGGCTCGCTTTCGTCAAAATTACCGAAGGTGATCTGCTTGAAGGTAGGGAGCGCTCCAGTGGGGCCAATCGACGCGGGTACGGTCCAGATGTGAGAATGCGCGGTCGGGTCGGTGTATCCGCCCCCATTCCACCGGTACTGGGCGCGCGTTATGACGCGGACATCGCTGACGTGTTTTTTCTGTGTAGAATCGGCGGCGGCGGACCTCTTTACCGAGTCCGCTTTCGCCGTATCCGGAGTGGAGTTGAACGCGATCGTGCGTCCGTCCGGCGACCACACCGGATCCCCCGCACCCTTTGGGACGTCGGTGAGAGGCCGCGCCTCGCCGCCGTCCATCGAGATCAAATAGATCTGAGGCGGCTTCGACTTTCCATCGACTGGCTCGGGTGTGCGGACGAAAGCGATCTCCCGTCCATTTGGTGACCAGCGGGGCGATCTGTCGTTGCGTCCCGATGTCAAAGGACGCGGAGGTGCGCTGCCATCCGCCGGAACCACGAAGATCTGCGTCTCGTACCGATCCTTGTCTTCATTCACGTTCACGCGAACGAACGCGACCTGCGATCCATTGGGAGAGATCTCTGGATCGGCGGCCCACACGAACTTGAAGAGGTCCGTCTCTGTGATTGGGCGGCGGGCCTGTGCGGCGCTCGACCCGGCGACTGCGGCGGCAAAGACCAAGTGCAACGCGATCGGACACCAGCGCGAACGATTCATCTGGATCGGCATCGACAGCTCGACGTTCATGTAATCCTCATGACAGCATTGACAATAAAGTAATTCTTCCGGGCTTAACGAGTTCACAGGCCGTTACGTCTAGTTAGTGAACCCCTCTCAAAGGAGCCACCCGTGAGGAAGTCAATTGCAACAATCGGGATGTCACTCGTAGCTGCGGCAGCGAGCATCTCCATCCCGGCATTCGCCGCATCATCCGCTTTTGCATCACCCACCCCCGTGATTCAGGGCCCGGTCGTCCCGCAACAGGCAGTTCCCACGCGAGCGGCGGCTCGCGAGCGGCGCGAACCACATCCGGAGATTCGCAAAGCCATCACAGCACTCGAGCGCGCGAAGTCAGACATGCAGCACGCGAGTCACGACTTCGGCGGCCATCGCGTTGCCGCGATCGCGGCTTGCGACAGGGCCATCGAGCAGCTGAGACTCGCGCTGCAGTACGACAAACGGTAGGGCATCGGCATTACGGCAGTAAGAAGCCCAACTGAACGGGATCCGAGCGCAGAGACTACGTACTGAGATCTACGCTTCTGAGATCTCGGATCCCGTTCTGTTCTGTTTTCAGTTCAGCGATTAGCTGGTATGCGGACAGCTCCCAGGTTTAGTATTCGATGGACCTACGCAGGCGTGACAGATCTTTCCCACAATACCTCCCCGACACGATCGAGCGAGCTCCCTATAGCCTCCAGAGCTACCGCCAGGTGGTAAATCAGGTCGGCGGCCTCTTCGGTAGCGCGAGACTCATCTTCGTCCGCGCATGCAGCGATCAGCTCGGCGCTCTCTTCGCCGATTTTCTTGAGACGCAGATTACGGTCGAGAAGCAGCTCGCGCGTGTGGCTTCGCCGTTTCCGCGGCGCGGCGGATTCTGATCCAACGTCGGTCACCGCTTCTCCATTCAACTCCGCACGGCGCATCGAGATTTTCTTCGCCAGCGCCGACCAGATGGTCGGGCCTCCGGCAGAATCATCGAAGCACGAAACCGCGCCGGTGTGACACGCTGGTCCGGCGGAACGGACGCGGGCCACAACCGCGTCGCCGTCGCAATCGAGCGTTAGAGAATCGACCTTCTGCACGTTGCCGCTGGTTTCACCCTTTCGCCACAAGCCGCGTGTGCGGGACCGGTAGTGCATCTCGCCAGTAACGATCGTGCGCTCGAGGGCTTCCCTGTCAGCGTTTGCCACCATGAGAACTCTGCCACTAACCGCGTCCTGCGCCACGACGACGACGGTCCCCTTGTCCTTGTCGAAATTCACTGCGTCGATGTTCAGGCTGGCGCTCATGGCGCCGCTCCCGCGGTTACCACCACGCCCTCAGGGGCGAGAATGTCGCGCACGATCGTGCCGAGTATCGCGTTGGTGGCGATCGCGTCGCCGCCGAAGGGAGTCGCCCTGCCCCGCCAATCGGTAAACGTGCCACCAGCTTCGGTGATGATCGGCATGAACGCGGCACCGTCCCAATCGGAGATCACGTCGTCCACCATGATGTCCGCGCGCCCGGTGGCCACGAGCAGGTAGCCGTAACAGTCTCCCCACGTGCGCATTGTTCGAGCACTGTCCTGTAGCCGCGTCCAGCGTTCCCGCCTCGCCTCATCGCGGAGGAACCGTGCGTCGGTCGTCACGAGTCGAGCCTGGGCGAGTTCCGCGACCGTGGACACGGCGGAGCGTGACCCGTTCCACCAGCATCCCTCTCCGGGCGCTGCAACGATTATCTCCCCGAGCGCGGGAAAGTACGCGGCGCCAGCGATCACGCTCTCCCCCTCCGCCACCGCGACCAGCGTTCCCCAGAGCGGCACCGACTGAAGGAAGGTGTACGTCCCATCAATCGGGTCGAGTATCCATCGCCGAGTTGCGCTCTCGCGCACGGTGGGCAGCTCTTCCCCCAGGATCCCGTCTTCAGGAAAACGCAGCTCGATCCAATCTCGAGCCGCACGCTCCGCGTTGACGTCAGCGACACTCACGGGCGATCCGTCACTCTTGGTGCGAGTCTCGGGATTGCCGCCGTAGTAACGCTTCGCTATATCGCCGGCGACGCGGGCCACCTCCGCGACCGCGTCCATGTAAACCCCGCTGGTCATGCAGCCGTCCTCACTGCTATGCTGGCGACCTGCAGCGCCGATTTGATGCTGCGAATATCTATCGTAGCGTCGTGCAGAACTCCGGCAAGGAGCGCCGCGTCGGCACCGCCGAGTAAAAAGGCGTCGACAACGTCGCGAGCGGATCCCGCACCGCCAGATGCGACGATCGGCACCGTCACCGCGCTGGATACTCGCGACAGCAGCTCGATGTCGTAACCGGAACGGCCACCGTCACGATCGATGCTCGTCAGCAGGATTTCCCCAGCGCCGAGCTGCACGCATCGTTTCGCCCAATCGATGGCATCGAGTCCGGTAGGTTGCGTGCCTCCGTTGACATGAACCTCCCAGAAATCACCGCGCTTCAAGGCGTCAATGCTCGCGACGACGCACTGCGATCCGAACCTGGAGGCCGCTTGCGTCAGCAACTGCGGACGCCGAACGGCAGCGGAATTCATTGCAACCTTATCGGCGCCGGCGCGCAGGGCGTTCGCAATGTCGTCGACCGACCGCATCCCTCCCCCAACTGTCAACGGAATGAACAATCTCTCGGCGGTGCGGCGAACGAGATCCAGCAGTGTGTCTCTGCCTTCATTGGTCGCGGCAATGTCGAGGAATACGATCTCATCCGCACCCTGTG
>DASWBG010000368.1:0-6181 GCA_036390715.1 Gemmatimonadaceae bacterium
GTCATCCCACACGCTGATGTTGTGGGTCCAGCCGTGAATGAACACCACGGTCCTGCCGCGTCCGGAAACATCATAGTTGATGACCGCATCGCCGACGTTGAGCGTACGTGTTTGCGCGACGACAGTCCCGCCAACTGACAGCAGCAGCGTCACCAGCAGAGTCATCCGTCTCATTGTGGCCTCCCACCGATTGGTGACGTGAAAATTCCTTCGTTGAGTCCCACGCGCATGGCGGGCGCCGTGCATTCGGGCGCGGATCGACCTCACGTTCGCTGAGCAAATGTCCGCCCCGCGGGGCGCCGACTACGCTCCGATTGGGTGCCAGGTCGTCTTGAACTCGATGAAGTCGCGAATCTCATAGACGCTCTGCGCCTTCTCACCAGTCCAGTCGATCTCGTCGTCACGTTTTCGCGCGCGTACCCTCTTGATGCTCTCTGCCGCGCCAAGCTGAAGCTGCTTCTTCTCGTCCTGGCTCACGACGGCGTTTACTCCACGAATATGGGTGTGCGTCGCGAAGGTGGGCACCAGCTCCTTCCTGAATCCGGTGAGGATATTCACCACGCCGCCAGGAAGATCGGAGACCGCGAGCAGCTCGCCCAGAACGATCGCCGGATACGGAAATTCCTGCGACGCCAGGCAGACGCAGGTGTTGCCCGCGATGATCACCGGCGCGATCTGACTCAGAAGTCCAAGCAGCGGAAAAGCGTCGTCCGCGATTATGCCAATGATCCCCATCGGCTCGGCGACCGTAAAGTTGAAGAACGGCCCGGCGACTGGATTCGTGTTGCCGAGCACCTGCTCGTACTTGTCCGACCAGCCGGCGTAATAGATGAGACGATCGACGCTGGCGACGACTTCCTTCGCCGCCGTCGCTTTCGTCGATGCGCCGGAGATCACGAGCGCATCGGCCATCTCCGCGCTCCTCGACTCGAGCATCTCGCCCAGCCGGTAGAGTATCTGTCCGCGGTTGTACGGCGTGCGCTGCGCCCAGTCGGGGCCGGCCTTGGCCGCCGCTTCCACTGCGTTGCGCAAATCCTTGCGCGTGCACTGCGGAATGTTCCCGAGCAACGCCGCTTCCCGCTTCCCGCTCCCCGCCTCCCGCCTCCCGCCTCTCGCCTCTCGCACAGGAAAAACCCGGCCGCTCTCGGAGCGAATGAACTGCCCTCCGACATAAACCTTGGGCGTCTTGGTGACGGGGATGCGCGCCATGCTAAACAACCTTCCCGTAATCCATGAGACCCTGGCGACCGCCTTCACGTCCGAAGCCCGACTCCTTGTAGCCGCCGAATGGCGACGATGGATCGAACTTGTTGAACGTGTTCGCCCAGACGACGCCCGCCTTGAGCAGCGTGCTCATCTTGAGAATCCGCGATCCTTTGTCGGTCCACACGCCGGCCGAGAGACCGTACATGGTATTGTTCGCCTTCTCGACGGCCTCTTCGAGAGTGCGGAAGGTGAGAACGCTCAGCACCGGGCCGAAAATCTCCTCGCGCGCGATGCGATGGCTTTGCGTGACACCCGTGAACACCGTCGGCTTGTAGTAGTAGCCCCTTGTCGGCAGCTGACACGCCGCCGACTGGTAGATCTCGGCGCCCGCAGTCACGCCTGAATCGACCAGCTCGCTGATCCTCTCGAGCTGCGCTTTGGAGTTGATCGCCCCGACGTCGGTGTTCTTGTCGAGCGGATTCCCGACGCGAAGAACGTCGATCCGATTCCTCAGCTTCGCCACGAACATCTCGGCGATCGATTCCTGAACGAGAAGCCTGCTCCCCGCGCAGCAGACATGCCCCTGATTGAAGAAGATGCCATTGACGACGCCTTCGACCGCCTGATCGATCGGCGAATCATCGAAGACTATGTTGGCGGCCTTTCCTCCCAACTCCAGCGTCAGCTTCTTGTCGGTGCCGGCCAGCTGCCGCATGATGATCTTCCCGACTTCGGTCGAGCCGGTGAACGCGATCTTCGCGGCAGCAGGATGCGTGACCACGGCAGATCCGGTCTCGCCAGCGCCGCAAACGATGTTCACGACTCCAGGGGGCAATTCCGCTTCGAGCAACAGCTCGGCGAATTTCATCGCGGTCACGGATGTCGTCTCTGCGGGCTTGAGCACCACCGTGTTTCCCATCGCCAGCGCCGGCGCGATCTTCCACGCCAGCATGAGCAAGGGGAAATTCCAGGGAATCACCTGACCGACGACGCCAAGCGGGACGACCGTTGCGCCAGGCATGGCGTACTCGAGCTTGTCGGCCCAGCCCGCGTGGTAGAAGAAGTGCGCGGCCGTCATCGGCACGTCGAAATCGCGCGATTCCTTGATCGGCTTGCCGCCATCCATCGACTCGGCGACGGCGAACTCGCGGGCGCGATCCTGAATCAGGCGCGCGATCCGGTAGAGATACTTTCCGCGCTCGGTACCCGGCAGTCTGCTCCACGGACCGAATGCCCTCTGTGCCGCCTGATAAGCCGCGTCGACGTCGGCCTGGTTCGCGAGCGCAATCTGAGCGAGAACTTCCTCTGTCGCCGGATTGATCGAGTCGAAGTACTTGCCCGACTTTGGCGCGACGAACTTGCCGCCGATGAAGAGGTCGTACCTGGGTTTCAGTTTCGGATCGGCGGTCTCGGGCGCCGGATCGTATTCCCACAGATCGCCGAAAATCAGCTGCGGAATCGAGCTGGTTCTGGCCGCGGGTCGCGCAACAGCTCTGGGAGTTGTCATGTCAGTAGCTCTCCGCGGCCTCTGTGAAGTAATAGGGCGCCTGGTACGCGCCGGTCTTTTCCTTTTCGATCTGACGGAGAAGATCGTTGAGGAGAGAGCTCGCCCCAAATCGGTAGCGCGTCGAGTTGAGCCACGCGTCGCCCAGTGTCTCTTTCACGGCGACGAGGTAGTGGAGCGCCTGCTTTGCCGTTCTGATCCCGCCCGCTGGCTTCATCCCGATCGCAATGCCCGTCGCGAGGTAGAAATCGCGGATCGCTTCGATCATCACTTGCGTGTTGGCGAGCGTGGCGCTCCCGGAAGCCTTGCCCGTGCTAGTCTTGATGAAGTCGCCCGGCCGGATGACCTGCATCGCGAGAAATGAAGCGGCTCTCACGTTGTCGTAGGTGTCGAGCTCGCTCACCTCGAGGATGACCTTGAGCTGCGCGTCGCCGCACGCCTCGACCACCGCGCTGATCTCGTCCTGCACCGCATTGAACTCACCGGACAGGAACAATCCGCGATTGATGACCATGTCGATCTCGTCGGCGCCGTCCGAGACGGCGGTGCGCACTTCCTCGAGGCGAAGCGGGAGCGGACTCTGTCCCGATGGGAATGCTGTCGCGACTGATGCGACTTTGATGGCCGTGTCGGCCAGCCAGCGCGCCGCATGTTTCACGAGGAATGGATAGATGCAGACCGCCGCGACGGGCGGCACGTCGGGATCCGCGCTGGGGCGGCGAGCCTTCTGACAGAGCGAGGCGACCTTGCCCGGGGTGTCCTTACCCTCGAGCGTGGTGAGATCGACCATCGAAACCGCCGTCTTGAGCCCCCACAGCTTCGAGCCCTTCTTGATGCTCCGGGTCGTGAATTTGGCCACCCGCTCTTCGATGCCGACCTGATCTACTGTCCCGATCTCGTCGAAGAGCTTGCTGAAGGTCGTGCGCATTGCGGCGGTGGCAACGGGGGGCATGATTCCTCTAATATCGCGCCGCGAATCTCCCATTACAACGCTTCGTTCCCCGCGTTTCCACTGAAATCACCCATTACAACGCCGCACCGCGAGCGATTACTTTGGCAACATGGTTGAATCGCGTCCTTACGCCGTTCTGTTCGATCTGGATGGTACGCTCGTCGATTCCATCGCGCTCCTGCTAGCGTCGATGAAGCACACATTTCAGGGCCGGCCACGGCAGCCGACCGACGCGGAGTGGATCGAGGGACTCGGCACGCCGCTTCCGAAGCAGCTCACGCCATACGTCGAGTCCGACGAAGATCGCGAACGTCTCGTCAATCGCTATCGGACTTTTCAGCTCGAGAACCACGACCAGTTGATGGCGCGCTACGAAGGAGTGATCGACACGCTGGCGCTCCTGTATCAGCGCGGCCATCCCATGGCGGTCGTCACCAGCAAGGGCAACGCGATGATGGAGCGCGGGCTTAAATTCATCGGCGCTGACGACTATATCGAAGTCGCGATTGGCTACGACTCGGTGCACATCCACAAGCCCGATCCATTCCCCGTTCGCGCGGCGCTGGAGAAGCTCGATTACAAGTCTGATGAGGCAGTCTTCGTCGGGGATTCACCACATGATATCAAATCGGGCAACGCGGCCGGTGTGATAACCATTGCCGCACTGTGGGGTCCGTTCACCCGCTCGGCTCTGGAGCCCTACACGCCGACCTACTTCCTCGACGATATCAAGCATCTGCCGGCCATGCTGGACCGAATCGCAACGAAAAGTGCGGGGTAATATATTCCGGACGTTCGATCCTTTTAGGAGCTAGTCAAATGGGTGTGTCATATCAGACGGGAACGCTGGTCCGTACCGGCGAAGAGAGAGCTACGCTCGTTCGCCGGACCTACGCGCTGGTGCTGGTCAGCGTTCTGGTCACGATGGTGGGCGCTTCGTTCGGACTATCACAGCCGCAGCTCATGCAAGCGGTAGCCCAGCATCCCTTCATCGCCTTCTTCGCGTCACTGGCGCCGCTGCTCCTGGCCACGCGCCAGAAGGCCGTGTTCCCAATGAACATCGGTCTAGTCCTGCTTTTCAACTTCGTGATGGGAGTGATTATCGCTCCGGCGCTCTACTTCTACGGAAGAACGCAGCCGGGGCTCATTGGTCAGGCGGCGGTGCTGACGGTCGGCGCCTTCGGAATTCTCACGCTGTACGCTTTCGTGAGCCGCCGCGACTTCAGCGCGTGGGGCAGCTTCCTGATGGTCGGCCTGTGGGTGCTGATCGGTACCATGCTGTTGAATTTCTTTTTCCAGAACGCGGCGGTTGGGCTCTGGCTCGCGTCGGTGACGGTTCTGCTGTTCAGCGGACTGCTGGTGTTCGACACCTGGCGACTCCGCAACTTTTACGGGCCCGATGAGTATGTCGGGGCAGCGGTCCAGATTTATCTGGATCTCCTCAACATCTTCATGGCGGTGCTCCGGGTGATGGGGAACCGGAGGAACTGACAGCAACTGCAACTGAACGGGTGCCGGCCGTCAGTGGCACAGATGCCAGTCTACTAGTTCACGACGCCCTGACTTCACCGCCGCAGTTCCACTCACAGGCAACTGCCTGTGCCCCGAACACCACCATGGTAAGTCCCAGCGCAGTGAACCAATCACTCGCAACGGCGCTACTGACGTCTGGCACCCGTTCAGTTGCCGTTCCCGGTCTGGTCCCCGTTCAGTTGCAATCACAGCCCCGCCGTTCAGTTGCGCTTCCTCTAACTGATCTTCTCCTGCGCGAGATCTATCTTCCGAGCCATATCGAGATCCTTCTGCGTAATCCCGCCAGCCGAGTGAGTGCTGAGCGTGCACGTGATCTTCGTATATCGGATATCGATGTCGGGGTGATGATCCGCCGCCTCGGCCGCTTTGGCTACCGCCGATACAAAACCGATTCCGGTCAGGAAATTCCGGAACTGAAAGGTCTTGGTGATCGCGTCTCCGCGCCGGCTCCACCCCGTGAGATTGCCGAGCTCTCGCTGGATCGCAATGTCGGATAAACGTTCAGCCATCTATTACTTGCTCCGCGCAGAGTGCCCCGCGAAGAAGATAAGTTCGAGATCATGGCGCGCAATGATAGCCGGCATCGCGAGTTTCGTGCTCCTTTCCGGCTTGCCGGCCGCCGCCCTCGCTCAGGAGTACTCCATCAGTGATGCGGACAAGCCGGCCGACAGCTACTGGAAGAAGTTCGCCATCGGTGCTGGCGTGAGCCTTCTCGCGCACGAGAGCGCGCACATTCTCACCTCGTTGGCACTGGGCTTTCACCCGTACGTCGGGCTCGACCACGGAAGGCCTACGGTGTTCTCGGGAATCGACAGCCAGAAGTATCCGCACAAGCAATTTCTTTTCTCCGCGGCGGGACTCACGACGCAGGCGCTCATCAACGAAGCGATTCTCGACATCCCGCACTCCCGCGGTGGCGCGATCGAGCGGGGAATCCTCGCCGGCGGAATCGGCACGACCCTCTTCTACATCACGATCGGCCGCAA
>DASWBG010000369.1:0-4290 GCA_036390715.1 Gemmatimonadaceae bacterium
GCGTAGTTTGTCGTTGCTTTAAGTCCTTCCGTACGCGCGTGCTGCGGATGGTGGCGGCTGCCACCCGCTCGGCCGCTCGAGTGCCGCCCGGTCCCATCCCGCCCGATCGGCTGCAGCCTCGTACGTGCTCTGCAAAAACTCCAGCACTGCCCGCTCCGGGTCCGGGACTGATCGGACGATCTCATACGGCAGAATCCACTCGTGCATGTCGGGGTGGTAATACGCGCCCTCGGGTCGAATTGGCGCTACATCGCAGCCCGGCGGCTCCGGATACGAGTATGCGTAGAATGCCGAATCGGCGACCGGCCCACCCACAGATCCTGGCCACCAGCCCGCACTGATGCATTCGTGCGAGTAGCCTTCGCGCATCACGTAGGCCGGGCAGTTTGGAATTACTCCACCATATTCCGGCGCCGGACGCCCTGAGAATCTCGTGCACGCGAGATCGAACCCGCCCCACCAGAAATGCGATGGACTCGATTTGCCGATGAACCGACCGCGAAATTCCTTGAGCGCGCGGTCCGCCTGGACGAGAACCTGCCAGCATCGATGCGCGGCGTCCGGATCATAGGATGCATGGATGCGATCGTCCGTGAAGGGCAGAGCATCGGGCAGCTCCATGGGCACGGGCTTGATCTTCACGTCGATGCCGAGTGACCGCAGCACGGACATGTACTCATCGTAGAAGTCGGCGACGGATCGAGGCACGAGAGGGATCGTTCGAGTATCTCCCTCGCTGGTCCGCGCGATCAGCTTGTGGTTGGTGAAGTCGAAGCTGACGTCGAAGGTGCGCCCGATATATGGTATGGGCGATGTTGTCAGTCCGCGGTCCGTCACGTACAACACGACTTGCCACCAATGATTCTGCATTGGCGCCAACGCCAACCGGGTCTTGCCGACCATCTGCGTCCAGCGATGTAGCGTCGTCTGGGTCGGAGCCCACTCATCCAGAGCGAGGCGCGGCCACGTCCCGGTTTCGGGCATCGATTGTGTCCCGATCATATCTGATATTCTATGTCGCGTTCTTCGAAAGTGTACTTGGTCTCTGGCTGATCTTCAAATGAAACGATCGATCCTGATTACCGGACTCGCTTTCCTCGTTTGCTGCTCGAGCTCGCCGAAAACGACCGCCTCGCGCTCGTACGTTCCGCGCGTCCGGGAGATCACAGTAACAACCGTCCCGATGCTGGTGAGGGAGCAGCAGAGCGTCTTTCCATTCCTCGCAAAGGACTTCGCCAAGGGTGGTGTGCTCGATGGTAAGGAGGTCTACGCGTTTTCACCCAGCACGGTGACGGTGGTGGAAGGAGACACGATCCACTTCACGCTCATCAATCCCGAAGACGACAATCACTCTTTCGTGCTGCCTGATCTGGTGGTGCCTCTTCCACCGCAGCAGACGACCCGGGTCACCTACGTGGCGCGGCACGCCGGCATCTACCCCATCGTTTGCGCAGTTCCAAGCCATCTGCCGATGATGTCCGGGCAGCTGATCGTGCTCGCGGGCACAAGTATGGCAGAGTGAGCTGATTCTCCACCGCCCCAGGAGTCGCCCCATGGTCACCACGCTTCCGGTTCGACAGCTCGGCACTACCGACATGGAAATCACGCGGGTCGGATTCGGGGCGTGGGCGGCTGGCGGGGGCGGCTGGGCCTTCGGTTGGGGACCACAGGACGACGACCAATCCATCGCCGCGATCAAGCGCGCGCTCGAGCGCGGCGTCAACTGGATAGACACTGCCGCGGTTTACGGGCTCGGACACTCTGAACAGGTGGTGGGCAGGGTGGTAAGAGGCATGAGCGCTTCTGACCGGCCGTACGTGTTCACGAAGTGCGGGCTGGTGTGGGACGAGAACGACCCGATGAAGGACGCGGTGCGATCACTCGCTTCCAACTCGATTCGCCGGGAATGCGAGGCATCGCTTCGCCGCCTCGGTGTAGAGCGCGTCGACCTCTACCAGTTCCACTGGCCCGACAACTTCGGTGTTCCGGTCGAGGAATCGTGGCGCACGATGGAGCTGCTGCTCGAGGAGGGAAAGGTCCGCGCGATCGGCGTCTCCAACTTCGACGCGTCACTGCTTCGAAAGTGCGAGGCGATCCGGCACGTCGATTCCCTCCAGCCGCCGTTCTCGCTGATCAAGCGCGAAGTTGCCGCGGCCGAGATTCCGTGGTGTAATGCGCACCGCACCGGCGTGATCGTCTACAGTCCCATGCAGTCGGGCATTCTCACCGACACATTCTCAGTGGACCGTGTGAAGAAGATGGCGGACGACGACTGGCGGAGGAGAGCGCCGACCTTCCAGACGCCATGGCTCGAGAAGAGCATCGCGCTCCGCGACGCGCTGAAACCGATCGCGCTGAGACACAACACCAGTGTATCGGCGGTCGCGGTAGCGTGGACTCTCACCTGGCCTGGAGTGACCGGCGCGATCGTGGGCGCGAGATCGCCAGCGCAGGTCGATGGGTGGATTGATGCGGCGAAGCTCACTCTGACCTCCGGCGATCTCGACGAGATCGCGGCGACGATCGAGAAGCTCGGAGTCGGGGCGGGGCCCACGCGACCGGCTTCAAGGACCAGGGATGTGGCGCAGGCGTCGACCGAGACCCGAATGGAAGCGAGATAGCACGAGGCAGACCTTTCCGGAGCTTCGAGTTGGTATCACGAGCTCGACCAAGACAGTATTGGCTTCCCTCTCTCATCCCGTGGCTTCTCATATCGTTGAGTGGCTGCCTGACTTGGGCAACGCTCCCGACGCCAGCACCGGGCCAACAATTCCAGGGCGCTCCTGATCGCATCGACGTCGTGCGCACCAACGGAAGCTCACTTACACTCGACAATCCTTCGGTCGTCGGAGACAGTCTGGTTGGCTATGTCCAAAAAGGACGACAGGCTACACGAGTAGCGCTGCTCCTTTCTGATTTGCAACTCGTGGAGACGGAGGAATTCAGCACGCCAAGAACGATCGCCCTTGTCCTTTGGCTCGCGCCCGTCGCGATCTATTTCTGGTGGCTGTCGTCGCAAGGAAAGAACTATTAGCGCGAGAGAGAAGATCCAGCCTGGCATTTGCTGCAGAGGTCAAAAACAACAAGAAAAGTCATGCGCCCGCATCGCCGGCCGCTCATATCTTGTTCAGTTGAATTTGCGTCCTTAGGATTGCGGGTTAACCGGGGTGATCAATGACAGAGCGAGTCCCTGCTGCGATAGCTGTTGTTTCGTCGATCATAATTGTCGGTTACGCGTGCACGACCGCACCCACGACGAATCCATCCCCGACACCGCAGCCCGTCGCGGGTCAGCAGGTGCCTGGCGGTCCTCCCCGTGGGTCAGGCGGTCAGCGGCTGCCGCTGACCGATTCCGCGCGCCGGGTGCGCGACAGCGTCAACGCGGCGAGACGAGACAGCGGTGCGGCGATGGTGATGCGGTCGATCGCCGGCCGCGAGACTCAACCGGCCGAGAGCGTGTTCAAGAACATCAAGATCCTGAAGGGAATTCCGGCGGGGCGGCTGGTGAACATCATGAACATGGGCTTCGGCCGCTCACTGGGCGTGAGCTGCGGATTCTGTCACGTGCCGGGCAAGTGGGATCTCGACGACAAGGAAGAAAAGAATACGGCGCGCCTGATGTTCGCGATGGTGCAGACCATCAACCGCGACTACATCGCGAAGGTGCCGGTCGACAGCGGCACGCCGCGGCCGGTGGTGAACTGCTTCACCTGTCATCGGGGGAATCCGCGGCCGATGGGGCCGGAGGGGCCTCCTCCCGGGAACAGGCAACCGGGAGCGCCGCCGGGATCCGGTGAATGACTAACTGCAACTTACGACTACCGGCCGGGGGTCGGCGACTAACTGCTGAACGGCAACTTATGACTACCGGCCGGGGGCCGTCGGCGGGTCGGCTGCCGGCTACGTGCGAGCTGTTCCTGCGCGTTGGCTATGCATAGGGGGCGGACGAAGTTAAGGCGACCGGTGCACGCTCCCCTGAGCCAGTTCGCGCGCACCACGCAGCCAGCCCGGAGCCCACGGCCGGTTGGCCATCGGCCCCCGGCCGGTAGTCATAAGTTGCAGTTGTAGTTGCAGTTGCAGTTGCAGTTGCAGTTATCGCTTCTCGTTCGCTGTCGGGAACGGAACTACGGGGTAGGGCCCAATCGCCTGAACTGTGTAGCTACTCGCCCAAAAATCAGGCGGGCCGTCGCTGTCCTGCACCTTGTGGTTCACCGGTTTGAGTCCGTCCTTCAGGTACGCCGCAATCGCGTAGAGCTCCTGGTCGGACATGTTGCGCCACGACATCCACGG
>DASWBG010000370.1:0-2555 GCA_036390715.1 Gemmatimonadaceae bacterium
ATTCCCTTTGAAGTGCCGCGCGGGACGGAGCTCGCCGCCCGATTGTCGTCCGTGCTCGAAGTCATCTACCTCGTGTTCAACGAAGGCTACTCGGCCACCGCCGGCGACGATCTGGTGCGTCCTGCTCTTTGCGAGGATGCGCTTCGTCTCGGTCGCATCCTCGCGGAGCTCGCTCCGGAGGAGCCGGAGGTCCACGGACTCGTCGCGCTGATGGAGATCCAGGCGTCACGCCTGCGCGCGCGAACCGGCCCGTCGGGGAAGGCCATATTGCTGCTCGATCAGGACCGCGGACGCTGGGATCAAATTCTGATCCGGCGTGGTCTCTCAGCGCTTGAGCGCGCGGAGAAGCTCCGCGGGGGGAATGGCCCGTACGCGTTGCAGGCGGCCATTGTCGCGTGTCATGCGCGAGCGCGGACCGCCCCGGAGACGGACTGGCGGCGCATCGCGTCGCTGTATGATGCTTTATCGGCGGTTGCGCCTTCACCGATCGTGGAGCTCAATCGTGCGGTCGCGGTCGCAATGGCTTTTGGTCCGGCGGAAGGTCTGAAGATCGTCGATGAGCTGAAGTTGGAACCGTCGCTCAAGAGCTACCACTTGTTGCCGGCGGCGCGTGCGGATCTCCTCGAGAAGTTGGGGCGTTACGACGAGGCACGGAAGGAATTCGAGCGCGCTGCATCCATGACACGAAACGCTCGCGAGCGCGAGCTGCTGCTCGACCGCTCGCGTGCACACGCAGGCGACTCACAACTGTAATGAACGATCAATTGGAGAAATGATCGATGGAATACGGTGCGCAAGCGGCTCCTATCTCGAAGGGTCAGCTCTGGACCGGACGCGTTCTCAGCGGCATCGCTGTTCTGTTCATGCTCTTCGATACCGTCATACATGCGATGAGGCCGCCAGCCGTGGTCCAGGGATTCGCGCAGCTTGGATTTCCGTTGAGTATTGCGATCCCTCTCAGCACCATTGAGTTCATCGCCATTGTCCTTTACGTGATTCCGCGGACATCCGCTCTCGGCGCGATTCTGCTCACGGGATACCTCGGCGGAGCCGTTGCCGCTCAGGTGAGAATTGGCGCGCCACTGTTTACCACTCTGCTGGCTCCGGTTTACGTTGCGCTCTTTTTGTGGGGAGGACTCTACCTCCGCGACGAGCGGGTCCGCGCTCTCATTCCTCTGCGACGCTGACGAATCGAGAAATGACATGATGAAAACGACCACGAACGCTCGCACGCGCGCACGATTCGCTGTGCTCGCAGTCGCCGCGGCGACGCTCATTGTCGCGCCGATCGCTTCAGGACAACGAATTGGCCGCAGGGGCACCGGTGGACGCTACGCCTTTGTGAACGGGCTCAAGATGTACTACGAGGTTCGCGGTCCGCAGCGCGGCACTCCGATCGTGTTTCTTCACGGTGCGTTCTCCAATATCGAGTCTGACTTTGGAAAGATCCTGCCGACTATCGCCAAAACCAGGCAGGTCATCACCCTCGAGCAGCAGGGTCATGGTCGCACAGCGGACATAGATCGCCCGCTCACCTACGAGCAGATGGCCGACGATGTCGCCGAGCTACTGCGGCAGCTCAGGATCACGAAGGCGGACTTCGTCGGCTATAGCATGGGCGGCGGCGTCGCCATGTACGTAGCGATTAGGCATCCCGAACTGGTGCGCAAGTTGGTGTACGCAGGGGGAGCGAGCTACGACCCCGACGGGTTCTATCCAGAGCTGCTCGAGGGCGAGAAGAAAATGACGCCCGATGCTTTTGCCGGGACGCCCTGGCTCAAGACGTACATGAGGATTGCTCCGAACAAGGGCGATTGGCCCAAGCTCGTCGAAAAAATAAAAGTTCTGGACCTGAACTGGCGCGGCTTGTCGGAGGAACAGCTTCGATCCATCAAAGTTCCCACGATGCTCATCGTCGGTGACGCCGATGTCGTGCGTCCCGAGCACGTCGTCAAGATGTTCCGGCTGCTCGGCGGGGGAGTGCCCGGCGACCTCGTCGCTCTTCCGCGTTCCAGGCTCGCGGTGCTGCCGGGCACGACGCACGTAACGCTCATCGCCCGTACGAACTGGCTGCTCTCTATGATCCCTGAATTTCTCGACGCGCCAGTGCCGAGCGGGAAATAGGGGTTCGTCGACTGTCGATGCCATGATTATTCGCTCGCAGGGCGGTGCCCAAATTGACTGACGCAATCGCGCCCGCTGAGTCCATTGAGTCTGCGCCAGTACCAGACGCGCGACCGCAGCGCCGGCCGTACGACCGCTCTATCGTCGAAGGGCCACTGCTCCCCGCGGTGTGGAAGCTCGCTTGGCCGACGATGCTCACGAACATCGTCGGTGGATTGCAGGGCATGGTCGATCAGGCGCTGGTTGGCAATCTCATTGGGTACAAGGCCAACGCCGCGATAGGCGTCAGCATGCAGATGTGGCTGATCGTCATGATCTTCATCTCGTCGCTTTTCACAGGGATGAGTGTTCTGGTCGCGCGTTTCACCGGCGCTGGCGACCATGACAAGGTTGACCGCGCCGTCTATCAGGCGTTCATAACGGCGATCGGG
>DASWBG010000371.1:0-3864 GCA_036390715.1 Gemmatimonadaceae bacterium
CATAACCTTGACGAGCTGCAGCGTCTCGCCGATCGCGTCGCGATAATCGATCGCGGACGACTGCAGCGTCTCGTGAGCACGGGGTACGAACACGCAGCGCCGGCGGCGACGCGATTCAGGGTGACGCTTGCCAGCGGCTACGATCTGATGCGCACCGTATTCCCCGGGGCGGAAGACGCCGGCCGGGGCGAATACGACGTGACGGTGCAAAGCATTCAGGAGCTCAATACTGCGCTCGCGGATCTGATTGGCAGGGGAGCGCTCGTCGCCAGCGTCGTCCCCCAGCGCTCGGTGCTTGAGCAGCAGTTCAGAGAAGCCGTGGGAGAGTCGCAGTGAGCCGCTGGAGTCTGGCGAGATACTCGCTCTGGCAGGCCCGTGATTTCGCCATCGATCGCGGAATTGCGATCCTCCTCATCGGATTCCTGTGGGGCTACGCCTTCATCTTGCCATTGCGTAGCCAAATGGCATATCAAATAACCAATCGGGCATCACCGGTGTGGACCTTCACGTTCCAGATCGCGAGTGCAATCGTATCGGTGGCGGTACTCATCGCGGTTAATGGTATTGTTTCTGTCGATCGCAAGACGGGCTACTACCGGTTCCTGTTTGCGAAGCCGGTGAATCCGCTTCTGTACTACACCCAGCTCTTCTTCGTTTACATGGTCGGTGTGGTGGCATGCATGCTCGTGCTCTCGAGAATTCTGCAGACAATTCTGCCGACCTTCAGCATCGTCAATTATCTCCTGTATACCGCGCTCATCTATGTAGCGATGGGCGGCATCGGCTTTTTTCTTTCTGTGGCGACACGCTATGACTGGCTGTCACTGGCGGCCGTATGGCTCGGCGCGCGAATCCTGCGCACGACGTTCGGTGACGGGAACGACTGGCGCAGCAAGGCAGTCCAGCTGCTGCCTCCGGTTCACAAGCTCGACGAAGTGGCAAACTCCTTGATCGGGACAGGAACCGCGAACGGTAACGATGTTCTCTGGCTGCTCGGTTACGGGACGCTTTTTTTTCTGTTGGGGCTTGTCTTGCTGAGAAGGGGATCACTCGCTGACTAGCTGCATTCTCCTTGGACGGGTGTGTGATTACTGCAACTGAACAGGCGAGAGGTCCCAGAGGCAGAGATCCGAGTTGTTTAGTTCACAACGCCCCGACTTACCTCTGTGGCATTCAAAGCAACAGCAGCCGTCTGTACGGATTATCCGAATGGAAAGTCAGGGCGTAGTGAACTGACAAACTGGCATCTTACCTACTGGGACCTCCCGCCTGTTCTTTTGAAAGCCTCTCAACGCATGCGATAGCTTTTGTAATGGATCCAACCAGCATTCATCGCACCCTCCTCCCAAACGGCCTCACGGTCCTCGTTCAGGAAGATCGGACCGCGCCGGTAGTAGCGATCGTCACGTACGTCAAAGCCGGTTACTTCGACGAGACGGACGAGGAGAACGGACTCTCGCATGCCCTCGAGCACATGTTCTTCAAGGGCACCGGGAAACGCGGGGTAGGCGACATCGCGAAGGAAACAAAGGCAAGCGGCGGATACCTGAACGCCCACACGATTTACGACACCACCACCTACTACACGGTGTTGCCGTCGTCGGGATTCGTGAAAGGGCTGGAGATTCAGGCGGACGCGTACGCGAATTCGCTGATAGATGCGCGCGAGCTCGCGAAAGAGATGGAGGTCATCATCCAGGAAGCGAAGCGGAAGTCCGACAATCCTTCCGCAGTCGCGACCGAGACGCTGTACGAGCTCCTCCACGATGCGCACCGCATGCGACGCTGGCGGATTGGACGGGAGCCGGGCCTCCGCGCGTTCACACGCGATATGATGAACCGTTTCTACCGCAACTTCTATCGACCGAGCAACACGATTCTCAGCATCTCGGGCGACGTCGACCCCGCAGACGCACTGCGCACCGTGCAGGAGCTTTACGGAGATCTGAAATTGGGCGACGCGGAACGGCAGCCAGGGCCGGCCGAGCCGAAGCACGACGATTTTCGCTATCGAGAGCTCTCCGGCGATATCGCTCAGAGCCAGCTGGTATTCGGTTGGCGAACTCCGGGCACTCTGGATCCGGACACGCCGGTACTCGACGTCGCGGCTTCTGTGCTGGGGACGGGACGCGCATCTCGATTGTACCGTGCGGTTCGCGAAAAGAAGCTCGCCTCTTCCATCACCGCCTACGATTACACGCCGACGGAGTTGGGTGTCTTCGTGATACACGCCGAGACGGAGCCGGAAAACACTGCCGAGGCGGCACGGGTGATCTGGGATCAGCTGCACCAACTGCGCGTCGGGTCGATCGAGGATGACGAGATCACTCGAGTCCGCCGCATCTTCGAGGCGCGCTGGGTGCGCCGCCTCGAGACAGCGGAAGGGCGTGCCAACTATCTCGCCGAATGGGAAGCGCTGGGGGGCTGGCAGCTCGGGGACGAGTACTACAAGCGCTACACCTCCGCCTCGGCTGACGATATTCAGCGCGTCGTGCGAAAGTATCTATCAGAGGAGCGGGCCGCGGCTCTGGTCTATCGTCCGGAGAATGCGCCCGTCGTCGCGCAGGACGCGGCCGACATGAAGCGGATCCTCGGCGAAGGCGGGTCGGAGCGCCTCCCAGCGATTCCGCGTCGTCCACCGGCGAGCGCGCCAGCCGAGAAGAGCGCCGAGCGGGAGAAGGAGGAAGCCGGTGTCTCGATTTTCCGCACGGCGGAAAAAGTCCCCGTGCTCGTACGAAGAAAGCCCGGGACTCCGATGGCCAACATCGGGGTTTACATCGTGGGCGGTGCGGTAGAGGAAGAGCCCGAGCAGGCAGGACTCACGCTGCTCACCGCGCGGACCATGCTCAAGGGAACCACCACGCGTACCGCGGCGCAGATCGCCGAGGACGCGGAGATGCTCGGCGGATCGATTTCGGCGAGCGCGGGGAGCGACAGCTTTGGGTGGTCCCTGTCGGTACCCGCCACTCGCATTGCAGAGGCGATCGAGCTGTTGGGAGACGTGATCCAGCGTCCGACGATTCCCGACGACGCATTCGAGACCGAAAGAACCGTGGCGCTCTCCAACGTCGCGATGCTGCGCGACGACATGTACCGGTACCCCATGCGACTTGCAAGCTCGGTGGCGTTCGCCGGGCATCCGTACGGAACTCCCACTATGGGAACGGAGGAGTCGCTGCGCGCGATCTCGGCGGAGCACGCGAGAGAGTGGCACAAGTCCAAGATTCTCGAATCAGCGGCGGTTTTTGGAATCGTCGCCGACATGGATCCCCAAGCGGTGGCCGACATGGTTGCCCGGCAGTTCGGCGCCGTCCAGCTGGAAAAAGCTCCCAGGGTTGGAAAAGCGCGTTGGCCCAAGAGCGTTAAGATTGCCGCCGAGTCGCGCGACAAGGCGCAAACGGCGATTGCTCTGGGTTTTCCAGCGCCCTCGCGCCCCGACGAATCACGCTTCGCCGCGAATCTCATCGCAACTGTCGCGAGCGGATTGGGTGGCCGGTTCTTCGACGAGCTGCGCGACAGGCAGTCGCTCGCGTACACTGTGCAGGCGGCGGTGAGCGAGAAACGACTGGCGGGGATGTTTGTTTCGTACATCGCGACGTCGCCGGAAAAGGAAGGAGTCGCGCGCGCGGGTCTCCTCGCCGAGTTCGCGAAGCTGCGCGACGCCTCGGTGTCGGCCGACGAGCTGGCCCGCGCCAAGGAGTACATGGTCGGCACGCACGCGATCAGCCAGGAGAGCGGCGCCGCGCAGCTCGGCGAGATGCTCGACGCGTGGATGTTCGGCGAGGGACTTCACGAGATTCTGGAGTACGATGACCGGATACGGGCGGTGACCGTTGATCAGATGCGAGATGTTGCTCAGAAGTA
>DASWBG010000372.1:0-9301 GCA_036390715.1 Gemmatimonadaceae bacterium
AGGGGCGTCGGCTTCTCCGACACTACTATATTATGCCCCGATGAGAACCACGGCCTCGATCTCCGGCATGACGTGCGTTCACTGCGTTCGCGCGGTGTTCACTTCCCTCTCGGGCATAGAGGGAATCCGGAGAGCTGATGTCACCATCGGCAAGGCTGTAATCGAGCATGACGGCACCGTCGCACCCGAGGACATCCGCGCCGCCATTGCGGTCGCCGGTTACGAAGTAAAGGAAATCAAGATCGACGGGCGCACACTTCCTCTCGCGCCATGAAGACCCCGACCCACAATCCACCGGTGGAAGTGGAAGAAGAAGAAGGCACTGTGGGCGCTCTGCTCGCGCCGGACATCCTCGTCATGCTCGAGGAAAGTCCCGACGCGATTGCGGCCGAGACTGAGGAGCTGCACGCCAAGGATCTAGCGGACGTCGCGCAGGCGTTGCCGCGGGAAATGGTCGCGCCGTTCCTGTCGGCGCTCCCGGTCGAGCGCGCCGCCGACGTGCTCGAGTACCTGAACGAAGATCTCCGCAGCGAAGTGCTCGAGACGATGAGCGTGCGGCAGGCGGCCGAGCTCGTCACGGAGATGACTCCAGACGATCGCGCCGACACGCTCGAAGGACTCGAGGAAGAAACCACAGAAGGGATTCTCTCCGAGATTCCGGCGGCGGAGCGAGCCGAGACAGAGAAGCTCCTCTCTTACGACCCCAATTCCGCTGGCGGACTGATGACGACGGAGTTCGTCTCCGTCTCACAGGATACGCCGGTGGATGAAGCGCTCGCCGCCGTGCGACGAATCGCGAGGTCGGAGCGTCGCGAGGCGATGAACACCATCTACACCACGGATTCCGCCGGACGCGTGCAGGGCGTGATGTCGCTGCGCGAGCTGCTGGCCGCACCGGAAGGAGCGAAGGTGTCGGACATCGCCTGGCAGGAAGTGCAGACGGTTCCGCTCACCGCCGATCGTGAAGAAGTGGCGCGACTGGTTCGCGAGTACGATCTCGTCGCCGTTCCGGTCGTGGATCATAATGGCGTGATCCAGGGCGTCGTCACGGTCGACGACGTCATCGACGCCCTCGTCGAAGAACACACGGAAGACGTGCAGCGCTTCGGCGGCATGGAAGCGCTCGACATGCCCTACACACAAATCGGGTTTTTCTCGATGATCGGCAAGCGCGCGCCCTGGCTCGCGGCTCTTTTCCTGAGCGAGATGCTGACGACGACGGCGATGGGCCACTTCCAGGGAGAGCTGGAGAAGGCGGTCGTGCTTGCGCTATTCGTGCCGCTCATCATCAGCTCCGGCGGCAATTCCGGCTCCCAGGCGACGTCGCTCATCATCCGTTCGCTGGCGCTGGGCGAGATCAAGCTGCGCGACTGGTGGAAGATCATGCTCCGGGAGTTGCCCTCGGGCCTGATGCTCGGCGCCATTCTCGGTGTGATGGGAATCGCGCGCATTCTGATCTGGCAGAACCTCGGCATTGCACACTATCCGCACCCGAATCTGCTCGCGCTCACGATCGGTGTAGCACTTGTCGGCGTCGTCACCTTCGGCTCGCTTGCCGGCTCAATGCTGCCGTTCATTCTTCAGCGCCTCGGCTTCGACCCCGCGAGCGCGTCCGCTCCCTTCGTCGCAACCCTTGTCGACGTCACGGGGCTCAGCATCTACTTCTATGTCGCGCTTCTGATCCTCAGCGGAACTTTGCTCTAGCTTCTGGATTGTTGCGCCGGTCCGTGAGATTTCGCAGCAGCCCTTAGTCTTGCGCGACTAGTTGTTCGCGCTACGTGAAGTAGTGCGCGTCCGCTCCGGCGCCACACGCATGTGCGCAGAAGTGAGCGCGCGCTCACACGATCTTCGCTCGTGACCGCGACGCCGCGGCCACAAATATCGAGATGGAGGGCGGTGAGGGTGTCCTCGGAGGGGCACCCGCAGCAAGAGCCCGTCGTTTGGGCGCGCGAGCGCGCCCCAACGGCGGACGTGCGAGGACACTGCCCCGCAGAGGACATCCTCACCGCCCGACCGCGCGAGAATTTCAGAACGCGCAAATCACGGCCGCGCGATGTCGCCGGTAGCCCGCGCCAAACAGACGGCGCGAATGCGTTGTAGCGCAATTAGCCCAGCGCGTCTAGCTTAGTGGCGCGCGCGGGGCGGGTTTCCGACGCGCAACCCAACCACAGGAGATGCACAGCATGAATTCCACGATTCAAAAGCTGGCGGGGGTCTTCGGCGTCGTCTTCATCCTGTTAGCAATCGTCGGCTTCCTCGCGCAGGGCGGCATGGCAATGCAGCCAACCGATCCCGCGCTCGCCTCGAAAGCGCTCGGCATTTTCCCTGTAAACCTGCTCCACAACGTCGTGCACCTTTTGTTCGGAGTGTGGGCACTCGCCGCTTCCCGCAGCTGGGGAGGCTCGAAACAGTTCTTCACCATCGGCGGGTATATCTACGTCGTGCTCACGATCCTCGGCTTCGTCGCGCCGACAGGATTCGGTCTCGTTCCGCTCGGTGGACCGGACATCTGGCTCCACTGCCTGGTCGCGATCGCGATGCTGGCGATCGGCCTCACTGCGAAACCCGTCGCGGCGACGACGACCGCGTAGCAAACGCTGTGTTGGTGGGCGCTATTTAAGCGCCCACCTTCGCAGTCGTCGAGTCGGAAGGGAAAATGGCGCTCGGAACGGCGCCCCCACCAGTGGGGCGCCGTTTTGCTTTCTCGAGGTCCGCGACACTCGACACGATTCCCTGCTCGAGCCATGCGTGCTCGCCCCGCAGGACTTCCATCGCGAGCTTGTAGAGAGTGGGATCGTTGGCGCCGAACAGTTGATCGAAATGAGTCTTGATCCGGTCGCGCGCTTCGATGCAGAACACATCCGCGAGCGTTATCGCCTCCGGTCTTCCCTGCTTTGACAACATTTGCGCTCTCGCGCACGCCGCGGACATCGCGTACAGCTCCGCTCCAATGTCTACCGCGCGGAACAGCACCATCTGCCTTCTCTCGAGCTTGGGACCGAACCGCACCATCGCGTGGAAGATGGACCGCCCCAGATGGCGGGTTGTCCGCTCAATGTATCGCACGTGGGGCGCGAGCTTGCCGAACTCGCCGTACCTCTTGAATCTCGAGGCATTCAGCCAGCGCGACGGATACCATGTCAGATAGAACGGCGTCGCGTTCGCCATGGCCGAGAGTTTTTCTTTGAACGTCGACTCCGGGCTGACGATGTCGAACGCGAGCTTGAAGTGGTAATCGACGGCCTCTCTCGCGATGAACAGCCGCATGATTTCCGAAGATCCCTCGAAGATGAGATTGATGCGGAAGTCGCGCATCGCCCTCTCTGTAGGTATTGGCGGTTCGCCCCGACGCGCGAGCGATTCCGCCGTCTCGTAGCCCCGGCCACCACGAATCTGCACCGTGTCGTCTACAATTCTCCACCCGGCTTCGGTGTTGAACATCTTGGCGATTGCCGCCTCTAGCCGAATGTCGTAGCCGCCCTTCTCGTACAACGCCACCGACAGCTCCGCCACCGCTTCCATCGCGAAGGTGTACGCGGTCATTCGCGCGAGCTTCTGCGCCACTGCTTCGTGTTTGCCGATCGGCTGTCCCCATTGCACCCGCTCGTTCGCCCACTTGCGCGCGATCGACACCATCTGCTTTCCCGCCCCCGCGCAACCAGCTGGAATGGTGAGCCTGCCGGTGTTCAGTGTGATAAGCGCGAGCTTCAACCCCTTCCCCTCTTCCCACAGGATGTTCTCTCGCGGGACCTTCACGTTGGTGAAGCGGATGACGCCGTTCTCGATCGCCTTTAGCCCCATGAAGCGCAGGCGATGCACGACCTCGACGCCCGGCATCGACGACTCGACGATGAAGGCCGTGATCTGCTTGATCGGCTTTCCCTTGATCACCTTCTCGGGGGTCCGCGCCATCACTACGAACAGCTCGGCCCGCGTCCCATTCGTGCACCAGAGCTTTTCGCCGTTGATTATGAAATGCTTTCCATCTTCGGTTGGCGTCGCCGTGCAGCGCATGTTGGCGGGATCCGATCCGGCATCGACTTCGGTCAGCGCGAATGCCGAGATTGCGCCCTTCGCGAGTCGCGGAAAGTACTTCCGCTTCTGTTCTTCTGTGCCAAACAGTTTGAGCGGCTGTGGGACTCCGATTGACTGGTGGGCGGAGAGAAGCGCCGTAATCGATCCGTCCTTCGACGTCACCATCTCGATCGCGCGGATATAACTCATTTGCGACAGACCGAGCCCGCCGTACTCCTTCCCGATCTTGATGCCGAAGGCACCCATGTCGCGCAGCTCCTGGACGAGCGGCTCCGGGAGTTCCCCGGTGCGGTCGATCTCTTCCGAGTCCACGCGTTCCATGAAGGCTCGCAGCTTGTCCATGAACGGCTTGGCCCGCGCTTCCTCCGCGACGTCTGAGGGCGGATGCGGATGAATCAAGTCGAGACGGAATCTCCCTAGAAAAAGCTCTCGGACGAAGCTCGGGTGCGTCCACTCGGTCTCGCGGGCATGCTCCGCTACGTCACGTGCTTCCTTCTCGCTCGCGGTTCCAACCGATATGTCGCTCATGTTCGCCTGATAAAGAGTACAAGTCCAATAATAGAGATCGCCGCAAACGAAAACCACTGGATGGCGTACATACGATGCGGGCCCTCGTCCAGCGGCGCCTGTTCAACGCGTGGCGGAGCACTTGGCGACGCGGATGAATCTGTGAGAACGACGAAATAGTTCGCGATGGGATACGGAAAAACCTTCGCCAACGCCGATCGGTCGAGGCGCCGGAATGACCTCGGCCGCGCTGGATTTGGTGGTGGAAATGGTCCTTGGGTGGGAAAAGTCTCTACGAAGCCACGACCGTTGAGTGTGTCCGCCTCTTTCCATGGTTGGAGATCGATGGTCGTTCCATCGGCCGAATAGACCCAGCCGCGATTGACGAGCACGACAGTGTCCTTCCCGTTCCGAAGGAGCGGAGTCAGGATGTTGATGCCCGGCGATCCGTTGCGGCCCCGCAGTGTGTAGATGATTTCGTGCTCATGATCGTAGCTCCCTCTGAGGTGGACTCTCCGGAAGTGGGCAGCGGCGGTATCGCGCGGCAACGAGTCGAGCTCGACCTCGGGCGCAAGCCGTCTCGCTGCTAGGTCATCGTTTGCTCTTTCTCGAGCCCAAAGGCGGCGGATCTGCCAGGCGCCGAGGAAGATGCAGATGATCGCGAACGAGATCGCGAGAACGCTGAGAATCCATTTGCGAAGAACCATCAAGGAAATATGGGTAGCCGGAGCTTGTACGCGCTCTCGATTCGACTGAACTGGGTAGCGGGCAACAGCGTAGTTTGGTTGGAGCAGCCTGCCTCTAACTTCGGAGTAATCAGCGCCTGCCCCCGGTTGCCGTGATCCCGCGAATGAACGCGACCTCCGCCGCGTCGTACGGCGTGCCGTCGCTCCTGAAGATGTCGTGGAACCACACCGCCGGATCCGCCGTGTACTCGCGATCCCAGGAGTCCCACGGATAGATCGTCTGTGTCTTGCCCGCGGCAAAACCCCAGTTGAACGCGCCGAGACGCCTCCGCGCGAAAATCGGCAGGATCTTCTGGAAGGTGCTGCCCCGTGGGCGAGCCATGTACTCGGAGCAGATGATCGGCCGACCGTAGCGCTCGAGAGCTGTCACGAGTCGCTCGACATTCGCGCTGTCGTCGTAGCTGTGGAAGGTGATGACGTCCGAGCTGTCGAGCATGTACGCCGTGAACGGCTTGAGGGTCGTCGGGTCGATCCAATCGCCCCTCCACGGCGCGGCGGTGAGCGGCTGTGAGGGATTCATCTCTCGCGCCCACACAAATGCCTTCCGGATCAGGATGAACGAGTGCGCCTCCTTGTCGACCGGCTCATACGCCAAGTACACTGGACGGTTGGTGTTGTCCGGCTCATTGAACACGTCCCACGCGACAACGCGACGGTCCTTTGCGAAGCGTCCGACGACACCCTGCACGTAGCTGCGTAGCTGTTCGAAGCTGGCGGTGTCCGCGAGAATCGCGGCGCCGGGACTCTGCACCCAGCCGGAGTTGTGCACGTGCGGGATCGGCGCGCGCTGCTGACCGAGATGCGGCATCGGATCCCATACCGCGTCGAATAGCACGAACATCGGCCGAATGTGGTGTCGGTCGGCGATCGTGAGGAACTGGTCCATGCGACTCAGGAAGCCGCTGGAATCCTGCTGCCAGAGGAGATTGTGAAGGAAGACGCGCATCGTGTTGAAGCCGAGCGATTCCGCCCATCCGAGCTCACGGTCTATGGTATGTGGGTCGAACGTCGCGGCCTGCCACATCTCGAGCTGGTTGATCGCGGTACTGGGAATAAAGTTGCTGCCGACGAGCCACCCCGTGGAATCGGCCCATGCGCGGGCACGCCCCTTAGTCCAGACGGCCCGTGCTGGTCCACGCGTCGCGACCTGCATTCTCGCAGGTTGTGCGCGCAGATCACCGAACGAGGCGCAGTCCACTGCTACGCCAAACAAGAAGGCTAACGCAGCGACGCGCGGTTTTATCGGTGCGTACATCATGGCGCGACTCCGAACGCGAAGATCGTACGCGTCCGATACTGCAGCCCCGGACGCAAGATGGTAGAGGGAAAGTTCGCATGATTGGGTGAGTCGGGATAATGCTGCGTCTCGAGGGCTAGTCCGTAACGATACCTATAGATGTGCCCCGCCTTGCCGGTGATGCTGCCGTCGAGAAAGTTCCCGGAATAGAACTGAATCCCTGGTTCGGTCGTGAAAATGTCCAGCGTCCGCCCCGTTGATGGCTCAGAGACACGAGCGGCGTGGACCAAAGGGTCCGCCGCCGCACCACCGCGGTTGAGTACGAAGTTGTGGTCGTAGCCGCCGCCGTAGCGAATCTGCGTGTTCTGGCGCTGGTCAATGCGCGCACCTATTGGCATCGGCGTCCGAAAATCGAACGGAGTGCCAGCAACCGGGGAGATCTCGCCGGTCGGGATGAGCGTCGTGTCCACCGGCGTCATCGAGTCTGCGTTGATGGTGAGCACGTGCGCGAGAATGTCTCGACTTCCATCACCAGCAAGGTTCCAGTAGGTGTGCTGCGTGAGATTGACGGGGGTCGGTTTGTCGCTCGTCGCCTGATAGTCGACGATCAACCGATTGTCGTCGGTGAGCGTATAAGCGACCCGGGCACGAAGAGTCCCTGGATAACCCTCTTCCAAATCGGCACTGGTGTATTCGAGAGCGACACCCTCGGTGCCATCGTTCCGGAACGGCTCAGCCTTCCAGACGACCTTGTCGAACCCACGGATCCCACCATGCAGACTATTCGGTCCATTGTTGACGGCGAGGCGGTACGTTGTTCCGTCGAGCGTGAATCGCCCTTTGGCAATCCGGTTGCCGTAGCGCCCGACGATCGCGCCGAAGTACGGGCTATTGTGCAGATACCCACTCAGGCTGTCGTAGCCGAGTACGATGTCATCGAACCGCCCCGAGCGATCCGGCGTCTTCAGCGAGGTGATGATCCCGCCGTAATTCGTCAGCCGCAGTTCGATACCGTGAGCATTCGTGAGAGTGAAAAGTTCCACGGGCTGGCCGTCCGCCGTCCTGCCAAAGGGTGCCCGCCTCAGCTCACGAGTCACGGCTGCAACACCTGGCGTTGAGGCCGGCTTCGACGTGCAGCCGATCTGATTGAGCAGCGCAATCGCCGCGAGACTGATCCAGTCGACGCCGCGTCGGTCCACGAATCAGAAGGTTGTCGGTCGCTCGATGGAAATCGAGATGCGACCGACGTATTCGCGATGCTTGTCAACCCACCACGCCCATGGCACGAATAGCCAGATGCCCAAAGCCGTCCACGCCAGCACCCGCTCACTCGGCGGCGGCGATCCGTTGCTCATGACGTAGAGAATCGCCAGCAGGATGACGTACGCCCAGAGTCCCCAGCTCCCAATGCGATCTCTCGCGCGCGTGGCGCGAAGGTAAAGCGCTACACCGATCGCGTAGATGGCGAACTCGATCACGTAGGTAGCGGTGATGGAATTCCAGAGCCCCCAGCCCACCTTGGGACTGGATGCGCCGAGCCAAAGTGGAAGATCAGCACGATGCATCGGCAAATCGAGGGACCAGTGGCTCACGACGAGCGCGCCCATGATCATTGCTCCGCGGCCATAGCGCTTGAGCAGAAAGTACGCGCCTCCGATAACGATTCCCCATACGATCGCCATTAACAGACTGTGGGAATACGGGTAGTAAATGAAGTCGAGCGGATTCGCCGCCATCAGCCCGGGAGCGATCCTGACCTGCTCGACGCCGAGCAGGAGAAGAATCGGCCACAGCTCATCGAGAAATTGCGCGGCAAATGTGAGCGCGCCCAACGATGTTCGCGGCGCTGCGCGCTTGGCCGCGAATGCAACGCCGTAGTGTCCGAGGAACATTTCGCTAGAGGGCTGAAGGGGGCTTGTCGCGGACGGTCCCCTTTTGAACCAATACTTCGCTCGCTGGTGGCGGAGGGAGCGCATCCGTGACAGCACTACGGTCAATCTCTTGCCGCGAAGCTAGAGTGAAATCTGAGGATTCGATTCTGTTCGCCAGTCGGCGAATAAATGCGCCAGCAACGAGAAGGCCTACGCCTCCGGCGAAGATCAGCTTGTATAGAACAAGCTTGAGAACAGCGGGTGGGAGCGGAGGGATGATGTCCAGCTCATATCCGATGATCGCGCCAATGCCGACGACGAGCCCAATCCCAAGAAGGAAGTCTCCGAATCGTCGCATATCAAAAGAGCGACATTTGCTCGCCGAGCAGATCTGGGTCGACAGGCGCTTGGCCCAGATGATACTGAAGCTCTCGCGCCGTGGCCGGGCTGTGGCCAGAAAATGTATTCGCGACGTATCCGTATACCTGCGACACCTTCTCCGACATCCCTTCGATCGCTTCGGACCACAGATCGACCTCGTGCGAGCGATCGACCTGGACTCGGGTGTAATCGACCAGATCGCGATTCGGTCCCATCCATCTGATGTACCCGAAATCAGCCGTGGGACGCGCGGCGAGACTCAGCATCAGCTTGCGCGGAATCCAGCGGCCATCGGTCAATACAAGCGCAATGTTGTGCTCCTTGAGCAGCGCCAGCACTCCGTCCGTGATCCAGCCGCGGTGCCTGAACTCGATCGCGATGCGAAGATCCCTTGGAACTCGGCCGATGAAATCGACGAGAGCCGGCAGCTCACCCGGCTGAAAATCGGGCCCCATCTGGACGAGGATCGGACCGAGCTTGTCGCCCAGCTCGCGTACCCGCTCGAAGAACACCTCGGAGGCGCC
>DASWBG010000373.1:0-2763 GCA_036390715.1 Gemmatimonadaceae bacterium
ATGCCCGCGTCAAACACAGCAAATAAACGCGCCGCAGCACCGGCCGAGCAGACGCTCGTCATCAAGCGCACATTCGAGGCTCCGCGCGATCTTCTATGGAAGGTGTGGTCCGATCCAGTACAGGCGAAGAACTGGTGGGGCCCGAATGGCTTTACCGCGCCCGTGGTCGAGCTGGATGTGCGGCCCGGCGGAAAATGGCGGGCGATGATGCGATCGCCCGACGGGAAGGAGCTTTGGCAACACGGCGTTTATCGCGAGATCGTTCCGCCTGAAAAAATCTCCTTCACCTTTATCTGGGACGAGAACCCGGCCGAGGAAACGCTGATCACCATCACCTTCGCGGCGCGTGGGAACAAGACCGACATGGTCTTCCGGCAGGGCGTGTTCACGTCGGTCGAAGACCGCAACGGACATGAAGGCGGCTGGAACCAGAGCTTCGACCGCTTTGCCGCGTATCTGAAAACCGTGGGAGGACGTACGAATGCTCGCTGACAAGGACGCCGTGGCAACGATCGCTGTGAAGGACCTGAAGGCCGCAAAGAAATTCTACGGCGACACGCTTGGCTTCAAGCCGACGCCGGTCCAGGAACCGGAAGTGCTCAACTACAAGAGCGGAAACTCAACCGTGCTTGTGTATAAATCACAATTCGCGGGGAGCAACAAGGCGACCGCCGTCACGTGGATTGTCGACGATGTCGAGGGCACTGTGCGGGATCTCAAGGCAAAAGGAGTTGCATTCGAGCACTACGACTTTCCCGGGATGACCCGAAAGGGAGACGTCCATATCGCGGGGAAATCAAAAGCCGCGTGGTTCAAGGATCCGGACGGGAACATCCTCGCGGTCGTGAGCGGATGAGAGCGGGGCAGCTGAGTTTTCACCGGCTGAGTTCCGACCACTTAAATGCTGAGGCGGCAAGCTTCGAGTAGCAAGTTGTTGTCGCGATGGGCTTTAGATGTGTCAAAAAACAACGGGGCACCGCGTGTCGATTTCGCGGTGCCCCGTTCGACGTGTAGATAGAGGGCAGGGCGATCCGCTCGAACGGTGGGGCCCGCTCGGAATCCGAAACGACTGGAGACGACAATGCGGTTCATGGTGATAGTGAAAGCCAACAAGGAATCGGAAGCAGGGGTGCTCCCCGACGAGAAGCTCCTTGCCGACATGGGGAAGTACAACGAAGAGTTGGTGAAGGCCGGCGTTCTACTCGCCGCTGAGGGTCTGCAGCCGAGCTCGAAGGGCGTTCGAATAAAGTTCTCGGGAACCAAGCGGGCCGTGGTCGACGGGCCGTTCGCCGAGACGAAGGAGCTGATCGCTGGCTTCTGGCTGTTCCAGGTGAAATCGCTGGACGAGGCGATCGAGTGGGTGAAGCGCTCTCCGAATCCGTTCCCCAAGGGAGAATCGGAGATCGAGATCCGCCAGGTGTTCGAGGCGGACGACTTTGGTCCCGAGTTCACTCCAGAGCTGAGAGCGCAGGAAGAGCGGGTCGGCAAGCAGATGGCCGCGAACGCAAAGAAGTAGAGGATTCCAGAAACCCAACCGCAAACTGAAGACTACCTGCCAGCGGCTATGTGCGGACCAGCTGTTGGCTGCGAGCGGAACCCTTACCGTTTCAAGACCATAAAAGGAGCGACAATGAGATACATGACGCTATACAAGCCAGGCACGGAGAACGACGCGCCGACCGAAAAGGAAATGGCCGCCGTTGGACAGCTGATCGAAGAGATGGCGAGGGCCGGCACGCTGATCACGACCGACGGGCTCCAACCCAGCTCGAAGGGCGCGCGTGTCCGGATCGACTCGAATGGAAAGTTCACTGTCATCGACGGACCGTTTACCGAGACGAAGGAACTCGTCGGAGGCTACGCGATCATCAACGCGAAGTCGAAAGCGGAGGCGATCGAGTTGACGAAGCGATTCCTCAAGACGATGGGCAGAGGCGAGAGCGAAATTCGGCTGATGCAGGACGCTCCGGCGTTTGACGCCGCATCAACGCCGCCGTCGGGCAGGGCTGCTCAGAAGTCGCGTGGAAAGACTGCCGCAAGGGCGTAACAACGCCTTTTCGGCCCTTGCACGGGGGCGCGAAGCTGGTGTGATTGGAGGTCGTGACGACCTCCGACACCCATCGCGCGATCGATGCAGTCTGGCGAATCGAATCCGCGAAGTTGATAGCAGGACTTACGCGAATTGTGCGCGATGTGGGTCTCGCTGAAGACCTCGCGCAGGACGCGCTCCTTGCCGCGCTGGAGCAGTGGCCCGAGTCGGGTGTTCCGGACAACCCCGGCGCCTGGCTCATGGCCGCCGCGAAGCATCGTGCGATCGACACGTTTCGACGAGACGAGCGGATCGAGCGCAAACACGAGGAGCTCGGTCACGAGCTCGAGTCACGCCAGGAGCTGGCGGTGGCGGAGATGGACGCAGCGCTCGACGACGACATCGGCGACGATCTTCTTCGCCTAGTGTTCATGTCCTGTCATCCGGTGCTCCCTCGCGAAGCGCGGACTGCGCTCACTCTGCGGCTGCTCGGCGGTCTCTCCACGGATGAGATAGCGCGGGCGTTCCTCGTTCCCGAGCCGACGGTCGCACAGCGAATCGTCCGCGCCAAGCGTACACTCTCCGAGCGGAAAATTCCCTTTGAAGTGCCGCGCGGGACGGAGCTCGCCGCCCGATTGTCGTCCGTGCTCGAAGTCATCTACCTCGTGTTCAACGAAGGCTACTCGGCCACCGCCGGCGACGATCTGGTGCGTCCTGCTCTTTGCGAGGATGCG
>DASWBG010000374.1:0-3750 GCA_036390715.1 Gemmatimonadaceae bacterium
CGCCGCGCTGTCGGGGGTGTAGTCGGCAGGCGTACAGTCCGGTTCGACGTCGTAGCCCAGGTAGTAGTAGGCGTGCCAGCGGCGGGGCGAGACCAGCGGAACGCCGGACCACGCGGTTGCGTGAACTGCTTCTTCGCTCGCGCACGTCCGGAACCGCCACGACGTTTGGCCGGGCTCGACCGCCAACATCACGGTGTCCCCTCTCATTTGGACTGACGGCAGTCTTCCCAGGACTACGATCGGCACGCCGCGGCGTCCGAGAGTGTCTCCGGGCGCATCGACCACGTTCTCCATGCTGTCGATCGATCCCACCGGTGGGGGAAAGCACGGACTCTTGCTGCGTCGACCGAGACGGCCGTCGACGGCATATTGAGGAAATACGGTGTGGACGACGGTGACGGGAGCTCCGACAGGAAGAGTCGAATCGGCCGATTGGAAGCAAAATCGCGATCCGGAAGAATCCTGATCGGCGGCGAACATCCTCGGGGTGCCGTCCGGCCCGATTACGGTCAAGGCTTTCGCCGCGGCGGAGATTTCATCAGTGCGCGGCTCTCGGCCGCACGCTGTGACGACAGCAATGCAAGCCGCGCCGACGATGCAGGTCCTCAATTGGATCGCGGGCGGAATATACGCTACAGCTCTCTCCGGTTGAGAAGCTGGTGCGCGTAATCAACCGCCCTCGCGGTGAGCGCCATGTAAGTGATGCTCGGATTCTGATTCGCTGTCGACGGCATGCACGCGCCATCGGTCACGAACACGTTGGGCGCGTCCCACACTTGATTGTGGGAGTTGAGAACCGAGGTCTTCGGATCACGCCCCATGCGTGCGGTTCCCGTCTCGTGAATCACCAGGCCCGGGGGATGGTCTATCTTGAACGGCCGTATGTTTGTCGCGCCAAGCGCCTCGAGCATCTCAGTGGCGCTCACTACCATGTCCTCTTTCATTTTCTTTTCGTTGTCGCTGTAGACGCAGTTAACCCGCAGGGCTGGAATCCCCCACGCGTCGACGAGATGCGAATCGAGCTCGACGTAGTTCTCGTGGCGCGGAAGCATTTCGCCAAAGCCACCGAACTCCAGCTCCCACGGTCCGAGATCACCGATCAGGGATTTCTTGAAGGAGGCGCCGAAGCCAGGCATTTCGGCTCCGCGCTCCCAGTCCGGACGGTAGGCTCGACCTTCGAAGCCATACCCACGCAGAAAATCTGGATGCTTCGTTTTCACATTCCGGAAACGCGGGACGTAGATCGCATCGGGCCGATTGCCGATCTCTCTGCGGTCCATCGCGAATGGCAGCGAGCCGGTCGCGCCCCCGTCCATGATGTGGTCCATCAGATTGTGCCCCAGCTCGCCGCTGGAGCTGCCGAGCCCATTCGGGAATTCGGGCGTCGCAGAGTTGAGAAGGATGCGCGTCGATTCCATCGCCGACGCGTTGAGAAAGATCACCTTCGCGTTGACGTCGAACATCTGCTTGGTATTCGCGTCGATCACCCGAACACCGGTCGCGCGTCGCTTCGCCGGATCATAGATCACGCTGTGCACGACACTGAATGGCCTGAGCGTCAAGCGCCCCGTTTTGCGTGCAGCTGGCAGCGTCGAGTTGATGCTGCTGAAGTACGAGAGCGTGATGCATCCTCGCGCACAGTGTCCGCACAGGTGGCACTTCTGGCGACCGCCGTGATCCTCGGTGAGCACCGCCAGGCGCGCGTTGGTGATCACACGCTCGCCACCGAATTTCGTGAGCAGAATGTCGCGCGACTTCTGCTCAGCCGCATTCAGCGGCCACGGAGTCTGGAACTCGCCGTCGGGAACCTGTGGGAGGTTCTCGCGACGCCCCTGAATTCCAACGAATTTCTCGACGTAGCTCCACCACGGAGCGAGATCATTGTAGCGAAGCGGCCAGTCGACTCCGTATCCCTCTCGCGCGTTCGCGGTGAAATCGAGATCGCTCCATCGATAGACGCAGCGCCCCCACATGATGGAGCGTCCACCAACCTGTCGTCCGCGTATCCAGTAGAATGGCTTGTCCTCTGGAAATGAGTACGGATTGTCGAGGTCGTTGACGAAAAACTTGGAGGACCACTCGTCGCACGCACCCGTATGCCGCTGGATGGGCTGATAGCGCTCGACCTGTTTGCGGTTACCCATCCCTCGATAGCGCTTTTCCCCCGGAAGCACGTGCTCCACGTAGTCGACCGCCGGATCGATCGGGCGGCCCGCTTCGAGCACGATTGTGCGCAGTCCCTTTTCCGTCAGCTCCTTCGCCGCCCACCCGCCGGAGATCCCAGAGCCGACGACGATCGCATCATATGTCATTGGTGGCATGGTCAGACCGCGGGCGTGAATGGTACGCTACCCTGATATCCATTGAAGAACATCTGCACTTTCAGGATCTCCTGCTCCACGCGCAGCGATGTGAAGTACCCATACACAGTGAGTGCCTTGAGTCGCGCGAACGCGAGCCCGGCCCCTGCCTTGTCTCCCCTCGCCCCATCGAGCGCTGTCAGGAGCTCGACTTTTTTCGCTGCCGGCAAATCGACAAATCGATTTGAGCCCATCGCCGCCGCGCGTGCATCGATGTCGCGCAGCCCGGCGAGGAATGCGGCCCTGTCGTCGTCGCTCGCCCATTCGGTCAGGATCAGATCGATGAACTCCGGCACTTTTACGCTCGCCGCGCCCGGCGTGTCGGTCTCCGGGATTATCATCTCCGCAATCGTGGTCACGAGCACCTGCTGTTCGTGATTGAGGGTTCTGAACGGAACTTCGCCCAGCCGGAGATGGAGCGCCTCTCCGAACTTTATCGCGGCTTCGGTGCCTCGCGGGATGAAGGGCAGCGCGAGGGCGGCGCCCAGGAACTGTACGACTTCGCGTCTTCGCATGTCAGGAGATCGGGAGGTGGATGGTCCTGTAGCCGAAGTGTGTCGAATCGAACGTAGGATGCGGACATCCAACCGTCAAGCGAGGCCGATTCCACTCCGGGGGCGTCGATGAATCCTATGACAAAGGTGAGCCCGGGGGCGCGATCCAATCGGCGCGCATCTGACTGCGTATCAGAAGGCTAATCCTCCATTTTCCCCAGACTGGTTCTAACGAATTTTCCGCGCTGGCCAATGAGAGTGATTCCTGCGGACATGGCGCCGAAAAAAAGAAGAGCCGGGCGGAAGCGCCCCGCAAACCTGTCGAGTACCAAGCCCCACCCCAACTGGTACCCGCCGCGTGTGCGCTGAGCCTTGTCGCTCATCTTCTCCCAGCCTGTTGAGATCAGATCCAACCGGGTGCCAGCTCCATCGGGTGAAAAAGTGATTTCGACTTGCTGAGCATCCGACTCGGCGCGGCTTGGATGAAAGGTGAACACCACTCGGCGCGGCGGCTCGAGCGCGACGACCTTGCCCCACCGCATGCGCGTGCCGTCCTTGTGCTCCTCATAGATCAGTCCGCCTGCACGAGGCTCGAACACCACGCGCGCGACCCTGCTTCCGCCGATGGAGTAGCTGTAGGAAGGCCACCATTTTGCGAAATCCTGGGTGAAACGGCGGTACGCTTCATCCTGCGGCCAGGACACAGTTACTGATCTATGTATTGGCGCGATCGATGGCACTTTCTTCGTGGGCATCACCTGGCTCCTCGTTTTTTCTGGGGCGTTGCCGCCGACTTTGTTGACGGATGTGGATCGCCGGCGGCGTAGGCAGCCAGCACGTCGTCCCACATTCTCTCGACGTATCGTCGCAGCTCGGAGAGCCCTTCCTGGGAGGCG
>DASWBG010000375.1:0-4248 GCA_036390715.1 Gemmatimonadaceae bacterium
CGATTGCCAGCACCATCCAGCCGAACAGAACGACCGGCCGCGTGAACACTCCCCACCTCAATACCATATCCGTGTTCGAGACGAATTTGATAGCCGCGCCGACTTCGAGGATTCCAATCAGGACGCGAAGAGTCCGGATCCACTGACCTGCGCGAGGAAGTCTCGCGACCATACGAGGAGCGATAGCGAGCACGACGAACGGCAACGCAAACGCGGTCGAATAGACAATCATTCCGACGATCGGCATTGCCCACGATCCCCGCGAAGCAAGCACGAGCAGCGTACCGACAAAGGGTGCAGTGCACGTGACAGATGTCAGCGTGAACGTCGCTCCCATAACGAGGGCACCCAGCGAGCTGCCCTCCGGCGCCTGGCGCGCGGAACGATCGACAGCATTGACGACGATCCACGGGATGCGCAGCTCGAGCCAGCCAAACAGATTCGCCGCGAACAAGAGAAAAAGAGCGGCAAGCGTGATGTTCACCCACGGATCTGCCGCAAACCGGTTGAGACCAGATGCTCCAAACACTGCCGCCAGTACGAGTCCGAGAACCGTGAACGTTCCGATTATTCCCAGCCCAAAGAGGAGCGCTCTCCGCACGCCCGATGATTGCCGATCCTCAGGGCTAGAGAAGTACGCGATGGTGACAGGTACCATCGGAAAGACGCACGGAGTGAGCAGCGAGAGCAGCCCGGTGCTCGCGGCGAGCCACAGAAATCCAGAACTCATTTCCGTCCAGTGATGCGAAGTGCTACGTCGAGCTTGTCTGTACGCGGCGGCAGGCAAACCTTGTCGCTACAGACCTGATAGCGAGCACCAATTTGGAATCTTCGAATTCCGGTGAGCGAATGACCTGGTACGCCAACCGGGATAGTGAAGCGGGGGCTGCCAGAATAGAGCTCCGTCTCGATCCCGAAATTCTTGTCGAAGGTCCGATCCGGTTTCGGAGCATCGATGACGCCCCGCACCAGCACATCAGCAGGGCCAACGAGCTCCAGGCGCAATGGGATGGGGCCGCCGGGCTTCTGTGTCAGTGAGTAAATATGCCAGCCCTTTGCAATCTCAGCCTGCACGGTGATCCGAACCGTGCGCCCAATAACGACACTTCGGGGGGCGCTGCCACCGATAACGCTCCAGCGGACAGGGCGCAGCGAGAAATCGCCCGCATTCCGCGGTACTCCCTCGTATCGAGGGATGCCGAGGGGCAGCAAGACGAAATAGGCGAGCTTGTGCATTCGTGGTCAAATATACACGTGAGGCGGCGCGATCCCTGCTATACAATACCCATCGGCGGCGCCGCTGTTCGGCTAAATCCTTCCGCCACGTGCACAAGCGAGGCTGATGGGGCACACACCCTTCTTTTTTCAGAGCTGGTACAACGTCGAGCGCACCGTGACGCTGTCGATCGTCGGGTACGTCATACTGTTCACGATGTTGCGCATTTCGGGTAAGAGAACGCTCTCCAAGCTGAATGTATTCGACTTCGTGTTCGTCGTTGCGGTCGGTTCGGTGTTCGCTTCGATGATCATCTCGAAAGACGTGACTCTGATCGAAGGGGTCGCGGCGCTTGCGACTCTGATGCTGATACAGCTATTGCTCGCCGAGCTTGCCGCCAGATTCCCCAAGGCTGAGCGGATCATCAACGGCGAGCCGACGCTCCTGCTATCGCATGGCAAGTTCATTCCCGGCGCGCTCAGGAAAGAGCGCGTGACGGAAGAGGAGGTTCGCGGCGCGATTCGAGGTGAGGGCGTGACCCGCGTCGAGGACGTCGATGCCGTAACAATGGAAAACGATGGTACGCTCACGGTCGCCTGGATGTCGAAAAAGCCAGGCGAGACGAGCCTGGTGGACGCAAAGGACCCAGTGGACGACGGGGGGAAGAAGAAGTCGTAGGCCCCGCCGGCCTCGCCCTTGGTTTATGTTTTGCGGTCGATATACCTACTTTCGCGGGAATCCACTTGCAGCTCGAGTCGGCAAAAAATACTGGCTATCGGATCTTTCTCGACGCCCGTGGGCGAACCTGGGAGGTGTGGATGGTGCACCCCTCTTCGATCGAACGTCGGAAAATGGAGCGGCGAACACCCGTCGAGAATGCGGTGTACCTGATCGAGCAACGAGTGCTCGGCGACCGACGCGAGGTCGTTGGAAGTCGTGGGGCAGTCGCCACGGAGTTCAGCACTGGCTGGCTGTGCTTTGCCAGCGATGGCGAGAAACGACGACTCGCCCCCGTTCCTGTGAACTGGATGAGCGCGAACGACGGTCAAGTCGCCGAGTGGTGCCGTATCGCGAAACGTGTTCTCAAATGCGGCCCGACCTGGGATCCAGCCGACGAAAAGGACCCCACACCCTCCCCCAAAAACCGGCCTCGATAACCCCCTGGGTGGCGGTGACTGAGCAGCGCGCGGACTGACTCAGGTCAGCCCCCTCTTTTGACGCACCGGCCGAGACTGTTGCGTCGATGCAACGCTCTCGGGCAGTGTTGCGTCCATGACACACCTTCAGGGCCCGCTGGCCTGCGCAACGCGCGGACTACATATGGTCCTCGACTTGCCCCCCGCCGTTGTGTGGCGCGCATACACGGTCAACGCGCCACCCGCGTGCGAGGGCGGACTTCGCGCCCGGTGCTCGCTGTTGAGAGGATGACCGTTGGAGGTCCAGCCGATGGCTGACGCCGCAACAGGCTTAGAGCGCGGTAGTGAGATGACCGGCTATTCCCCGGTCGTCAGCAGCGACCGTGGGACAGCGGATCGGATGGTCCGCCACCCTGCTCCGCTCGGCGACGCGCACGACAGCCCAAATTCCGATCTCGCAGCGCTCCTCAGGCAGGGCGCGCTTAAGCTGGAGGCAGGAAACGACGCGGAGGCGGAAGAGTTCTTCCGTAAGGCTCTGGAAATCGGTGACCGTACGGTTGGGCCCGATCATCCGGACATGATACTCCTCCTCAATGACCTGACCCGCATCTACCTGAAGCAGTCCGCCTATGCCTCGGCCGAGCCCCTGCTCCTTCGGCTTCTCGAGATGAAGCGCAGCAAGGGCGAGGACCACCCCGAGGTGGCCACGGTGATGGCGAGCCTGGCGACCGTGAGACAGGCGCTCGGGCGCCACGAGTCAGCCGAGCAGCTTTGGCGCCGCGTTCTCGAGATTCGCGAGCGCACTCTCGCGCCGAATCACTTCGCGATCGCGACGGCCCTCGAACATTTTGGTGAGGCCTGCTCGGCGCGAGGAAAGATCCGCGACGCACTCGCGGCGTTCCAGCGAGCGCATACGATTCGTGAGGCCACGCTGGGTAGCAATCACCCCAGCCTACGTACCTCCCGGGAACGTATCGCCGACCTCCAGCTCCAGGCTTCCGACGGGTCCTTCGATCCCAGCGGCGGTGTTGGAAGCTCCCCTGGGGCCGAAAAGTATCGCCTGCTCTCCGGAGAACCACTTGCCCTCACGGCGCCGCCAACCCAGACGCGGGAGATCGCTCGCGTCTCTAACGCCAGAAAACAGGCGGTCCGGATTCAGGGAAGCCCTTCGGAGAGCCCGGCGGTCGATCCCCCGTTAATTGCCGACAAAGCTCCGGCGAATGGCACCGTGCCCTCGGAGCCGGACACTTCGGCGCACCGCGAGATCCTCGAGAGAATGCTGCAGCCGGAGTCAGCGTCATACCTAGGCGCTTTGGAAAGCATTCGGGACGAGCTCGAGAGGCCATACGAGAGTGGTGTGAGCCTCATTGAACGCATTCGCGCCACATTGGCATCCGTGACGCCATTTCTTGGAAAGCGCGAGCTCATCGCAGGAGGCATTGTGCTGGCCCTCTCGCTGCTCGTGGTCGCAGTGGCATCCGGCTCGCACGCGTGGGGAGAACCCGATCAAACGACATCTCTCGGATCGTCACTTCCGACCCGCGGGGATCTCCCGCGGACCGCAGTCGCGACGACTTCCGGAGTTGTGGCGCCAGGCGCGATCGTGGTGAACAATCCGGTGAGCGCCGCCGCCCCAGCGATCCCAAACGCGCCGTCGAAGACGTCTGCGCAACGCCCGAACGTGCCGGAAGAACGTAATGCTTCGAGAAAGGGGACGGAGCAGAAATCGGAGGCGAGAAGCGTCGCGATTCCCAAGCTCTCGAAAGCAACTTTGTCGCGCCTGGATTCCGCCGCGGCGACCGCGGCCAACGTACACGTGCGAGAAGGAGATCCCATCACCGATCAACCTGGGCCCGTCATCCTCGGGAACCAGCGCTCATCGAGCTTGGATTTCGC
>DASWBG010000376.1:0-8091 GCA_036390715.1 Gemmatimonadaceae bacterium
CGCTGGTGTATCCTCCGGCCGGGGAAAGCGTATCGGAGAGCACGATCGTGTTTTGAAGCACTGCGACGACCACGGCTCCATGAAGCTGCTGCGCATCCGTGCACGTGTTTCCGCTGATGTTGGCGTTGATCTGCACGATGGATCCAACTACGGGATTCGTCGGGACGCCGGTGACATAGGACCGCACGAGATTCCGCGACGCCGCTCTGCGTGGTGCGCGTAATGAAGCAAAGACTGATGCGAGATCTCGGCGCTCACGCTCCCTGAACGACCACTCGAAGGACTTTGCAAGCGTCTTCTTCGTGGGGGCAAACAGCGTCGTGCGACTTGGTTGGAGCGACATCAGCGAGCCAGGCAGGATCGCAGCCGTGTTCGTCCCTGTGACTTGTATCTGGATCGCGCTCGCCGCGACATTCGTGCTGTTGAACGGGATGAGCGCGTACTCGGTAGCGGACGCACTGCCACCCAGGCAGAGCGAAGCCTTTTCCGCTGCCGTCAATGCGTGGATGCCGCCCACAGCGAGTTGCAGTGCCGTCGCGCTGGTGCAGAGAGATGGGGCGGTATTGACTGTGATTTGGGCCGTTCCCGATTTTCCTTCACTCGTCGCCGTGATTATCGCGGTTCCTGCGGCCACGGCCGTAACCAGGCCAGTCGCGTCGACGGTTGCTTTGGCCTGATTGGAGGTGCCCCACGTTATGACCCGTCCGGAGAGCACGTTGTTGGCCGCATCCCTTGTGGTCGCGGTGAGCTGCTGAGTCGCACCGACCAAAAGCGTCGCAGTCAGGGGCGAAACAGCAATGGTTGCAACTGGAATCGGAATGACCGTAACCGGGGCCTGAGCCGTCTTACCGCTTGCGGTCGCGATGACCTGGGTCTGACCGAGCGCAACACCCATGACCAGGCCATTCCCGTTCACGGTGGCAACGGCCGCAGAAGCAGTCGACCAGACTACGGCGCCAGTGGCAATCGAGGCGCCGAATTGATCGATCCCGGTGACCGTCGCGGTCGCCGTTTGGCCTACCACAATTGTGGCTGTCGGGAATGAAACGCCCAGTGTGGTAAGGACCGCTGGGGCTGGGGGCGGTGGCGGCTCGGTGAAAGTGTTGCCCCGATGTTCAGGGGCGCACCCGACTGCCGTAAAAAGGATCGCGGCGGCGGCGAGCCGAATTCTCTTGCTGTTCATGTGGGGCGGTCCAGACGGGGGAAGGGACTACAGTGGACACGCACCACGATGCAATCCTGGCAAAGAGCTATCGGGTGAGGGGGAACACTCACTGCTCCGAAGACGCGCCAGAGGTCGTTTTCGTATCATATGAGTCTCGAGTTTCGTGCTATTTTCTCCTGAAGCCTTTGCCCGCCGCAAAGGCGCCAGGACACCCTTAAATCCGAATGCTTTCGACTCTACTCCTCGGGGCGCAGCTCGTCGCGATGATTCTCTCGACGACCTACATCGGTCGCGAGAATCAGCTGCACGTCCGTATCCCCCGACTTACCGCCGATGTGACGGTAGACGGTGTCCTCAACGAGCCGGTGTGGCAGCAGGCGGACGTGCTCACGGGATTCTCGGAATTCTCGCCACACGATGGAATTCCCTCGGCTGATTCGACGCAGGTGCTCGTCTGGTATTCCCCGACGGCTTTGTACTTCGGCATCCGCGCCTTCGAGCCGCACGGCGCAGTGCACGCGACGCTCGCCGACCGCGACAAGATTGCGTCCGACGACAACATCCAGATCCTGCTCGGCACCTTTCACGATCACCGCCAGGCTTACGTCTTTGGCGTGAATCCATTCGGCGTCCAGATGGACGGCACGATCGTGGAGCAGGGACAAGTGCTTACCGGGTCATGGACGCCGACGCTCTCCGGTCGCGTCGCGCCGGATCTGAGCCAGGATTTCGTGTTCAGCTCCAAGGGGCGATTGACCGACTACGGCTATGAGATCGAGATCAGGATCCCGCTCAAGAGTCTCAAGTACCAATCCGGTGACGAGCAGAGCTGGGACCTCAACATCGTGCGCGAAGTTCAGCACTCGGGACATGAAGACTCGTGGGTCCCTGCCAAACGCTCGAACACGTCCTTCCTGGCGCAATCGGGCTCACTCGATGGACTAACGGGACTCACACGCGGACTCGTTCTCGATGTGAATCCATCGGTCACAGAAAAAGCTACCGGCGGGCCGGGCCCGAACGGCTGGGGATACGATCGTACATCGCCCCAGCTGGGAGGGAGAGTTCAGTGGGGGATTACCAACACCCTCACGCTCAACGGCGCTGTGAATCCCGACTTTGCTGAAGTCGAGTCCGACGCCGGACAATTCGTGATCGATCCCCGTCAGGCGCTCTTCTTTCCGGAGAAGCGGCCGTTCTTCCTCGAAGGACTGGACCAGTTCAACACGCCGCACAACCTCATTTACACTCGTCGCATCGTGAAGCCAGACGCGGCGCTCAAGCTGACGGGCAAAGTTGCCGGTACGAGCATTGGAGTGCTATCGGGCGCTGACGATAGAAGCTTGTCGCCGTCGGGACGAGACAGAGCGATCTACAATATTATCCGGGCGCAGCGCGATATCGGCGGGCAATCACGAATCGGGATCGCGTACACCGATCGCATCCTCGGCGGCGATTACAATCGAGTGGCCGATATCGATGGCCGTTACGTCTTCGGAGAAGTGTACAGCGCTTCGTTCCAGACAGCCGGCAGCTTCGACAAGACGAGCGGGACCGTGCGCAACGCGCCGCTGTGGGAAGGAATATTTGCTCGCAACGGGAAGCGATTCGGCTTGCGTTACATCATGACCGGGATCAGCGAAGACTTCCGCGCAGGGAGCGGCTTCATCTCGCGCCCGGGAATCGTGCACGCGGGTGTCGACCATCGCGGGAGCTGGTTCGGTGAGCGCGGCTCGATGCTCGAGACACTGACGGGCGACATTCTGCTCGACGACCAGTGGCAGTACTCGCATTTCATTCACCATGGTGACGCGCAGGACAAGAAGTTTCACTTGAGTGGTAACGCGGGGCTGCGAGGCGGCTGGAACGTTGGACTTGGCTTCTACCTCGAGACGTTCGGCTTCGACCAGGGGCTGTACTCCAACTATCGCATTCTTGCTCCGACGGGTGACACGCTGCCGTTCGTGGGCAGGCCGCGCATCACCAACCACGATTACGTGTTTACGCTGGTGACGCCCCAGTGGTCGATGTTCAGCGCGAACCTACTATATGTCGGCGGCCAGGACGAGAACTTCTTCGAGTGGGCGCAGGCCAACATCGATCTCGTGCAGCTAGGGGTGAGCGTGAGACCCAGTGAGCGGGCGCGCATCGACGGGACCTTCGCGTACCAGGATTATTGGCGGCGCAGCGATCACAGTCTGGTCGGACGCAACATGATTCCTCGCGTGAAGCTCGAGTATCAGCTAACGCGAGCGATCTTTCTGCGCCTGGTGGGTGAGTACGATCTCGGTGAACACGACGATCTGCGCGACGAGACGCGGACGAATTATCCGCTCCTCATTGGGGGACAGCTCGCGACGGCAGTGCGTGCGCGGTCGCTGCACGGCGATTATCTGTTTTCCTACCAGCCGACGCCGGGGACGGTGCTTTTTCTGGGATACGGAAGCCAGGCGGACGGAATTCCCGATCCGGCGCAGCGGTTCAACTGGCAGCCGCTGAGGCGAACATCGGACTACTTGTTCGTGAAGTACAGCTACTTGCTGCGGATGTGACACAGCAGGCCCGCTACTTGGCTCATGGCTAAGTTGTGGCTAAAGGCCTCAACTTTGCCGGAATTGGTCTAACCTTAACCGGGGCTGACGAATGTTCTTGACGATTGGTGTCGTACTGCTGGTCCTGTGGCTGCTGGGATTTGTTCTTCTGAAGAAAGCCGTCGGTGGTCTCATTCACATCCTGTTGATCATCGCCGTGATTGCAATCGCCGTCCATTACCTCCGTGGCGGCTGACACGCTCGGTGGCAGCTGACGCGCGTGCCTGGCTGGCCTTCTGAATGTGGAAACTCGGGGTAAACAAGTAGGCGTGTCATGAACGTCGGCCCACTAGTTGCGCCGTTTGGAAGCTGAGAGTTCTTTCAGCATCTGCGGAGTGCGCTTTCTCCGCATGTTTCCCGTTGCTCAGGTAAGCAATCATCGCTCGAGTCCAGGATCCCGCGCACCCGTTCAGACCTTCGCCTAAGGATCTGCGCGCGAATTTACCAATCGACGTCTCGGATCCCGACTCCCCCATCTCGAGCAACTGGCTCCGCTACGCTGTCCGTGTTGTTTTGCTGGCGGCGACCTATGTCCTCGCCGGCAGGCTCGGCTTCACTGCATCGGCAGTCCAACCGGTAGTCTCCTCGGCGTGGCCACCGTCTGGCGTTGCCCTCGCTGCCCTGCTGCTGATGGGTACTCGCTTCTGGCCGGGAATTGCGCTGGGAGCGTTTATCGTCAACATCACCGGCGGGATTCCTCCGCTCGCGGCGACGGGCATTGCCGTCGGGAATACACTCGAAGCACTCGTGGCCGTCTGGCTCCTGACATCGTTCGCTGGATTCCGGTTGCCGCTCGAGCGATTGCGAGATGTGTTCGCGCTGGTGGTGTTGGGAGCCATCGCAAGTACGCCGGTGAGTGCAACCATTGGCGTGACTGTTCTCATTCTGTCGGGAGGGGCGGCTGGAATCCCGCTCAGAACGATTTGGCTCGCCTGGTTCCTCGGCGATGCAATCGGCATCCTGCTGGTCGCGCCGCTCATTCTTACCTGGGTGACGAGTGCTCGGTTGCGCCTCTCTGCGCGCGATACCATCGAGGCAAGCGCGCTGGTTGTCGTTCTCGTCGCGTTCACGGCTGCACTCTTCCAGACGCGGTTCAGCTATGTGTACGTAATCTTCCCGGTGACAATCTGGGCAGCGCTGCGGTTCGGACCGCGGGGCGCGGCAACCGCAAGCTTTATCGTATCAGCACTCGCCATCGGTTACACCGTGAGCGGCGTCGGTCCCTTCGCGACGTCGACCGCTGTGAACAACCTCTTCCAGCTCGACACTTTCATTGCTCTGCTCGCCCTCACCTCCTTGACTCTAGCCGCGGCGATCGCCGAACGGCGCGCGGTAGAATCCGCTCTCCGGCGATCCCGGCAACAGCATCAAGACGTCGTTCACCACGCGTCCGTGGGTGTGCTTCGCACCGATACCGACGGGAAGATCCTGCTGGCGAACCCCGCTCTCGCCCGCATCCTCGGTTACGACGGACCGGAGCAGTTGATAGGGAGAGACATGGCCGGCGATGTGTACTGGGACCCAACGCAGCGTTCCGCGATCGTCGCCCGATTCGAGCCTGTCAGCGAGGTGACCCCGCTCGAGGTGCAATGGAAACGCAGGGACGGCTCACCAATCTGGGTCGACGTGCATGGTCGCCTGGTGAGTGACAGCGCGGATGGGACGGCGTACTTCGAGGGCTTCATCTTCGATCTCACGGGCCGCAAGAATCTTGAATTGCAATTCCGACAAGCGCAGAAGATGGAAGCGGTGGGCCGGCTCGCCGGCGGAGTGGCGCACGATTTCAACAATCTCCTGACTGTGATCTCCAGCTGCACGGAGTTCGTCCTCAGTGACCCAACTCTTCCCGACGAACACCGCAACGATCTCGGCGAGGTAAAGAAGGCCACGGATCGAGCAACATCTCTCACACGTCAGCTGCTTGCATTTGGACGCACGCAGGTGCTGCGCCCATCAACGATCGATCTGAATGACCGGCTTGCCGAGCTTCTACCAATGCTCAAGCGATTGTTCGAAACCGCAATCGATATCAGGATCGAAACGGCCCCGGACCTATGGGCGGTTCGCGCCGATCCCGGTCAGATCGAGCAAGTGCTTCTCAATCTCGCTATCAACGCGAGAGATGCGATGCCGGATGGAGGAACTTTGACATTTGCGACCGAGAACGCTGTCGTAACGCCAGAGCGTCCCACGTCTAATCAGGAATACACGATGAAGCCCGGCGATTACGTTCTGCTCAGAGTTCGGGATACCGGGGTGGGCATGAACGAGGACATCCAACGCAAGATCTTCGAGCCATTCTTCACCACGAAGGAGATCGGAAAAGGCACGGGGCTCGGCCTCGCGACCGCGTACGGCATCGTGAAGCAAAGCGGCGGCTACATCAAGGTGCACACTGCGCCGGGGAAGGGCGCGGAATTTCTGATTTATCTGCCGCGCACGGAAGCTGCGCCCGACAAGATCGTGCCGCGCGAGCACCAGATTGATTCTCCCGCCACCGGTACGGTCCTCGTCGTGGAGGACGAAGCCGGAGTGAGGCATGCGTTGCAACGAATTCTGACTGGTGGCGGATATACGGTAGTCACCGCGGCAAACGGCGCCGAGGCGTTGGAGCTGTTCGTCGCACGCAAGCAGGATATCGATCTTCTCATCACCGATCTCGTCATGCCCGCCATGGGTGGGCGCGAGTTGGCGCGACAATGCTGCTCGCTGCGTGACACGCTCAAGGTGATCTATCTCTCGGGCTACACTCGTGATTCGCTGCTAAGTCAGCAGACATTCGAGGAAGGAACGGAGTTCATCGAGAAGCCCTTCACACGTGACGCGATCCTCGAGCGCATCGCGCGGGTACTTGGAGCTGAGCGCGCTACCGCTTGAGCGCCGGAACCGCCAACAGAATTGCGGCGACGAGTCCCAGCCCCATCGATCCAAACCAGACGAATCGGGAACCCGTGAGCGCAGCGATCGCACCCAGAGCGATAGCTATCTGGAGCAGCGCGACGGCGGGCGCGTAGATCTGGTGCTGGGAGAGAAGAACTTCCGCTTCGTGCGACTTTTCGTCTCTCTGGTGCTCGAGCTCGGCAGCCTTGCGACTGATGGAATCCTGCTGGGCGACGTAGCGCGCTGATTCCGCGGCCAATCGCGGCGGAGGAGATTTCCCGGCGGCTTCCCAGGCGTTTATCGCACTCTCTGTGACGGCGCCTTTGATCCCCTTCGCCTGATAGTACGCCCACTGATCGGATGCCTGCGCCTGCAAGCGTGTCGCGTCGGTCTTCAGGACGAGAGCTTCGTTCACCGTGGCTCCCGCCTTGAGAGAGGCTATCGCCGCCAGTGCGGCGAGCAACGCCGTCGTGAGAGAGATCCAGCGCAGGAACGATCCACCGCGCTTCTCACGCTGCTCGTCGATTTTTTCACGCAACGAGTCGGTATCGATTTCGGTTTCTTCGGGCATGTCGAATAACGTAAGCTGCTCATATGACGAGGACATTACCGAAGAGAAGGGGCGGCCAGGTTGGAGAGGCCGCCCCCCTTTGCCCCTTTATCGCTAATGTGGCGTCAACACCGAATTCCCCGATGCGTCCGCCGCGATGGTGAATGCAGCCACGCCATGGCCGAGGGCCTGCCCGGCCTCGATGTCGAACCGGTAATGAATTCCGCCATACATGCGCGACAGTCCTGCCTGTATGACCATCGCGTTCAGCTGCGCAGTCTTCTCAGGGAAGAACGTGCTCAACACTGACGCCCCCGACGATGAGACGCAGCTGTGACCCGAGGGATAGGACGGGTGGTTCGGTTTCCCGACGGCAGCGGTCGTCGTGATCAGGGGGTCCGCCTTCCACGGCCGGATCAGCCAGTAGAACAGCTTCGCATCCCAGCAACCGATGGTCGCATCCATCATCGTTGCGCTGGTTAGCGCGTACATGTGCGTGACCTGGCGCTCCGACATAGCGTGCTGGGTGACCCAACCCGAATCCGTCGGAACGCTGAGCCAGAACCCCGACGCGGTTGGCGTGCCGGGGTTCAGAGCCCAAAACGCGGCGATCGCCGTCTGCTCCGCCGTGCGAGTATCCGAGATGTGTCGGATCTCGGCGAGCGCAGTATTGAAATCGGTTCCACCGAACGCGGGCGGAGCCCCGGGGCGGAACTGGCTCGCGGAAGTCAGGAACCACGGAGTGATTCCCGGAAATTGTCCACCAGCGACCGGCAGGCCGGGGGCATTGGTAGTCCAGAATCCGGGCCCCACCGGTGGTGCCGGGTTGGCGACAACGCTGAACCCATCGCCAATCGCGCGCGTGACGATCGCGGCGCCGACGGCACGACCGATTGCCTCACCCT
>DASWBG010000377.1:0-2011 GCA_036390715.1 Gemmatimonadaceae bacterium
AGCTCGATCTGCTCGCCTTCCGGCCAAGGATGGAGCGTGCATTGCTGCTCTCCGACTCGGTCGAGTCATTGCTTCTCTCCAATCATCGCGCTGCTGCTGTCGCCGTTCTCAGCGACCCCCTGGATACGTTCATCGACGGAACGGTCTTTCCGCAGTTGGAAGCACTGGCGCTACAGCAGAACGCCGTCTTTAACTCCGGCCTGGAGCGGATCAGGTCGCGCGCGGTGATGCTCAACGTCGGGCTGGTGATCTTCACCCTGTTTGTGCTTGGGGTCAGTTTCGCCGCCGCCGGCATGCTCTCCCGGTTTCTCCTTCGCCCGGTCGCGTTCCTCTCGCGTGTCGCGCATGAAATCGGCTCGGGCAATTTCAAGACGGAGATTCGGCGCATGGGCGGGGGTGAGGTCGGCGAGCTGCAAGCAAGCTTCATCGACATGCGCAAGAAGCTGATGCGCCTCCAGGCAGAACAGGCGGCGACCGAGCACGCGCTTCGCGAGGCGGCTGAGGCGCGGCTGGGACGCGATGCAGCGGAGGCCGCGAGCGAGGCAAAGAGCGAGTTCCTCGCGAACATGAGTCACGAAATCCGCACTCCGATGAACGGAATCATCGGCATGACCGAGCTCGTTCTTGGAACATCAGTGACGGCGGAACAGCGCGAGTATCTCGAGACGGTTCGGTCCTCCAGCGATGCGCTGCTCGGAATCATCAACGACATCCTCGACTTCTCCAAGATCGAGGCGCGCAAGCTCGAGATCGACACGATCGATTTCGATCTGCGCTACGCCATTGCCGATACACTGCGATCGCTGGCGCCGCGAGCCCATGACAAGGGGCTGGAGCTGGCCTGTCAGATTTCTCCCGACGTTCCTCCCGCGCTGGGTGGGGATCCTTCGCGTCTCCGTCAAATTCTGGTCAATCTTATCGGCAACGCGGTGAAGTTCACCGAGAAGGGTGAAGTGGTCGTTCGGGTGGACTGCGTGCGCATCGAGGGTGAACGTGTGTCGGTGAGCATCATCGTAAGTGATACCGGCATCGGCATTCCAAAAGAACAACACGCGACGATCTTCGATGCCTTCACACAAGCGGACGGATCAACCACACGTCGATTTGGAGGAACCGGTCTCGGGCTCACCATCTCGGCGCGCCTCGCCGAGTTGATGGGCGGAGCAATCAGGATCGAGAGCGAGCCCGATCGCGGTACGCAGGTTTATGTCACTCTGCCGTTCGAGATCAGAGCAGCGTTGGCAATCCCGACGCCCCACGGCGGTGTGAAGGATCTTCGGGGACTCGATGTCCTGGTAGTTGACGACAACGCCACGAATCGGCGAATTCTGGAGGAGATCCTCACCGGCTGGGGAATGCGACCGACCCTGGTTAATGGAGGCCTGGCGGCGATCGCGGCGCTGGACCGGGCGCTCGCCGCGGGGAAGCCATTTCCATTGGCGATCATCGATTTTCAGATGCCCGACATCGACGGATTCGGGTTGGCGGAGCGCATCAAGGCGCGGCCGGATCTTGCCACCACCATGATCATGATGCTCTCGTCGGTCGGCAATCAGGGTGACGGCGTTCGGTGCAGAGAGCTCGGAATCTCCTCCTATCTCACCAAACCTGTCCGGCAGTCGCTTCTGCTGGAGGCTATGCTATCCGTGCTTGCGACCAACGACCGCCCGCTCGATCGTCCCGTTGTCGTGACGCGGCATACCATCAGCGAAGCACATCGATCGTTGCGTATCCTCGTCGCGGAAGACAACGCCGTGAACCGGCTGCTGGTGACGGCTCTGCTCGGGAAGCGTGGTTACGAGATAGTCAGCGTCGTCAATGGGCGCGAAGCAGTTGCCGCGGTGACGAAGGAAGTATTCGACGTTGTGTTGATGGATGTGCAGATGCCGGAGATGGATGGTCTGGAGGCGACGGCAGCCATCCGGAAACTGGAGAGGGTGACAGGGACGCACGTGCCGATCATCGCGCTGACGGCGCACGCAATGAAAGGCGATCGGGAGATCTGCGTGGC
>DASWBG010000378.1:0-2647 GCA_036390715.1 Gemmatimonadaceae bacterium
ACTCCTGCGATCCTCCGTTTGTATTCATCAAGCGCGGCGTTGAGACGCTCCCGAGCTGACGTGTCTCCCGGAATGTTGTGCGAGGGATGGATGTACAGCTTGACCCCGCGCTCAGTAAGGATCTCGGCCACGGTTATGATCGTCATCCACACCACCGCTACGAACGCCATCGTCGACACCGGGCCGACGTTGTCGACGTGGTGCTTTAGGGGAATAGTCGAGTCGCCAGCTGGAACCCTGGTGTCGATCACGACGTCCGCGATCTCGAAAAGTGTCCGGCCCGAGGGATGGCGCGACAGGGAGCTCTCCGCTGCCGATCCGGTGGCGACAACCCGCATCCCCTGTTCTTTCGCACGTATCGCGACATCTATGTTGACATTGTTGATGCCCGTATGCGAGAAGATCCACATCGTGTCCCGCGGGTCGAAGGAATAGCCCTTCATGATTGCGTTGCCATAGCCTTCGGCACGCTCGAGGAAGAGGAATTGGTGGATTCCCATCTCGCCGGTAATGCGTGTGAAGAAACTGAGGGGGAGCTCGATCATTGGATGGAAGCCGACGAATCCGCCAATTCGCGGGTACATCTCCTCGACGGGAATCGTCGCGTGCCCGCATCCGAAAGTGTGCACCCACCTCTCGGCGGCGATCGAGTCGGCCATCAGCTCAGCGGCGCGCTGAATGGCGGGTACTTGAGAATTCTCTATGTCGTCCAGCACTGTACGGGTGGCCGAGAGCCATTTCTTGCTGAGTGTCATGATTTCGACGAAGGTGAGGCCAACCTGCGCGACAGAACGGTGAGGAGTGCAGCCTGGACGAGCAGAGCCGCGGGTACGATTACAAAAGAATCTCGCATTCCGTAACGCGTTCCGAGCAGACCAGCGGCGTAGGGAATCAGCATGCCCCCGCACAATGCCATCGCGATGGCGACGCTGAATGCGGTGCCGGATAGGCTCGCATAACGATCACCGATGAATCCGAGCACCGTCGGAAACATCGCTGCGAACCCTATGCCGAGCGTGAACGCACCAGCGGCAGCGACGCCGATGCTGCGAGTCGTCAGTAACAGCAGTGCACCACCAAGCGCGATTGCCAGGCACGCATACAGGACGGCCAATGGTGCCGCTCGACGCAGGATATAGCCGAGCGCAAATCGGGCGAGCGTCATCCCCGTCCAGTAAAGGGACAGGATGAGAAGCGCGTTGCGTGCGGGCGCGGCCAACTCCTCGCTGACGAACGTGGATGTCCAGCCGCCGACCGTGATCTCGTTTCCACTCTCGAAAAAGAGCAACACTCCCATCAACAGGAGCACAGGGTCGCGCAGAAGCTTGCCGGCTTGCGCGATCGGGAAACCCTGCGGCTGCTTCGGCGCCGGAAAAACTGCTATTGCCATCAACGCAATCGGAATCAGAAGGAGGACTCCCACACCAGCGAGCATCGCCCCTTGAGAGTAACGATCGATGAGCATTCCGAGCGCAAATGGAACTCCCACCGCTCCGACGCCGAAGAACGCACCAAGAAGATTGAGCCTTGCCGCCCGCTCCTCACCGCTGATGTCGGCGACGAGAGCGTTGGTTCCGCCGTTGATAATGCCGCCACCAAAACCAGTGGCGAGGACCGCGAGGCGCAACTCACTCAGTGACGGCGCAAACGCGATCCATTCCAGTCCAAGCGCAACCACCACTGTCGCCGTCAGAAGAATGCCTTTATAGCCGTAGCGATCGACAAGCGGACCGAAGACGAGAGAGGCGGCGAGTATCCCGAACGACATCAGCAGGAAGAGCGAGCCCGCTTCGGCTTTGTCGATTCCGAAGCGGGCCATGATCGAGGGCAGCACTGATCCAAGAGTGGTGAAAACGATGCCGAAGGTAAGCAGGCCAAGGCACGCGCATGCGAAAAGGAAGCGTCGTGAGCTCATGCTGATGCTCCTTCAGCGGCCATCATCGCTAGCCGGCCCGCGCCGAACAATCCAGCGTCGCTTCCGAGCGAGCTGACGACAAGCCGCACCTCCTCGATTGCAATCGGCTGCGCCCAACGCCTGGCCTCGGTGTGAACGCGGTCGAGGAACTTTGCACCCGGACCAAAGACTCCACCACCGAACACGATGATCTCGGGGTTGAAAAGGCTCACGAGATTCGCGACGGCCATCCCCCACAGCTCGATTGCGTTGTCGATCACTGCCCCAGCAATTCTATCGCCGCGTTCGTGGGCGGCGAAGACATCACTGGGATCGAGATCGTCGGGATTCTTGCTGACAAGGGCGCCGTCGTAGCTCGCATCGGCACGCATCAGATCCCGGGCTACGCGAATCAGTCCCGGTCCGGAGGCTTGATCCTCCAGGCAGCCGTGCTGAACGTAGCGTGGCATGAACGGGCGGTCGAGCGCCAGCCAACCGATGGCGCCGGCGACATCGCCATAGCCGCGCACGACGCTGCCCCCCGAGAGTATTCCCGCACCAATGCCAGTGCCGACCGCGAGAAAGATTGCATCACGGGCACCACGGGCAGAGCCACGCCACGTTTCGCCCAGAATGTAGGCAGCCCGGTCGCTGTCGATCGTGACCCGCACGGCAGAACCAAGGGACTCGCGCAACTCCTGGAGCAATGGATAGTCGTCCCATCCACTGATATTTGGAGCCCAGACAGTGCCA
>DASWBG010000379.1:0-11343 GCA_036390715.1 Gemmatimonadaceae bacterium
TCGCGCACCTGCTCTTTCCCGCATCGACCGCGGGACCAGGCGCATATGCACTGGTCGGAATGGGAGCAGCGTTCGCGGGGATCATCAGGACGCCTCTCACATCGGTGATCATGATCTTCGAGGTGACACGCGACTACACGATCATTGTTCCGCTGATGATTGCGAATCTCATCGCGTATTACATCTCGCAGAAGCTCCAGAAAGTACCGATCTACGAAGCACTCGCACATCAGGATGGACTGCATCTTCCCTCCCGCCCCTACGGTCCGCGGAAGGAAGTGCTGCGTGTGAATACCGCCATTCGCGAAGCGCCACAATCGCTCAACCCCGAGATGACTATCAGCGATGCCGCCGAGCGCGTGAAAGACAGCGTTCTCGAATCGTGGCCCGTCGCCGATGAGCTCGGCCTCGTGGGACTTGTACGCACGCGCCACATCGCGGCCGCAATGGACCAGGGCCGGCAGGAGATGACGGTTGCGCGCCTCATGCAGATAGCGCGCAGATCCGACGGCCAGAGGTTCGCGGAGCTGCCGCACGTGCACAACGACCAGCCGTTGAGCAGAGCATTGGCGCGAATGAGAGACACCGGACACAAGGTTCTGCCCGTAGTGAGTCGGGCGAACGCGCGCATCATGCTCGGTGTGGTGACGTTCGCCGATATTCTGAAGGCGTATGGCGTCGAGCACGCCGAACAGCTCGACTACAGGGAGCATCCCGACCTATGAAGACCCCCGCGATTCAAGCAGCCCCGGTGCCATCGGCAACGCTGTCCGAGTTCATCGCAACATTCGCAGTGATCCTGGCGGCGATTGTGGGGTTGCTCCTGTTCGACACCGGTCTCGCCACGGTGGACGTCAGGCAGCGCAAGATTTTCGCAGCGCGTGAATTCCGTGCGGGCCAGGAATTGATCACTAAAGGGAGTATCGAGCAGGGCATAGAACACCTACGCGCCGCTTCGACGCTCGACGCCGAGAATTCTACATACGGCGTTGGACTCGCTCAGGCGATTCTGGCCGACCAGCGGCCGGCCGACGCCGAGCAAATGTTGTTGTCGCTGCTGGAACGGAATCCGAACGACGGAGCGGCGAATCTCGCGATGGCACATGTCCTCGAAAAGGAAGGAAGAATCGAAGAAGCGAAGTCTTACTTCCACCGCGCCATCTACGGCGCATGGCCGCGTGGCGCGGATCAGAATCGCACGGTAGCCCGCTTCGAGTTGATCGACCTTCTCGCGCGGACGAACGCGAAGCAGGAGTTGCTCTCGGAGCTGCTCCCAATGCAGGAAGATTCGACGAATAGCCCGGCCCAGCGCAAGAAGATTGCGCATTTGTTCGTGGTGGCTGGATCTCCGTCCCGCGCAGTGACGATCTATCGCGACGTGTTGAAAAAGGACTCGCGCGATGCCGACGCCTACGTTGGGCTGGCGGAAGCCGCGCTATCGCTTGGTGATTTTTCGACCGCGCGCGCTGACCTGCTTGCGGCGCAGAAGCTAGTCCCAGCCGACAGCGCCAACATTCAGGGCCGAATCGTGCTCACTGATAGCGTGACCGCGCTCGATCCAACGCAACGCGGTCTCTCGCTGCCCGAACAATACCGCCGGAGCAAGAATCTTTTGAGGATGACACTCGCATCCGCGCGCAGCTGCCTTGCGCTGCAGGCCCCGCAGGTCGCAGCTGCTCTCGACTCGGCTACGCTGCAGGTTTCCTCGGCCAACGCGGTTGGACAGGCTCAGTCGATCGAGCAGACTCTTTCCCTCGCGGAGCAGTTGTGGGGGCTACGGAGATCGAGGTGCGCGCCGGAGCGTGACAGCGGTGCCCTCGCGCTCATTCATCTCAGGATCGCGCAGTAGAATCGTCTTGGCCGGGGTTTGCCCGGTGATACTCCTGCTTTGAGAGCAGAGCATGCTTAGAAAACACTCAAAGGGGAGTAGCTTCCGCAACTTGCTTAAGGCGCCCTCACCGTAACCGGAGTAAAACGATCCGTCATGGTCCCGTCACCGAGGCCTCCGTTTGGGTTCTGCCCCCAACAGTAGGCTATGTGTGCGGTAGTGATCCCGCAGGTGTGGTCATCGTCGGTGCTTAGCGAGGAAAAGGTCAAGCCTCCGGCGACAGGAACGGGAGTGGCATGGTTCGACGTAGTCCCGTCCCCGAGAAACCCTCTCAGGTTGTTCCCCCAACAATACGCGGCGCCTGCGGTCGTGACTCCGCAAGTAAAACCAGATCCAGCGCTCACCGTAGCGAAGCTCAAGCCACCGGACACCAGCCCCGGGGTGCTGCGATCTGTCGTAGTCCCATCGCCCAGCTGACCTTGGTCATTCGCTCCCCAACAATACCCGGCACCTGACGATGCCAGCGCGCACGAAAACGCGCCGCCAGCACTGACTGTGCTCAACGTTAGTCCGCCCGTTACTGGCACCGGGCTACTGCGATCCGTCGTGGTTCCGTCACCCAGTCTCCCATTCGAATTCCTACCCCAGCAATAGGCTGTATGGGCGGTCGTAATTCCGCAGCTATGGTCGCTGCCGGCGCTGACAGTCAAAAAGCTGAGGCCGCCCATTACGGCAACGGGCACAGACCGGTCAACAATAGTCCCGTCGCCGAGCTGACCATAAGCATTAAACCCCCAGCAATACGTGGCTCCCGAAACGGTGATACCACATGTGAATCCGCTTCCGGCGCTTATGCCCATGAAAACGAGACCGCCCGCCACGATTACGGGATTGGAGCGGTTCGTCGTGGTCCCGTCGCCAAGTTGGCCCCAGTTGTTATCGCCCCAACAATACCCAGAGCCTGAGGCAGTCACGCCACACGATTGGCCGATTCCCGCGCTGACGCTGGCGAAACTCAGCCCACCCACGACTGCGACCGGGGTCAAACGGTTGGTCGTCGTTCCGTCGCCGAGCTGACCGTAGAAATTCGCTCCCCAACAATACGCGGCCCCAGCGGCTGTGAGGCCACAAGAGTAGACGAATCCGGCGCTTGCGGCGATCGCGGCAAAAGGCGAGGCTGGCGAGCTAACCACGAAGGTCACACCTACGCTTTGCGGGTTATTTGTCGCCGCGTTTCCGGTGACAGGCACCGTGGCGGTGTAAGTCCCGGCCACCAGATTCCCAGTGGACGCAGAGAGCGTTAGCGTGGCAGGCGCCGTCGTGGAACTCACGCTCGCACTCAACCAACCGGTCGGTTGCCCGTTTCCGTAGGCGATCGTGCCAACGCTGAGCCCGGTTAGCGTTCCGCCACCGTCGTTCGTTACACCGACCGTCTGGGCGCTCGGGTTTGGGTCGCCTTGAGCTGAACTGAAACTGACGCTAGTGGGAGCAAGACTGATCGCTGCCGCGGGCGGAGCTGTCTGGTCAGTCCCCCCACCGCAGCCACCCAACCCAGTCAGGATGAGCAAGAGTAGCGCGAGTGAGAGTGCGCGTCGACGCGTAGCTGGTGCCACGCTAGGTTCAACCCGGTCTGCCATTAGCCCCTCTCGAAAGTACCGTTTGCCAAGATCGGATCCTCAACCGTCACCAATATGCGTGCAATGTATTGCCGTCCTGTTCCCTGTCGGCGAAGGACAACCGCTTCGGACGCCTTCGTCCGCACTGGCATTCCGCTGATTTCGGCCACTTCCCTCGAGCTTTACGGATTTCTTCGCCACTCGGGTTCGAATCCGTCAGCCGTGAGCTTCACCTGTACGCCGGTGCTAACCGTCACTACGTAGATCGGGTTCGTACCGGAATTCGTGGGCGAGATGTACACGAGCTGCGAATCATCCGGCGACCACTTCGCCGCTATCCCGCCCGGCGCATTCGATAGCGTGTTGGTGGTCAGATCGAGAAACGATGGCTGCAAGCTGTTGTCGGGACGCGGGACCGAGAGCGCGAGCCTGTCGGGGGCGGTACGCGACCAGCTGAGGCCAAACACACCGCGCTTGAACTCACGCACGAAGGTAGCAGTCTTCGTTGCCACGTCGATCAGGAATAAGGAGTCGACCTCCACGGCAACGGACCGCTGGATGAGCGCGATCGTCGTTGCCTGCGGGTTCCAGGCAATCCAGATCATCCGGTTGTTCGGGGGACCCAGGTAGATCTGAGTTTCAACGTAAGGGCTCACCGGTGTAGTGGGCGCGAGATACACACCGACCTGGTCTCCCATGTTGACCGGACTCTCGCTGTATGCGAACTGTGGATTGCTCGCGTCCGGCGACCAGGCGTTGTCGAAGGCCAGGTGCGTGATCGGGAGCGTTACCGGCGTGCTGGCCTGCGGGACTCCGTTGACGACCGAGACATCGACTCGACTGAGTCCGTAGGTCGTGGTGTGATACAGGATGCTATGACCGTCCGGAGACCAAGCCGGGTGGGGAAACTGTGCAGCCGCGGCAATCACTGTCTGGTTCGTGCCGTCGGCGTTCATCACGCCGAGTCCGTAAGTCGTAGTGAGTCCTTTGCCGCTGGTCCGCGAAGCATAGGCGATCGCAGGATCCGCGGGCGGAGGAGGTGGTGGAACTGGCTTAGACGCAAGAAGAGTCGTTGGACTTGGACCGGCCACATCGCGGCTGCAGGCAAAGATTCCGACAGCCAGAAGAAGGGGAAACAGGCGGCGCTGCATTGTGACCTCCGCTCGTGGTTGAGATCCGCACGGTCTCGGGCACACGATTCGTGTTGGTCTGCGACAGTCGCCGCTCGACCCATTCGTGTGCTCTCCGTCAATGCAGTTTTACGGACAGCGAGCGAAGATTTGCGGGTGGTGCTAGCGAGACGCCGCGGCGTCTCGCGATCGAGTGCTGGCGATCGTGTACGATGCCCACGTGAAATTGTGGGCGCCCTTCAGGGCGCGTCGTTGCGCGTACGCCAGTGCGTCCTCGGGCAACCCGCCAGCTTGCAGGCGCGTGTAGAATGCTTCCGCAATGTTGGCTGCGCTTGCATCGTCCACTCGCCACAGCGTAGCGACCACCGTTCTCGCGCCCGCGATGAGAAAACTCTCCGCCAGCGAGTTCTCATCCGAGGACGAAGCGAAGGCATTATCTGCTGCTCGACTGAGAGCTGTTTCACAGCCGGACAAGTACACGAGCGGACTCAATGTCGATATGCCGAGTATCTCATGGACCTCGAGCAGTCCGTCGCTGCCCGGCGAATCGTGTCGCGCGGCGCCGACAACCATGCTTGAAAAGAGTGGGTTCTGCGCATTATGCGACCCGTGCGATGCCACATGAAGTGGGCGGCCGGCAGCGAGACCGGCGAGTGCGGCTTGCTCAGTCGATGCAGCATTTAGCTTCACCTCAGCGCCTGGAACCGCGTGGGCTATCGCATTGGCTTCCCTGCGCGTTCCCGGCAACTCGCTCGCCAGCGGCGCCAGGATGAGCGTTCGACTCAGGTCGACTCGCGTGCTGTCGCAACATTTGGCGAGTGCAGCAACCGAAGGAAGAGTTGTTATTGCGTAGTCCTCGATCACGAATCTTCCGGTCGAGCGATTCCAGAGTGCGGCGAACGGCAACGCGGCCAGTGCACCGTGCGGCACGATGACAAGGTGATCGACTCCGTGTAAGACTCCCGTGTCCTTCCACGGATCGAGCAGAATTCGATGTAGATCGGCCAACGCATTCCGCGCCGCGTCATTTGATGGCCGATTCAACAGCTCACGCACCACTCGCACGCGCGTGCGCATCTCTTCGGAGCCGAGAGGCGTTGCCCGGTAGGCAATCCTGTTGCGGCTGAGCGCAAACGAATCGAGGTGATCCGGCCCGGAGAGAAAGACGATCAGCGCCTCGGCGCCCGACAGTCGGGATTGTATGTCTGCGAGTCGAGGAGGACGCACTGTCAGGATCCCCGTCGCCGCGGCGGTTCGAGATAGATGATCGGTGTATTCCGTTTCGCTGTTCTCCAACGCCCGCTGCAATGACGCCCTGCGCTCACCGACGTTTGCGTCTGTCCCGAGATCGCTCAGCTCATTCTCGAGTGAAGCAACGCGCACGAGCAGCCTTTCGCCTTCCGCAATGGCCGCGATGGATGGCGCTGGGTGAGCGATCGCACCGAGGCGCTCGGTCAAGCTCCGGCCGGGTACCGATGCCACGGCTTGGAACGCCGATGCTGTGTCGTGGCGGGCAAGCTCGACGGCAACAAGGTGCGCGTAAGGCGCCGCACGATCACCGAGATAGCCCGATCGCAGCGGTCCGAACCCCAGCGATGCGCGCTCGCGTTCGAGGGCAGCGATCGACTGCTTTGCCTCGCGCCGGGCGTCGTCGACCCGACCGAGAGCTAGCAGTGCCTGCGCGCGCAAATCCGATGTCGCCCAGTCAGATGCAGCGGCGCCATCCGCCGTGCCCAGGATCTCGAGGACGCGCCTTGGGTCGCGCGCGTCCAACGCCAACCGGGCCGCCGCGCTCGCTGCGTCCCGCGAGAGCGCGCGATCATCCAGCTTGTGCGCCTCGAGCAGAGCGCTGTCGAGCTCCGCGTGAGCAAGTGCGAACGACCGGTTTGCTGAAAGAGATTGCGCTAACTGCAACCGGTCGTAAACCACTTCTTCTTTCGCTTCCGTCTTCTCGTGCATCGCCAGTGCTTGTCGCGCGCGCGCAATCGAGCCGGCGGTATCACCAACAGCCATTAGTATCGTGGCCATCCGTCGCATGTTGGTGCCACGCTCCGTCGCCAGCCCGAGCTGGGTATCGAGGCTGTCAGCGAGGGCCAATCGCCGCAGCGCGAGTTGGTTGTCACCGGCCTCCGCGTGCAGGTCCGCAATAACCTCGAGATCGGCGGCGACTTCCTGAGTGAGCCCCTCGCCGCGCGCAATGGAAAGTCCGGAGTCCGCAGCGCCGATCGCCCGCTGCAAATCGCCCAGTTGACCCCATGCTGTGGCGAGCTGGCCGAGTGCGTTTGCCTCACCGGTCTCATATTTGATGGTGCGGTAGTGCCGGCGGGCATCCACGAGCAGCGGGAGTGCGGCCGCAGCATCGCCCACGCGAATATCCAGCATCCCCAGGTTAGCGAGATCATTTCCTTCCAGCCGCTCATCCCCGATGGCGCGGGCTGCTGGAAGCGCGACGTCGAGTGCTAGTCGTGCGCCATCGAAGTCACCCAGCTCCACTTTTACGAGCGGGACATTCGCTGACGCGCGCGCGAATCCGGTGCTGTCGTGGTTCCGACGAGCAGCGGCAAGCGCTGAATCGAATAGCAGAAGGGCGTTACGCTGCCTCCCTTCGTTCCAGGCGACTAGCCCCAGCGCGTTGAAGGAGCGCGACAACTCGCCGTCCATTCCGAGCGCGCGTTTCATCGACACAGCTCGTTCTCCTTCCGCGCGCGCGCGCTTGTAGTCGCTGAGTCGCCACGCTGCCATGCCGAGCCACATGTGAGCACGTGCCTCGGCTTTTCGGTCGCCCGCTCTCGTCGCGCGAATCAGCTCAGTCTGAAAAATCGCCGCGGCGCTGTCGTACGATTGACGTTGGTATCTCTCCTCGGCGGCCCCTCTCAGGGAGTCGACGGGAACATTGAGCATTCGGGCGAGAGTCGGCGGATCCGTTGGGAGCAGCGATTTCTCGCCCGGTAGGCGCGCTCCGGCGTCGCCGCGTTGAACAGTTGGCTCGGTACCGCGACAGGCGACGGTGCAGACTAGGGCCAACGCGACATAGCGCACAGCAGAAATCATTACCGATTCACGCGAAACTCGTGTAATCCGGTCGAGTGCGTGGTTCCGTCCGACGCGAGCGCGTCGACAACCCACAAGTAATTCTCTCCGGTGCGGAGGGCTACGGTTGCCGGCAGCGAGATAGATGTGTCGGTAGCGGCAGCCGACCAGACCGGCAGCGAGCTGGCATCGACGAGAAGGATTTTGTATGAAATCGCGCCGGCGAGCGGACTCCAAACGAAGCGAAGTCCACTCCGCGTCACCTCCCCACTCGGGCCGTATGCGATCAGTCCCGAGTCAGCCGTGCTGGTCGCACGCGTGGTCGTCGGAGCGGACAGATCATCCCTTTGCTGGACCTTCAGGTCGACGGCAACGAGAACGAGCACCGCCGCGATGAGAGCGACGACCTTGTTGACCCTCCAGGTGGGGCGCACCCGCTTGAGCAAGCTCTCCGCCTCGATCACTGCCTGGCGACACTCCGGGCACTCGGCGAGGTGATTCTCGAAGCGCTCGCGCTCGATGTCGCTCATACGACGATCCAGATAGCTAGCAATCAGCATGTCCGTCATGTGCTCGTCCGCATCATTCATGGAGTTATACGGAGACGCGAAGCGTAATTGCGAACAATCATCCGTCCACTCCTTCAATTCCCCGGGATTCAAGGCTGAGGCGAAGCTTCTCGAGAATCGTGTTGAGCTGTCGGTACACGTGAAACGGAGTCGGTAACCCGATGATGCGGGCAATCCGTGCTGCCGAGAGGTCGTCTTCGTAGCGCAACGCGAGGAGCAATCGTTCTCTTGACTTGAGCTGAACGAGCGCAGCGCGCAACGCCTCGTCCCGCTCGACGACGACGGTCTGGGCGATCAGTGATGGTGATTGCTCGTCGATAACTCGCTCGACGTCGACCTCGGGCCCTATGGAATCGGCGAGCGCGCGTCGAATGCTGCGCAAAGGATAGATCCTGTTTGGCTGAGCAGACTCGCGTTGCCGGCCATACAGCGCGCGCAGATGATCGAGGCAGAGGCGCCGTGCCGTGACGGTGAGCCAGGTGGAAAAACGAGCGCCGGAGGTTTCGTCGAACGTTCTGAGCCGCCGGAAGTCATCCTCGCGCAGCTTATCGAGGATGTACGTGTAGCGTTCCATGGCCTCGTCGTGGCCACCGTTGAAGGAGCGGGATACCGCTAGCAACAGTCGCGTGTGACGCGCGATGAGATCCTCCCAGGCGGCCTGCTGGCTGGAAGAATCCACAGCGCGCAGAAGCTGACTTAGCTCGAACGGAGCCGCCGCACCCATCTGCTACACCTTGAGGATTCCGGCAAGAATGTATATGTCCTAGGCACGGACTTCCAACCGGATAATTGGCGCCGCAAATCCGGCCGGTTTGTCCGTATAACAGGGGTTGAACCCTATTCGGGAGACCCGCTCATGTCCCGCGCTTGTCTGGCCATCAAAGCGTCAGCGCTCGCCGCGGCAGCCTTCATTGGTGGCTGCTCGGATCCTACGGACGCAGGACGAACGGGACCTACAGTAACCAGTGCGTCGTCGGCTCGCGCCGCATCGACATCGTCGGTGAGCGTTTCCGGGACAATTCCGTCGGATGGCTTCCAGGCGATGACGTTGGACGTCACCGTCAACGGCTCCGGTTTCGATTCAGGGGCAACGGCGACCTTTCCGCTAAACGGTGTCGTGGACCCGCGAGTCCACGTCAACAGCACCCGGTATGTTAAATCCACTCAGTTGGTGGCCAACGTCACGATTGCGCCCGACGCACCGACAGTCACATACGACGTTGCCGTTCTCGATGGGTCAGGTAAAAAAGGGATCGGATCCGAACTGTTTACGGTGAACGTACCTCCGCCCGCAGATCCTGCGATCGCTTACGGCTCCCGGACCACTAAAGGATCCACTGTGACTTACGGACTCGGGGTGATGAATGCCGATGGTACGAACCAGACCGTCATCGCAGCGAGTGGCTACGCTCCTCACCCGGCGTGGTCTCCGGACGGTCATAGCATCGCGTATCACGTCGGTACCTACGATATCAGTCGCGTCGACGTCTCAATCGTCAATGGAGTCCCGCAGGCCAGCGCGCCGGTGACGCTACCGATCACGCATCTCTGCTTCGACATCGCCTGGTCGCCTGATGCCAGCAATCCACAGGTCGCCTACAGCGAGAGTCCGGTCAACATGGGAGACCAGGTCGGTGTGTATCTCGCGCCCGCCTCATCGGTGAGTCCGTATGTCGAAACGCAGATCTACCTGGGTCCCCCTAACAACCGGATGATCTGGATTGCCTGGAACCCGCAGGCAACGAAGATCGCGCTCATCCAGCGGTCCGTTGCCGTGATGGTTGACTCCCTGTTCGTAATCGACGTTGCGACGAAGACTGCTACGTTTGTACGAGAGTTCAAGCGCGGCGTGTTTGGCCTGAGCTGGTCGCGGACGGCACCCGACAGACTCGCGCTCTCAGTCCCGCGCCCCGACAACAGCTTGCAGCCGTCGATTCTCGATCTGACTACCAACACGCTGTCGAATGCGTCGGGCGGCGAAGCGGCGAAGTGGTCGCCGGATGATTCGCGCCTTGTATATGTCTCACCTACGAATCAAGGAACGAACCCGATCTACGTGGTGACGCTAAGCACCGGCGTGCAGGTAAAGCTCACGGCTGATGGATTCGAACCAGAGTGGCGGAGAAATCCGTAAAGCTCGATGGAAGTGGCTGAGATCGGCGGGACGCTACGCGGCCCCACCGATATCGACCGCGATGTTACGCCAGCGTCCCTGATTGAATCGCCACGCGCTGAGCGCGAAACGCGTCGCGTGGCCGGTGAGGATCGCAATCCAGATGTGACTCGGCTGCAACGTTCCAGTCCTCTGGATCACGAAGCAGATGCTGAGAGGCAGCAGCACCTGTGAGATGATCGAGATGTAAAGCGGGCTCTTGGTGTCACCCGTTCCTTGGAGTCCGCCGGTGTACGCCAGCGCGGCGGAGATAAAGAGGCCCGACAAACTGAGCACGTGCAGGAGCTGCACGCCGATCCCGACCACGACCGGATCGTGCATCCCGAATATCGCCAGCAGCTGACGCGGGATGAGCAGGTACAACGTACCCAGGATCGCCGCGCTCGATACACCGATACCAGCGGCGAGGCGCACCGCGGCGGCCGTGCGATCCGGCTTCCCCGCGCCGAGGTTCTGACCGGCGATGGCCGCGGAAGCGCCCATGAGTCCGACCGACGTCCACGTGACGAGCGAGAAGAGCTGCGAGTAGCACACAGCGAACGCCGCCTGCGCCGCGGCACTCTGCGCCAGCGATCCGATGAACGCCAGCATGAACACGCCGCCGATGTTCATCGCGATTCCCTGGAATCCGGCCGGAAGTCCGAACCGGAACAAGGCGCGGATGATCTCCCAGTCCGGACGTAGCTCGCGCCCGCGCGGGAACGTCACGACCCATCCGCCATTCCACAGTTTCACGACGGCGTACACAGCGAGGATTCCCGACGCGATACACGTTCCCATCGCGGCACCCTTCGTCCCGAACGCGGGAATGGGCCCGAGTCCGCGGATAAGGATGATGTTCAACACGAGATTCAGCACGGTGAGAGTGATGCCGAGTATCATCGGCGTCCGCGCGTCGCCGGCGGATCGAAGCGCGCCGCCGAGCATGAAGAAGACGAGCATCCCGCCGCTGAACACGAACATGATGCGAAGGAACGGCAGCGCCTCGCGTTGCACC
>DASWBG010000380.1:0-11242 GCA_036390715.1 Gemmatimonadaceae bacterium
CCGCCCAACCCGCGTTAACAGAGGACGCGGCGCCGTTCGCTGGCACGGCGCTTCTGCGCCTCGTTCAGCGTAAAATTCGCCCGTCCTAACTTCGGCACGCCGGGGGCATCGCGCGCGTTGGGCGGCTCCACAACGATGTACCATCAGATACCGGAAAAAGACTGGAAGGTCTGGAAGCCTCTCTTCGAGATCGCGCTGAACCGATTCTGCGACCGAACACTTCGGGGAGCGACGAAGTATGCAAAGGGCGAGGGAACGCCCCACGAACGGTACCTGAAGCTTTATCAATATCTGAAGAAAAAGGACAAGGAACTCGCGGAAGTCTTCGACTACTTCAGTCGGTCGAAGGCGCTCATGCAGATTGCCTTGTCGGTGAAACGGCAGCTCATTACTCCTGAAGAGCTTGCGACCTTCAGCGAGGAGACGCGAGAGACCATCACGCTGATGCTCGGCTAGGCCCGTGCCCAACTCGCGCTGCACGGCACGCGAACCGGCGCGCTGCTGTGCTCCGAGAGCTATACTTTTTCGCGTCGCCGTTCGCGCCGGTGAGCTTCAAACGTTGGGCGACCGAATGTTCGACATTCTTCTCGCGGCGGCCGCTCTGGTAATTGGTCCGATCTGGATCGTTCGTCACATTCTGCGCGCTCGCCACATCGTCAGTACCTGGGCCGAAGCTGGTGGCTATCGTATTGAGAAATTCTTGTTGACCGTTCATTCGATTTCGCCGTTCCCGTTGAGCGCATTCACGAGACAGACCGTTCGGCGCGTTCTTTTGCGGACGAAACTGGGCGGGAACGAGTCGCTTGGTTGCTTCTCGGTGACTCCGTTGTTGGTCTACTTGACCACAGTGTCCATGAGGTCAGCTGGGAGAAGTAGGCGGTCGCCCAACTCGCGCTTGTAGCAGACTCGGTGCCGTTCGTTGGCTCGGCGCTTCGCTCTCGTTCAGCGTAAGATTCTCGCGTCCTCGCTTCGGCACGCGGAGGCACCTCGCCGCTGAAACGCAGGGACGTTGGGCGGCACCTGTTAACCGCCGGTCATCCAAGATCGTAGAGGGTACGATCCAGCTCGCGAAGAGGAGCTGCCGCGGGGAGGACAGGTGGGAGAACCTTGCATGAGCCGACCAATTGCGACACGCCTAGCGTTGTTTCTCACCGTCACGGTGAGCTGCACTTCCAGCGCCCCACACCGAGCGGCATCGTTGGCGCGTATTCCTGTTCAGGTACAAGGCGGCATCGTATTCGTTCCAACGACGATCAACGGAAAGGGCCCGTTCTGGTTCGAACTTGACTCCGGCTTCCAAAACTGTGCCATCGATCGCGCTCTTGTGTCGACTCTGGGGCTTTCCGTTGGCGAGCGGCAGAACATCAACGCACCTGGCGGGAGCGTCGAGCGGGCGACCGTCATGGGCGCGGAGCTGAGCGTAGCAGGGCGTGTCGTCGAGAACGCAGCGATCTCTGCACTCGATCTGTCGCCGTTCGGGCCGTTTTTTGGTCGCGCGCCAGATGGCATCCTCGGTTATGACTTCTTCAGATCAAATGTCATCGAGGTTGATTACGAACAACACACGCTGACACTCTTCGATGTGGCGTCCTTTCAGCGACCTGATCACGCAATTTCGCTCCCGATCGACACCGTTCTGCGTCAACCGTACGTCGCTGCGACTGTTGTGACGCGCGATGGTCGTCGTGTGACGGGGCGTTTTGAAATCGACACCGGTTCGATGGACGCCTTAAACCTCAACACGCCGTTTGCCGTTGCGAGCAACATCCCACTCGTTGGCGCCGACGTACTTGCGGCTCGCGGCCGCAGTATCGGCGGCGAGACACAAGCGGTGTTGATACGAGTCGTTGCGCTTGAAATGAGCGGTCTCACTGTGTCGGCACCTATCGCTAGCGTTGTAGAAGATGCCGTCGATCGAGCAGGTCAGATCAGCGCCGAAACGCTGCGCCGATTTACTGTCACGTTCGACTACTCGCGAAACGTCTTGCACCTTGTGAGGAACGCCACCTTCGGCACTTCGTTCGATCTGGACATGGCTGGCTGGTTCATCATTGCTGCAGGAGCCAACCTCGATGGTCGCAAGGTATTCCTTGTCCTCGATGGCTCGCCGGCTGCCGAGGCTGGTGTAACGCAAGGTGATGTTCTCCTGCGAGTTGACGGTCGGCCAGTCGCATCCTACACGCTCGATCAACTTAGGGCTTTGTTCAAGGTGCCGAGCAAGACGTATCACGTAGAGCTGATGCGCGGCGAGCAAACACTGGTCGCAAAGATCACGACTCGGAGATTGCTCTAGCGCGTGATCGGCCGCCCAACTCTGCGCTCCACTGGATGTGGACCCGCGCCGCGAGAGTCCCAAGAGCGATACTATTCGGCGTGCGGGTCCACGCCGGTGAGCGCTGATCCGTTAGACGGACGAGGGCGCGTAAAGCGGCGCACAACAGCGAGTCGCGCGCGCACGCTGCTTAGTTGAGGACTTCTTGGACACGGGAACGGAGGGCGCGACAGTAATGCGCTGGCGAGACTTAGCGCGCCACGCCCTGTCATCTCTCGTCGCGGTCGTGCTCGCCTTCCTACTCCTAAAAGAGTTCATCCATCGAGGCGCGCCATTGGAATTACCGACGACCGTGGAGTCCCATACGTGGGTGGGCGAAAACAGTACGCGCGATGCCGTGATTCTATGCATACGTGCGCGACGCTTCATACCCCGCGGTGCGACCGTCACTCTCGTAAAGCCGTCGCAGGCACCCAACTACGAAGCCACGATCTTTTTGACCGGAGTCGGCAACCTGCCGCTCCATCGCGTCGTGGCGCCGAGGCTCACGGGGGATGAAAACGATCTGCCTGAGTATGTAATAGCGCTCCGCGAACCTCTTCTTCACGCGCGGTATCGCAAACGCGCTGACTTCCCTGAAGGAGCGCTGTACGAGCGTGTGCCGTGAGAGAAGTTTTGGGGCTCGTCGCCTATCTGACTCTACCCGCGATTGGCTTTAGCGTCGTACGGCTCCGAGAAGTCCGGCGGATGTCGCTTGACGGTCGCCTCGCAGCTGCCGCCGCTGCCGGGGCGCTCACCGTCGCACTGGTAATGTCAATCATGTCACTGGCAGGTCTTACATGGTCGCTGGCGCACATCCTCCCGATCTTCGGCGCCATCTGCTTGTGCAGTGTTGTGTGGGTTCGTGCTGCATCAACCAGCGGGACGGTGCACCCTGAAACCGGTCTCTCCGCATTGCTTACGTGCGGCCTGCTGTTGCTCGCTTCGTACGGCGCGTTGTCCGCTCGCATGACATCAGGTGACATGAATTTTTTCTGGGTCCCCAAAGCGGTCGCGTTCGTTCGAGCACGTAGCATCGATGTCGCGTTTCTCCGCAATCCTGATTACTACCTGATGCACTCCGACTATCCACCGCTGATGCCGCTAATCTACGCATGGACGAACATCATCAGTATTCACTTCGCATGGTTCGCCGCCGTCTTCGCGTCGATCCTTTGCTTGGCGGCGATCGTCGCAATTATTCGCGCCTCGAGCCGCGACGCGACCGGAACGCTTCTCGCCGCCGCGGTCCTGACCTATGCGTTCGGCCTGAACTTCGTGGCAGGTGGTGCTGACCCGCTGCTGTTGCTCTTCGAGACACTGACGCTCGCCGCATTGACGTTCCTTCAGGATGGGCGGTCACAGATCATCCTGGTCTCAGTAGGCCTCGCGGGAGGTGTGCTGACCAAGGTCGAAGGTGCTTCGTTTCTTGTAGCAGTCATTGTCACTCTGATATTTCTCCGAAGAGGTGCCCGGTCGATTGCGGGCATGGTCCTGCCCTCGGTGGTCGTTCTCGGCGCATGGATCGTATTCGTTTGGAAGCACGACCTCCTTGACGCCTATCGCATTGGAGGAAAAGGTCTGTATCTTTCAGCACTTCCCGAAACTATCATTCTCCTCGTGGGACATGCGCGCTTCGATGCGCTCTGGCTTCCGTGGCTCGCTCCCCTGGCCATGATCGCAATTGGACCGAACCGCCGTCGTGCGATGGTCCCGTTGCTGGTTGGCGCACTGAACGCGGCAGCGATCGTCTACTTCTATCTTCACGATCCTCATCCTGCTTTCTGGATTGCTAGTTCAGCGAACCGTACGTTACTTCCTCCGCTGCTGGCACTGTGTGTTGCTGGAGCCGCATCCGGCCCTATGCATGTTGAAGTCGAAGCCAAATCGCAGAAGGTAACGCTTTCGGGAGAGACAGGCGAAGCGCCGTCTAACTAACTCGGCCGCTGAACCTGACGCGGCCCGTTGCGTTCCAGGGCCGTAAGTAACTTGCAGGTTTTGGTATTCTGCCGCGCGAGGGCCGCGCAGGCGCTAACCGGCCCAGACGAGTATTGATTCGTGGCATTAGCTCACTGGCGGCCTGACAAGCTGCTGCAGCCGACGAGCGGCGGGCGGGTCGAGGTAGAGTGAGCATCGAGTGCGCCGCTCGCGGTTGAGCGGCATTGCGTTAGGCCGCACACAGGCTTCACGACCGCCATCAATTCCCAGAAGGAGCACCATGGCCAAGTACCTGATCTCTTTTCCAAGCGCGGCGATGGTTGTGCCCGATGGCGAATGGGGAGCGGTAGGCCGCGACGCACACGCTGTGATTGATGAGGCGAAAGCCGCCGGTGTTTACATCTTCGGCGGCGGAATCGACGAAGACGTACCGCCCATACTCGTCTCTGCTGACGGCGCGGTTGCAATGGGCGGCTATCCTTGGGCGCCCACGCTCGACGGCGGCTTCACCGTGTTGGAACTGCCTACGCGCGATGAGGCCATCGCGTGGGCGACGCGCATCGCCAAGGCCTGCCGCTGCGACCAAGAACTGCGCGTCTTCGGGTTCGACCCGCAGTCCTAAGGGCAGCACTGAAATGGCGCGGCAAGTGCGGCCTAACAATTCATTCAAGCCGAACCCGCTTCGCGGGTCGGCTTAATTCAGGCGTTTTGGGCGGACCGGGATTTTCGCGATCGGTCGAAACGCGTTTACGATCTCTGCATGAGTGATTTCACGGTCGACATTGAACGCGAAGCCGATGGCCGCTGGCTCCGCGAAGTTCCAGAACTCCCTGGCGTTCTCGCATACGCGTCCTCCCGCCACGAAGCAGTCGCGAAGGCAAAAGCCCTTGCCTTCCGGGTAAAGCGCCGTACTGGTTCGCACCGCATTCTGAGCGCCGCAGATCCCGACGGTAACCTGTTCCGTGTGTTTTTCGACTTCGCGACGCCGGAACGCGAGCGTGCGAGGCCCGCGGCGTCTTACGAGGGCGGCGCCCGGTACCCGGGCGGCGCCAGCTGGATGAGCTGACGCTAGGTTGCCGGCGCTTGCCAGAAGGTCGATAGTTTGATATTCTTCAAATTATCGAAATGTCCAGCCAGATCGTCTTCAAAGCCCTCTCCGATCCCACCCGCCGCGAGATCCTGCGCCTGCTGCGCAAACGGCCCATGCCCGCCGGAGAGGTCGCGGAGGCCTTCGTGATGACCAAAGGGTCGCTCTCGCATCACTTCAACATCCTCAAGCAGGCAGGCCTCGTCCGCTGCGAACGCCGCGGACAGTTCCAGGTCTACTCACTCAACACGAGCGTTTTCGAGCAGACGATGGCCACGCTGATGGAGCTCTTCGGTCCGGACAGAAGGAAACGGTCATGAAACTCGCCGTCATCGCCCTGGTCGTTGTCGCCGTCGCTCTGTCGCTCGCCGTCTACTCCCGATTGCCCGCAACGGTCCCGATTCACTGGAACGCAGCGGGGCAAATCAACAACTACGTCTCTCGCGCGGTCGGCGCCTTTCTTCTGCCTGGGATCATGTTGATCCTCGGCGGCGTGTTTGCGGCGCTTGCTGAAATCTCGCCGAGCGGCTTCGACATCGAGCGGAAGTCGCGCCCATACACCGCCATCGTCACCGCGGTACTTCTCTTTCTCCTCGGCCTCCACGTGTACATTCTGCTCGCCGCGCTGAACATGGCACGATCGATCGCGACCTTCGTCCCCATTCTCCTGGGTGCGCTCTTCATCGTGATCGGGAACTATCTGCCCAAGATGCGGCGAAACTTCTTCGTAGGGATCCGGACTCCGTGGACGCTCGCCGATGAAGACGTCTGGTTCCGTACCCACCGCCTCGGCGGCATCCTGTTCGTGATGTGCGGAGCGCTTCTCATGGCAGCCGGTCCGTTTTTCCGTGGCCGCGCGATGGAGGCGTTGCTCATTACGACCTTGATCGTCGTGGCCGTCGTCACGGTCGTGTACTCATTCGCGATCTATCGGCGTCCGCGGGACAAAGAGGAGATGTCATGACAACGGTCTCGCCCGTCGCAGTGCTCCGCCCAAGCGTGCAGGCGTACTGATCTCCTGGTTCCGGTACGACCCGGCCGCCGAGATTCGCAAATTGACAATGCCCATCTTGATCATTCAGGGGACAAGGGACGTTGTTCAATGAGGGTCCCATCATGAAGGACGATCAGCCAACTGGAGCATCAACTCCCACAACGCGGAGAATGAATTGGCGACTTTTCTTTCTTCTTTGGAGTGCCTCTGTCATCGGGATCATCCTGGTTTTGCCGTACGGACTGGCTATGATTCCAGCCAGTCTCTCTTCCAAACTACCGCCTTTGCGCCTACTGCTGCCGTTGCAGGTTGCGCAAGGCGCAATCCTTCTTGGCGTCATGACGCTGGCAGGGCTGTTTTTTGCGAACCGAATCGGTTTTTCCGTCCCGATCTTGGAGGCATGGCTAGACGGACAGGGCATTCGCTCCAAGCTGAGTTCCATATTTCTTCCCAGCACTCTTGTTGGACTTCTCGGCACATTGTTGCTTCTTGCTCTGGAGCTGGCGGTATTTCAGCCTGCCATCCGGCATGAGAGTCCCACTTCTGCATCCGCCCTGAGCCTCTGGATCCAGCCACCGGCTTGGAAGGGACTGCTGGCTTCCTTCTACGGCGGCATCGATGAAGAAATTCAATTGCGCCTGTTTGCACTCAGTTTGTTAGCGTGGCTAGGACGTTTCCTTCACCGCAGGCCGGACGGCCGTCCAAGTGTTCCGGTCCTTTGGGTCGCCAACATTCTTGCGGCCGTCCTGTTCGGTTTAGGTCACCTACCCATGACGTCCACCATCGTGCCGCTCACTCCGCTGATTATTGTTCGCGCCGTCGTGCTGAACGGGCTCCTGGGGATTGGTTTTGGTTACCTTTACTACACGCGTGGACTTGAATCCGCCATGCTTTCACACTTCTCCGCCGACCTTCTGTTGCACGTTGTTCTTGCTATCTAGCGCTCCTGGCGACACGATCAACCACGCCGTGCTCACGCCGCAGGAACTGCGGCGAGGTCTCTCGAAGCTCACGCGGGCCGAATACGTGATCGATGATGCTCGTCTGTATTCGTTGCCGCCAAGAGGCCGAGCACTGCGAGAGGGCAGCAGCCGAAACTGGAAATCACTCATGGTTCGTGCGGCTGATCGTGGACAAACTCGACGAGTACTACTGTGAGACCTTTTCACTAGGTGCCGAGGTCATCGCCGAGCCGGCTGACAAGCGTTGGGCTTAGCGGACTTGGGCCTGCCGCGCTGGTAGGCTATCTTGCACGAGCGCTGAGCGGGCCGAAGCCGCTCAGCTTTGAACGTTAGACGCCCGAGCATCGCGCTCGCACAGATCAACCCTCGAGGCATCAATGACCGACGCAGCAGTTCCTGGCCCCGAAAGCTCACCCGCGGAGCGCCGGCTCAGTCACGAGCCCCCGGCGGCAATCGCGAAACGCGGCTGGCGCTACCACCATATGGGCATCCCGACCGACGTGGAGCACCCAGGCGAGACTCACCTCGCACAGTTTGGCCTCTACGTGTCCGGCTTCAGCACCAGTCCGTACGGCGTGGAATGGATGCGATTCGAGAAGTCCAGCCCCCTCCACGAGCTCATCAAGACCGTGCCTCATGTGGCGTTCGAAGTCGACGACCTCGAGGCGGCGCTCGAGGGTCAAAAGGTGATCGATCCTCCGGGGTCTCCGTCCGAAGGCGTCCGAGCAGCCATGATCGTTGACAACGGCGCTCTCATCGAACTCATCTGGTTCCGCAAGAACAGCGATGTCGCCAACGGGTAGCGCCTTCAATGCCGGCCGCGGGAGTCTGATCCAGTCGCTGGAGCGGACTTCGGCCTGGCTCACGCGCTGGGCGATGTTCTCTCGCCGTTCCGCGGCTTGCGCTGACGAAGTTGTTCCGCGGTGAACCTTCCACCCACGGCGCGGGTATAACGGGGAGTGACCGAGTCGCAGACATCTGACCAGCAGCTGATCGTCCGCATGCTTGCGGGTGATCCCGAAGGGGCGGCCTTGCTGATCCAGCGATATGGCGCTCCGCTCCGCCGGGTCTTGCTGCACGCCGGCGCTCGGCCGGATGACCTCGACGACCTCCTGCAGGAAACCTGGATCCGGGTGATTCGCAGCGCCGCGCGTTACGACCCGATGCGCGCCTTTTCCGGCTGGTTGTTCACGATCGCGATGAACCGCTTTCGGACACGCGCGGCGCGGTCGGCCGAAGACGCGCGCAGGCAGGAGCCGCTCGAAAACGTCACCACCTCTGCGTCCGCCGCCGCATCGGCGCATACGACTCTGGAAACAGCAGAGCGGGCGGGCATCGTTCGAAGCCTCATCGCCACACTCCCGCCGCGGCTCGCGGACGCGGTTCTTCTACGCTACTTCGAGGAATTGTCAGAGAAGGAGATTGCCGCCGCGATGGGCATCCCCGTCGGCACCGTCAAGAGCCGGCTTCATACAGCAATCTCACGGCTGAGAGTCGATCTCGCAAGGAGTCATTCATGACGAAGGCATCGTGTTCCCGCTCTGCTGAGCAGCTGACTCGCTACCTGACCGATGGAGGGGAGTTGCCGCCCGACCTCATCGAGCACGTCAGGCATTGCAGCGAATGCGGCGAAACGCTCCGGCGCGCGCAATTGCTCGGCGACCTTCTCGATCTCACTCATGACGAGCAGCCGGGTCCCGCTGCTCCGGTGGCGCTTTCGCAGGCGATGACTGAGGAGGTGATCGCCGCTGTCCGCCGTCGCCGTCTGCTGCGTGCCGGTCTGGCGATCGTCTTCGTCGTCGTTGGCGTCGCCTCCTGGTATTTGACCGCGACCGCGATGCACGTCGACCACCGGTATACCGTCTGGAGCATGCTCATGATTCTCTTCACGGGACCGCTCATTCTTGTGGCGATGACGGCCGGCATCGATGCCGGCGGCCCGGGCCGCCTCTTCAAACGGCTTCGCGGTCGCCAGCTCTCCGGGATCTGTCAGGGACTCGCGGAAGCGACCCGGGTCCCGGTGTGGATCTGGCGGATGGCGTTCGTCGGTTTGATCTTCTTCAAAGGCGCAGGGGTGATCCTCTATCTTCTGCTCGACCTGGCTTTACCGATTCACCCTGAAGACCGGGCCGATCTGCTGCGGTTCAGGATCGCGCGCTGGTGGAAGAGCCGCAGGGCAGCCGTGGCCGCTCGGGCGTAGGTTCTCCCCGCAGGAAGATCCCGCTCCTGTGGGTGAGCACGGACGGACGCAGAACACACAGCGCATTCTGTTAGGAGGATACCGATGCGCGCAACAAGCATCGATGAATACATTGCCGCGAGTGCCGATCGCGTTCGCCCAATCCTGCGTAGGATCCGATCAATCGTGAGAAAGGCTGCGCCCGACGCAGTCGAGACGATCAGTTACGGCATTCCTACGTTCAAGCTCGGCGGCACGCTCGTTCATTTCGCCGCATTCAAGAAGCACATCGGCTTCTATCCGCCCGTGAAGGGAGACGCACGCATCGAGAAGGCAGCAAAGCCGTACGCGGGACAAAAAGGCAATCTGAAGTTCCCGCTCGACGAACCGATCCCCTACGACCTTATTGAACGAATCGTAAGATTCAAAGTAAGACAGAACCGGCGCTCGAACAAGCGGAAATGATCAGCCGCACCCGCCGCAATCTCGGGCAGCTCAAACCCGCGATCCGCAGGTGTCGCATCTGCGGGCACTTTCCAGCCCAGGGCCACGCGCTGAGCTCAGATGCCGTCAGGCCCCAGTTCAAATATGCCGATCGACGAACAGGAATACCATCTGAGGAAGGGCGATGCGCATCGCAAGCCTGGGTCAAGCGGCCTTTGCGGCGACCATGATCGCCCTCGGAATCCTGGGCCTGACCAAAGGCGATTTCGCCCCGGTATGGCAGCCCGTACCCAAAGGTGTGCCCGCGCGCGAGGTACTGGCCTATCTCTGCGCCGTCATCTCTCTGTTGTGTGGCATAGGTCTACTCTGGCAGCGCACAGCCGCCTTCGCTTCTCGCGTGCTGCTCACCTATCTGCTGGCCTGGCTGCTGCTGTTTAGAGTATCCCGTATCTTCGTTGCTCCGACTGCGCAAGATACCTGGTCAGGCTGCGGTGAAACCGCGGTGATCGTGGCGGGCGCCTGGGTTCTGTACGCCTCGGCCGTCGACCGGAGCGGGCAGCGCCTGGGTTTCGCCACCGGCGACAAGGGTCTGCGCATCGCGAGAGTGCTCTACGGTCTGGCATTGATCCCATTCGGCCTGGCCCATTTCAACTACCTCAAAGAGACCGCCGCGCTGGTACCTGGCTGGCTGCCATCGCACGTGGCCTGGGCGTTCTTCACCGGCTGTGCTTTCCTCGCGGCGGGCGTGGCGGTGCTCATCGGTATGTATGCACGTCTGGCGGCCCTACTCTCGGCGTTGCAGCTGGGCATGTTCACGCTGCTTGTGTGGGTACCCATAGTGGCGGCAGGCCCTAACGCCTTCCAATGGAGCGAGTTCGTCATCTCTTCGGCGGTGACGACCGGCGCTTGGGTGGTGGCAGGTTCCTACCGCGGCATGCCTTGGCTCGCCGTGGGCAGGCGCTAGCGTTTGCAACGGGACATAACCCCGCTGCGTTCGGTGTCGGCAAGTGCCTTACGATCCGGCGTCGCGGCCACGCAGGTCGCCGATCTGCCCGACGACCACGGGACGCTTACACATGTCGACAGCGTGAGGTGACCGTTCGGCCCCCACCCACGCAACAGCGCTTGCAGCGGAAGTGGCCCGCTGCGTTCCTGTGTCCGACTGCATTACTATTTCGCGTCGCTGGCCACGCCGCTGAAGCGCGGGTCCGTTGGCCGGCACGGAGGCATAGATGCTCGTTGACTCCTGCATTCCGGTCATACCGAGCGCCGATCTCGAGAAGAGTCTGCGCTTCTGGGTGGAAGGGCTCGGGCTGTCGATGGATCG
>DASWBG010000381.1:0-3751 GCA_036390715.1 Gemmatimonadaceae bacterium
CGTTCAGCCGTGAGCTCGCCCACTCCCGTGCGATGCTGATTCCCGCGGCACCCGCGCCGACAATGCACAGGTCGCCCTGGATTACGGTTCCATTCTCCAGCGTTCTGGCGTCGGTGTGCATCCGATGTCGAAGGCGCTAGATGTAGACGGAAAGCGAGTACAACGCGCATTGCCGCGCCTCAGTCCTCGAGAGAACCCACCCGTTTATGACAACGGTGCGGCCGGCAGCGAAATCATCGCGGACCTGTTCGTCGATCGATCGGCGGCGAATCCACGGAAATTCACGTTGGGAGCTGGAGATAGCATCGCGCAACGCGACAACCGTATTCTCCGCGGGAACGGCCGCTCGATAGTGCGTCCCGATTTCCAGGGTGCGGTCGGCTCCCAACATTTCAAGGATGGATGGATGCGCCAGCGCCTGGGCATCTTCGCCGGTGTCACGCGTGCACGCGGAGTCGGCGAGACCTGCCACGACTCCGGCGGCCGAGAGCTGCAGAAAACGTCGTCTGTCCAGTGCCATGGAGTCGCTCCGCGCTGCTAGAAGAGGCCGCCCTCGCCACTCACCGATTGGACCAGCGTTACCGGCGCCGTCGCGAGGAATCGGCAAGATCTCGCGGGTAAATTGCAATCACCCAATACACGGCGGTATCGGCACCGACATTCCTGAGGCCGTGCAGCTCATTTGACGACTGGAATATCAGCGATCCCGGCCCGGCCCGGCGCGTTCCGCGCTCCTGAGTTACCTCCAGTGTTCCGCGCTCGACGAGCATTAGCTCGTCGTGAAGGTGACGGTGCGGAGGGTGAGGCGAGCCGCCGGGAGCCAGGGAAGTCTGATGGATTTCGAGACGCTCGAGCGTAGTCGTCGCTGTATCGAGCAGCGACCGAATACGAGCAGAGACGCTAGCACTGGTAGCACGCGATGAATCGCCAGGAATCACCAGCGAACGTGCGGGGCTGACGCTCAGTCCCTTTTCCGAAGCGGGCGCCTGAGCGCTGGCCTCGATCGCGACCAATCCCGCGACGCAAACCAGCCTGAGGAAGCAATAGCGACGCACAATCAATTCTCCATTTTCTAAGGTCATTGCTTAACTGCATGTTACTAGAAGAGACCGACCTTGCCCCTCACCGATTCGACCAGCTTCGCGGGGTCGTACCCGATTCCCTGCTTGAACACGATCTGCACGTTTCTCACATCGGCGATGCGCGTCGCGGGATCCCCGGCGATGACCACGAGATCCGCGTCCTTCCCGACTGCGATCGACCCCGCGCGATTGGCGCGCCCGAGAAATGTCGCGCCATTCAACGTGCCGATGCGGATCGCCTCGAGCGGCGTGAAACCGCCCTCGACGAGCAGCTCCAGCGCGCGCTGGTTCGAGTAGCCGGCGATGACGCCGCCGCCACCGGTGGGATCCGTACCCACGAGCAACAGTCCACCTGCACGCGCGAAAGCCAGCTCCATTGCCTGTTCCTTTGCGAACAGCGAAATAAAAACCGAAGTCGTATTGGCCGCCGTCGCCGCACGACGTTTTTCGAAGTCTGCGCGGAGCTGTGGCTCGAGCACGTCCAACCCCGGCGGCAGCGGCCGCCCCGGGACGAAAGTCTCGAACACAGTGGGCGTCGACGTGAGCGCCACGTGACGCCTGACGAGATCCGCGATCAGTGATCGCAGGGCATCACTATTCGGATCAACCGCGTTGAGCGCCGTCATCCCCGCCAGCTGACCCGGGCACTCGTCAGGCTTCTTGTTCGCGACGAAATCGGTGGACACGAAGAATCCGTGTTCCAGGTCATCGATTCCGAGGCCGGCCGCCTCACGATAGGTCACGGAGCAGAGATGACCGGTCACCTTCATTCCGCGCTTATGTGCCTCCTCGATCGCCGCGCCGAGCTCGGCGCGCGTGATGTGCATGTAGGCCTTGAACGACGTGGCGCCGGCATCGGCCCAGAAATTCACCATGCGCCGCGCGTCGTCAGCTCCCGTGAGCTCGTGCACCTGATCTAGACCGAGTCCAGGACCTTCGAGATATGGCGCAGTCGCGTCGATCCAGGGTCCCGGCTTCTTTCCGGCGTCGATGGCGCGCTTGATTCCGATCTCGCCGAAGCCGCTCATGTTGCCGCCGGTGCGCATTGATGTCACGCCACCCGCGAGATAGAGACGCGTGAAGCTTTCGGCCACGTTCCCGTAAACGCCGGGGCCGGTGGGGTAGAAGAAGTGCTCGTGCACCATCACCAGTCCCGGAATTACGGATTTCCCTGTAAGGTCGATTACTTGCGCGCCCGCGGGTACGGCGACTGACTGAGAAGCGCCGAGTGCGGCGATACGACCATCGCGGATGATGAGAGTTTGATCAACACGCGCCGGAGCACCCGTTCCGTCAATGACGCGGGCATGCGTGAGTGCGACTATGGGAGAGTCGACGGCGACAAAAGCGTGGACGGCCGCGGACAGTGTGGGACTCTGGGCGTGCAGCTCCGGTGAGGCGAGAAACAGGAGTGAGGCGAGGACGGTTTTGAGGGAGTGGTAGCGCATGGAACTCTCGACCTCCTAGAAATCGCTTCGGCTGGGAGTAGGACACCGCTTGACGTTTCGCCACACTGAGTGCTGACCGGCATGGGCATCCGTCACAATCCAGTGCTCGTCATACACCGACGCGTAACAGACTTCGATTGCGACACGCGCGATCCGCGCTTGAATGTCGGGCGGCAGAATATTGGTGGGCAGTTGAAACCAGTTGACCGTCTCGCCGGCGCGGATGACGCGATCGCTCACTGAGCTGCTGCTGTACCTTGGTGGGGAAGTATCGAGCACGAGCTTGAATACTTCGGGCCACGACCGGACCGCGCGGCCGTCGACGGAGACGGCAACAGATTGCACGATCGCTGGCCCAACGCCCGAGTTGCTTACCTGCATGCCTGAGGTCTGCTGGGCGAAGGTTATCCCGAACTCGAGGTGCGGCCATGCCGACGCACTGTCGTGCCGCCGCTGCAGCTGCGCGGTATAAGCGCCGAGGGTGAGTGCAGCAACGCTGGTGACAACGGTAACGAGCGTGATCACCCACTCGGGCTGACGCCAAAAAGGGCGGTCCGTCATGCTGGCTGTGGCGGCGCGACGAATCGCCTCGACCGCCGCTCGTACGAATGAGCTAATGCAAGCAGCCGCGCATCACTTCCCGGGAGCCCGACGAAGGAGATGTTTCCCGCGGGCATCCCGTCGGCGCCTAACCCAGTCGGCACTGAGACTTCCGGCAGCCCCAGCCAGTTTCCATAGCCAAGTGTGGTGCGGATGTCCGGCCATGGGTCGACGGCGCGAGGCGCGGGGAAGGGCATTGTCGGATAAATCATCGCCTCGATGCGCTGGGTGTGAAACTCGTGCGCCAGCCGCGCGGTCACCGCCGCACGCGACCGGGCGAAGGACACGCTGGCGGGATCGCTCTCGTACGGCTGCGTGATCAGCTTCGACATTTCGGCCCACTCCTTCGGCAGCACATCGTAGAACTTCTGGTACGCAGCGAGGCCGCGCTCCACGTCACGACGCGCATCTCCCCCGTGTGTCTCGAAGTATCTGAAGAGTGCGTTCGCCGTTGGCGCCGGCGAATTGTGATTTACTGGAACGTCCCCGCGCGCTTTCGCCGCCTCGGCGAAAAGATTCCGCACGTTGACCCGTGTGACCGTCGGTTCGAACGACTCCACGATTGCTCCCGCTGATTTCAGGTCGGCCACCGCGCGATCGAACACCGACAACGATTCGGCG
>DASWBG010000382.1:0-15128 GCA_036390715.1 Gemmatimonadaceae bacterium
ACAACCTCTCATGACTGAAACACTGATCATCGTCGCCGCCGTCCTTGTCGGCGTGCTTGGAGTAATTCCTCTCATCGTTTCATCGTTTCTTCGCAACGTGGACGCGGGAACGATCAGAATGGTGAGCTGGCTGCAGGGCAGTACGATCATTTACCGGGGGCCGGGGAAGTCGAAGGAGGTACCGCTCCTCACCACCGGTACAACGCTCTCGAGCAAGGCGATCAACGTCGATCTCGACATCACCGACCAGACCGCCGACCTCGATCGCAACGGCACTCCTCAACCGATCAAGGTGCGAATTCTCGCGAGCGCGATCGTCTCAGTGGGCGACACCGACACGATGATCAAGACTGCTGCGAACCGTTTCTTCTCCAAGGATGCGGCGGACCAGGAGAACATTCTCATCGATCTGCTCTCCAGCTCTGCGCGTCGCGCGATCAACTTGCTGACGCACGACCAGCTCTTTTCCGCCAAGACGGCTCCACAGCTGTATTCCGGAGGCCAGACGCCCGTTCTCGGTCCGGGCTCCAGTCAAAGCACGGCTCTAGCCGCAAGCGAGCCGGCGCCGATTGCGCGCGTGGCCCCGATTGCACTCGAGGGAATGGAGGACGACGACGATCCGCTCGCTGTGATCATCAGGAAGGCGTGCTCGAGGGAGCTCACCGACCTCGGCCTCACATTCAACTCGCTGAACATCAAGGTCGTGCAGTCGGAAGTCGCCGAATCGCGGCGCAGACAGTCGGCGGCAGAAGCGCAGGCCAACGCGGATATCGTGACTGCGCAACAGGCACGGCGCGCCAAGGACGCGCAACTCGAAGCCGAGCGCGTAATCTCGGACAAGCAGCGCGAGCTGGAGCAGACGAAGGCATCCAACGCGGCGCTTATCGCCGAAGCAGAGGCGAAGAAGCAGACAGCGCTCGGCGTTCAGCGGGTGGCGGAGCTCGAGGCGACGCAGATTGCGCAGGCGCGCGCAGACGCCGAGAAGGTTCGCATTGGCGCGGAAGCCCAAGCCCGGGCTGAAGCGATTCGCATCACCACGGTTGCCCAGGCTAACGCTGAGAGCATCCAGAAGGTGAACGCTGCGATCCAGTCGGGAGGCGAGAGTTATTTCCGGTACCGGCAGATCGAGATGATCCCGCAAATCGCTCCGATGATCGCTGAGGCGTTGTCGAGGGCGAGACTGGTGACAATCTCTGGTGATTCAGCGGAGGGGGGCGCCGCGCAATCGGCGACGAGCAATATCACGAGCGTGATTCAGACAGTGCTCGCCGCGCAGCTAGTTTCTGGCAGCGGGATGTTGCAGCCACCCGAAGGTGGTCGGGACAAAGTTGATGCCGCGCGCGAAAACGGCCGGGAATCCACGCCGGCGGCAAAGGCGCCACCGTCTCCGCCGTCCGTGCCGCCGGCGAAAACCGGCTTCCGGTAGACTCGACAAAGGACGGTCGGGCGCGGATCACGACGCCTTCGAGACATTGTCGGAATAAAGAATCTTCAAATCGGGCGGTCCGAACAGTGAATGTTTGGGGCCGCCCGATTCGCTTTGTGCTTTGCGTTCTGCCTCATGCTTGGCAGAATCCCGCCTTCGCCACGTGGCTTCAGCCACGAGGGTCTCCAGCTAAGCTATTGCTTGGCAATATGTTATAGATACTGCTGAGCTTTGGCCTTTCGTCTGCCTTGGAGGGACTCATCGGCGTGGTCTCCACGCCACGTCTTTCAACCGTCAATCCAAGAAGTGGAGCTCTTATGCAGAGTCGTTCTGTCAGTTTCATAAGCTTCGCGGGGGTGCTGATCCTGGCAATCGCCTGCAGCGGGGACAACCCGGCGGGTCCGGATGCGCCTTCGCAACTCAATTCCTCGGGCGCCCCTCTCAGCTCGGCGATCAAGTCGGACCTTGCATCGGCCGCGGGGAATGCAATCGCAACCGATCTGGAAAGCCTGCTCGCCAATCAGGCGGCGGCGGTCGGATCCTTTGCCGTGTTCGCGCCGTCGTTCGATGGTGAGACCTCGAGCTCGACACCTCCTTCAACTGCTCCGGCAGAACAGCCTAATTGTACCGCGGGCAGTCAGCCGGGGGTCTATCTATGTGTGAAGCAGCCGGGCACGGGTGATCATCTCCAATGCACGTATTCGGATGAGAAAAAGCTCTACCTGTGTGTCAAGCAGGACGAGCCCGCACCATCCACTAGTGATCCCAAGCCGCCGGCATCGACTCCTCCATCGGGAGAACCGCAGCCAGCGCCGGCACCCTCGCCGTCCAATACTGAGTCGTGCAGCTTCAACGCTGATGCTCTGGTCTACAACTGCGCCAAGTCGGTAGAAGGAAAGTCAGTCGTGAAGTCATATCAGTTCCTCGACGCGGCGGGCCAGGCGATGGACAAATTCGTCAAGGGCACGACGGAGTCGATTCGCTATCGCGTGCAAAGCGATGGCACCGAAGTGCAGGACAACCGCACGAGCGCCAGTCATTCGCTGCGCTATGTTACGGTGAGCGGCTTTCTCGGACCCAATCGCGTCTGGAACGGGTTTGGCAGCAGCGCCGACACCACTTCGTACAAGGAAGATCTGTCGACGCGTAAATACACCGGACTCTCGGTGGACACGCTGAAGGCAGTAACATTTGTCGACGAGCGCGCGACGCATCCCTACCCGCTCTCGGGTGGCGCGGTAAGGGTCGTCGATTACGCAGTGGTCTCGATCGGCAAACAAGTCGAAACCACTACGGTTCACAGGCGCGTCGTCGTGACGTTCAATGGAACCGCGGATGTCCCGATCTCACTCGGCGACTACGGCTGCGTTCTTCACCTCGATACGCACAAGGTGGACGGCTGTAAGTAACGGAAGGAAGAATCAGTCGTAGGGACGGGGTGCAGCCGAATCTGGCGCCGCACCCCGTCTCTGTTGCCTCAACGTGTCTTCAGCACTATGGCCCCAGCGATTGGGCCGCTTGGAACCTCATTCAATACAGTTTGTACTCTCGACGCATCTATCCACTGCGCGGACTCCAGACCTTCCGCGCTGATCGTCTTGAGAGCGTTGAGATCTTCCAGCCGCTGACTGTTGAGATAAACGAGGATCGCTTGACTCTGGACCACTCCTCCGCCGATCGAGCCTGTTGAACCAGGCCGGAGCCAGTTTGGCCGAAGCCGATTTATCAACTCGTAGGCGTTTGTCGCGTTCGAGGAGTAGATCTCCGAGCGCGTAATCCTGTCCGGAGAAGTGCGCGACGTTCCGCCTACCGCACCCGATGACGCGCATGCGGCAATGGCGAGGATCATCGAGAAGCGCGCGACGTTGATGGGAATGTTTCGAAGCAAAGGAGCCTCCGGGATGCCTTTACGGGAGCGGGCTCCCGATTTCGGGAGCGTGGGCCTACCATAATGCTGCCGAGGGGTCGCCGCAACGCATGCTGTAAGCGGTCGCCACATCGCGGCTGCGCTTCGCCCAGTCGCCGGCGTTGCTGGCGGAAGGGACGGAATGCTCTGATCCACTCGCTATTGTCGGGTGTCGACCCCACTGATACCTTGGCATCGACTGCCCCTGCGCGGACTGATCGCTGAATTGACGGCTGCGGGGAGTCAGAGTGCGGTGGTCTCGGGGAGGCAGGATGCGCAAGCCTGTGATGATGCCGGGTCTACGAGCGCGCGTAGCGTTCGCTGCGTGCCTTGCGTTCGCATTTGTCCTCTTCGGTGCACGCGCGAACGGACAGGCGTTGGGCAATATCACCGGAACGGTGACCGATACGGCTGGAGCTCCACTACTCGGAACCGAGGTGACCGTCGACGGCGCGCAGGTGCGCGCCTTCACCGACGATCAGGGAGTGTTCCACCTTGGTGGTGTGCCTTACGGCGCGCGTACGCTCAGCATCAGACGGCTCGGATTCGCGCCCGCGCAAGTGACTGTCCAGGTCGCTGAGGGAGGCGATGCGATGGTAGCGGTACGCCTCAAGCTTCTCGCGACCACGCTACCGCCGGTCGTTGTTCGTCCGACGCGAATGAACTACACTGGGCGGCTGGCCGGTTACTACGAACGGCTGGAGAAAAAATCGAACGGGTACTTCATCACGCGCGATCAGATCGACCGCGAGAACACGCGCCTGCTGGGACAGCTCTTACAACACGTGCCCGGAGTAACCGCGGTGCGTGGAAGAGGCGGAATAACCGGAATCAGATTACGTGGACGCACTTGCTGGCCACTCGTCTGGATCGATGGCACGCCGATGCCGTCGGGGGAGGTCGATCTCGACAGCTTCTCTCCGACGAGCATTCACGGCATCGAGCTTTACCTGGGATCGACCACCGCCCCAGCGCGTTACATGTACACGCGCGACGTCTCGAGTTGCGGCACGATCCTCATCTGGTCACGGGGACCCGACACCGATCCGATCACCTACGCACCCACGCCTTCAGTGGATCTCCAGTCACTGATAGCACATCTATCCGTCTTCAACGCTGATCAGGTCGATCGCAGGGCCACTCTGGATACGACGAGACTGTTGCAACTCAGCTTTCCTCCGCCACTTTTTGCGGCAGGAGTTCCGGGGTTGGTGATCGCCGAGTTTGTCGTGGACACCGTTGGACGAGTTGAGTCGGGGACTGTTGGGATCGTTTCGTCGACGGCGCCGCTCTTCACCGAAGCGGTGCGCGTCGCGCTCGAGAGCGCCAGCTATTTACCAGCGATCAAGAATGGCCACGCGGTGCGACAGTTCGTTCAGCAACCGTTCGAGTTTTCAGTCAACCGGCAGGGGGCGCGGTAGGAAACATCGGGGCCGAAATGTGTGGCTCCGGACCCACAATTCTGCGCCATTCCTCCATCACTCTCCGGGGCAGCAAGTCTCCGGCGGATTAGGACTTAGACACAGGAAACCCTTGCGCGGTTCGCACCCTCGCACTATAACTTTGGCGCAGCGGATTTCGCCGTATCTCAGCTGCGACGTTCTGCCAAGTTCTTAGGCTTCAGCGACGTAAAAAAAAGCGCCCTCACGGTGGCGCACGAAAATTGTGTAAAGGAGATCGCTAGCTCGGATACCCGTCCGTCCTAGCTGGCCTTCTCCTTTTCGTCATTTGCAGTTCAATGGTCTCCTGAAATCGAATACCGTTCCCAACGCTGCCCGCACCCTCTTCCCGGAAAGGAGGAACATCACCCGTTCGCTGGGCGGCACCGATACCCGCGGTGCCAAGACGTCGGACTCTTTCGTGACTCTTCGAAATCCTTCTGAGGTACGCATGACGAAACTATTACGTTCTACGAGACTTTTTGTTGGAGCTCTCATTGCGCTGGTTTTCGTAGCGCCGGCGATTGCTCAAGGTCAGGGGGCTGTCATTACTGGCCGCGTGATCTCCGATCAGGGCCAGCCGCTGGCCGGTGCCAACGTGTTCGTGACCGAGCTCAACATCTCGGTCGCCACGAACCAGTCGGGGGCATTCACTATTAACATTCCCGCGGGCAGAGTTCGCGGGCAGCCCGTCGTTCTCAGGGCGCGCGCGATCGGATACCAGCCGGGCTCCAGCCCCATTGCGCTCAGCGCTGGCTCGCAGTCAGTCGACTTCAGCCTGAAAAAGGACCTGACCGAGCTGAGCGCCGTCGTTGTCACCGGCGTGACGAGAGCAACGGAAGCAATCAAGCTGCCATTCACTGTCACACGCGTCGACACATCGGATATGCCTGTCGCCGGTTCGAACGCGCTTACGCAGCTTCAGGGCAAGATCCCCGGGGCGCTGATCGTGAACGCGAGCGGGCGCCCCGGTGCCGCGCCGTCGATTGTTCTGCGCGGTCCCGTTTCGCTCAACGCTACGGGACGAACCCAGGAACCGCTCTATTTGCTCGACGGAGTACCGCTTCAGGGAGCTCTCCCTGAGATCAACCCGGCAGACATCGAAGATGTCGAGGTTGTGAAGGGCGCCGCCGCTGCCTCCTTGTACGGAGCGCGCGCGGGTGCAGGCGTCATCAACATTACGACCAAGAGCGGGAAGAACGCGCCTGCGGGGGTGCGCTTCGGAGTCCGCACCGAAGCCGGCACGAGCGACATTGAGCGTGCGTTCCCGCTGGCCCAACACACCACCCTCGCGATGGACCCCACCGGACAATATTTCTGCAGCAAAGACGTGGCCGGCGGCTCGCCGTGCGCCCGTTACATCCAGTGGGACAACGAAGTTCAGCGAATCAACAACGACGGCGAAGATTTTTCTCTGCCACCGCAGCTCTTCCTGCGCGACTTCGGGATTGCCAGCGCGCCGTCGCTCAACAATCTCGTCAGCATCTTCCAGGTCACCCAGTGGCCACAGATGCGAGATCCGGTTAGCCAGGTCGTGACTCCCTCGCGATACAGCAACACCAACGTCGACATGCGCGGTAAGGTGAACAACACCGGCGTCTACGCGAGCTTGTCGAACTTCGTGCAGGAAGGCGCGGTCAAGTTCCTGCCAGGCTTCACCCGCAACTCGGCGCGCGTGAATGTCGACCAGCGCTTCGGCGACAGAATCAGCGCCAACGTCAATTCCTACTACAGCTCCTCGATCGACCACGGCTCCAACTTCGACGAAACATCGGGTAACGCCGGAACGTGGTTCAACCTGACGAGAGCCCCCTGGATGGCCGATATGACCGCGTTGGACAACCTCGGTCGCATCGTCATCCGGCATAATCCGCTATCGCAGGGCACGCAGAACTTCAACCCGCTCTATTCCACCGCGTACAACCACCGCACCGATCGGGGCACGCGCTTCGTCGGTGGCTCTCAGATTCGATACACACCGCTCGACTGGGTAAACCTGGAAGGCGACTTCGGGTACGATCGTTCGACCGGAAACTCCCTTCAGCTTCGCGACAAAGGCTGGCGCACGACGAGCTCCGATCCGAGCACGTCATCCGGCTTCATTCAGAATGGCGGGTTCGACAATGAGTCTTACACGACCTCGTTCAGTGGATCCGCGACCAGGACGTGGTTCAATGACCTCAATGCGACATTCACCTCACGGTACGTCTATTCTGATCAGACACTCCGGGCCGACTCGGCGAGCGGCATTGGCATTGTGGTATCGGGTCTGGAGACCGCTGACGCAGCGACGCAGAACTTCGGCATCGCTTCCGGAATACAGACAATCCGGGACATGGGCTTCTTCAGTGGAGTTGATTTCGAGTACAAGGACCGGTACATCCTCGGCGGCCTCGTCCGCCGCGACGGAAGCTCGCTGTTCGGAGCAGGAAACCGGTGGCAGACGTTCGGTCGTGGATCGGCAGCGTGGATCACATCACGCGAGCCGTGGTGGCCCGCCGCTGACGCGCTCAGCCTGTTCAAGCTACGCGCGTCCACTGGAACCACCGGTCAGCGTCCGCGCTTCAACGCGCAGTACGAGACCTACACGATCGGCACGGGTGGAACGCTTAATCCAGCCTTCCTTGGCAACAAGGAACTGAAGCCGGAGATCAACCGGGAGACAGAGCTGGGAACGGACCTCGAGTTCTTCCACCGCGTCTCTTTGAATCTTTCCTGGGCGAAGGCGACTATCGACCGCCAGATCCTTCCTGTGAAGGCGCCAACGGCGACCGGCTTCCAGAGTCAGTGGCTAAATGCCGGTGTAATCCGCAACAAGACCGTCGAAGCCACGCTGAACGTTCCGATCATCACACGCGAATCGTTCAACTGGTCGACGCGCCTGATTTACGACCGCACAAACTCGATCATCCAGCGTCTGGATGTGCCGGAGTTCGTCGGCACCATCACGCCAGGCCCGGCGAACACGTTCGACATCTTCAAGTTCCGCACCGGCGAGCAGATCGGCACGATCTATGGATTCGATTACGTAAGAAAGTGCAGTCAACTGCCGGCTCCATTCAGCGCAGATTGCGGCACCGCGAACAGCTCGTTCAGAACGAACGACCAGGGCTTCATAGTCTGGGTCGGCCAGGGCAACCAGATGAATGAAGGAATCACCCGCAATCTCTGGAGCACTAACCTGCCGCTCGGCACAGGTCCATGGGGCGACAGAACCAACTGGGGCATGCCGATCACGCTCCGCGATTCAACAAACAACATTGCATTCGTGCCGGTCGGTAACGGCTTGCCGAAGTACCATTGGGGTCTCTCGCAGTCCCTCGATTACAAGCGCTTCAATGTGTTCGGACTGCTCGATGCGTACCGCGGCCAGAAGCTGTGGAACATCGCTTACCATTGGTCGCTGGGAGATCTACAGAGCGCGGAGATCGATCAGAACGGTAAGACCGTCGAGAACGCCAAACCGATCGGTTACTACTGGAGACGCGGAGCATCGACATCTCCAGGCGGCAACGCCGGCGTCGGCGGACTGTATGACGCGCTCGGCCCGAGCACGTTCTCGGTGGAGGACGCGAGTTACGTGAAGCTTCGTGAGCTCAGCGTGAACTACCGTATCGGCGCGCTCGCTGGAACCGGTGATTGGAAGCTCGGTTTCGTCGGCCGCAACCTGCACACCTGGACCAAGTACAGAGGGTTCGATCCGGAGTCGGGAAACACAACCGGACCGCTCAACTCCTCGGCGCTGACTCCCGTGGCAGGATATCGCTTCCCGAATCTGCGCACGTACACCGCCCAGCTTTCGACTTCGTTCTAGCACAACAATTCAGTTGTGGAGCGGATCCGTCTCTTCGGGTCCGCTCCACTCTTCCTCCCAGTTTCAGTGAGGTCTTGGATGAATTTCAGAACTACTGTCAGACTGATGTCGGCTGCGGTGCTCGGCACGTCGGTTTTCGTCGCGGGGTGTAACGACTTGAAGGTGACGAATCCGAACCAGCCAGACGTCGCCCACGTTTTCGGGTCACCGCGGGATGTCGAGACGATCGTGTCCAGGCTGTTCCAACAGATGTACAATGGACAGCTCGGCAGCGCGGACGACATCTTCTCTCAAACCATCACCATGTCGTTCGAGAGCTCTTCGCAGCTCGGAAATTTCGGCATGGGAACGCGCGGCTCCATACCGCGCAGCCCGATCGACAACTCGATCGGCAACACCGTTAACGTCGGAAACTTTCGCGATTTCGACTTCCTCAGCCGAAACGCGCGTGGCGCGGCCAACGCCTTAATTGCGCTGAATGGGTTCGCCGCCGCCGGAAATACCATCGGCTCGCCGGCGCGTGATGCACGCGCCAAAGCGTTCGCCTTTTTTACGCTCGGGTACGCGCTCGGCAACCTCGCGCTGTTCTATGACTCTGCCGCCATCATCACGGCGGCCGTGCCTTCCGACGTGATCCCGGGGTTGTCAAAGTCATCGGATGTCATGGACGTCGCGCTCCAGAGCCTGGATTCGGCCATCGCCACCGCCAGCAGCGCCGCCGCGACTACCGGAACCAACGGCTTCCCGATTCCGGTCGATTGGCTGTCTCAGACAACTGCTACGAGCCAGGCCAACTTCATCAGGCTAGCGCGCTCGTACAAAGCCAAGTTCCGGGCCGGTCTCGCGCGCACGCCTGCCGCTCGGGCGACCGAGGATTGGACCTCCATCATCGCCGATGCCACAAACGGCATCACCTCCGACTTCGTGATTCAGGTGAACGCCACCACGGGCTGGAGCGGAGCGGTTGTGAATCAGCTTGCGACATCCACCGGTTGGAGTCAGGTGACTCCGTTCATTCTCGGTATGGCTGACACGTCGTTGGCCTACGATGCGTGGCTTCAGCAGCCGCTGTTATCTCGCACGCCGTTCCTGATTCAGACACCCGACAAGAGATTCCCGGCAGGAGCTGATCGGGCGACGCAAACGGCAGTTACAGGAGTGAGCAGGGCTGGGCCGTCGGCCGGGAGTATCCTTTACTTCCGGAATCGTCCGCCGGGTGACGACGTGCCCGCCGATCCGTGGGGCACCTCGTGGTATGACAACTGGCGCAACTGGGGCATTCGTGCGGCTGGCCAAAACGGTCCCTACGTCTTGTTCGCGCTCGTGGAGAACGACATGCTCGCGGCAGAGGGCTACATCAGAGCGGGCAACTTCGCCGCCGCGATTCCTCTGATCAACAAGTCACGCGTTCGCGCCGGCTTGGCACCGCTGACGGTGATCAACTCGCTGACCGACCAGGTACCCGGCGGCACCGCCTGTGTACCGCGCGTTCCGCAGCCACCCAACTACAACACCACCGCCTGCGGCAACATCATGGAGGCGATGAAGTGGGAGAAGCGGACCGAGACGAACATGATCGGTTACGGCCAATGGTTCATCGATTCACGCGGTTGGGGTGATCTCGTTGTGGGAACGGCGCTGGAGTGGCCGGTTCCTTATCAGGAGCTGTTCGCCCGCATCAAACCGAGTTACACGACTACCGCGGTTGCGGCAAAGGGAACGTACGGGTTCTGATACCCGCGCCTTCCCGAGGGGTAGTGATGAATCACTTTGAGTTTAAGGGACAGGTCGTCGGTCGCGCCGAAAAGGCGCGATCGACCTCCTTGTCGATGAAGCGTTTTACTGGCGGTTGTTTGCTGATGTTTTTGACGGGCGTGGCTTCGGGTTGTTACACGTACACTCCGGTGCAGACTGCAGCGACGCCAGGCATGGTTCTGGTTCTTCCGTTAAACGACCAGGGTCGATTGGCTCTGGGGCAGAGTGTCGGTCCGTCCGCGGAGATGATCGAAGGGACGCTCACCTCGCGAAACGATTCTTCGTATGTCGTTTCAGTGAACTCGGTGAGCTACTTCAACGGCGGAAGCAACAAGTGGTCCGGGGAGCCCCTGACGATCGGGACGACTCTGGTGCAGAACGTACAGGAGCGTCAGTTCTCACGCGGCCGGACGTGGCTCGTGGTTGGAGCAGCAGCAGCGGCATTTCTGACCTTCGCATTGACCAGGAGCATCTTTTCAAGCTCGTCACCGGAGCGGCAGGTAAATCCGCCTCCGCCGAACGGTTCGTGATCGATATCTGAGGTAAGCGGCTCGTCTCGAGTCGACCAACTTTTCGCCTTTTCTTCTGGAGTATTGCTAATGCGTCTTTCTCGTCTCGCTACGCTCGTGATCGCCACGGCCGCATTCAGCGCATGCGGCAAGGACACTGTCACCAATCCATCCCTTCCGCCTCTGGCCGGCGTGCGGTTCATCAACGGCCTCGCGGACTCGAGCGGCGTCGATGTCCGAATGATCGATCAGGTAAACTTCTCCTTTGAAGCCATTCAAAACTTTACCTTCCGCCAGGGAAGCGAGCACCAACCGATCGAAGCCAAGGCGCGTCAGATTCGGGTATTCCCGAACAGCAACAACCCGGCGATCACCTCGGCGTGGATGGTCGACACGACAATCTCGTTCAACGCCAATTCCCGCTACACGCTTCTGCTGACGCGCGAGACTCCGACGCACGTCCACTTCATCGTCATCAACGACGACGCTCCGGCAGTTGCGGCTGGGCAGATCGCGATCCGTGCGGTGAACGCAAGCACGGGGGCGATCGATGCCTACGTTACTACGCTCCCCGGCGATCCGGCGACGCCACCGGCCGCCGCCGCGAATCTCGCGGGCTTTACAACCTCGGGGTACCTATCGCGCGCAACAGGCAATGCGGCTGTTCGTGTTACGACCGCTGGCTCCGCAGTGGTTAACGCCTCCGCGGCCGGACCAACGGCGGCGGCTCCATTGGCTGGTCAGCTACCTGCAGCAGCGGTGAACAGCGCGGGTACCGCTTTCTCGGTCTATTACTTCCCGCGTTCCGTTGCCGGAACTTCCGCACCGCAGACGGCCGCGTTCACTGTCCCGGCGGTGGTCTGGTTCGTCGATCGCGTTCCAACGTCATAAGTCCTCTGCCCGCGTTGCGGGCCGGAATTTGAAAGCGCGCCGCCGGAATCTTCCGGTGGCGCGTTTTTGCATTTGCGGTGATTGGCATCGCGACGGATCTTAACGCCCCACATGACGACCGCCTTCTGGATTCTCGGAGCCATTCTCGTCGTCGCGCTGGCGACAATCATCATTGTGCGCTGGCGCGCCACAGGGATCGCACTGCGGGCCATTCATCGCTCGGGCTCGAGGATCGATCGCTTCATGCTGACGAAGAAACCATTCGTACGTCAGACGCTTCTCGCAGACGAGGCGATCGCCCAGGCCGTTCGGGAACACGCCGCCGAGAACGGCATTGACGAGAGCAAGGCGTGGGAGCGGGTCGAAGAGTACATCGACGAGATCGTTCCCTTCTTCAACATTCTCACCTACTACAAGATCGGCCTCGTCGTCAGCCGAGTGCTGCTCAACTTTTTCTACAAGGTATCGGCGGAGTACGCGGGGCGCACTTCGCAGAACGCCCTCCCGCGTGATACGATCGTGATCTACCTCATGAATCACCGGTCCAACGCCGACTATGTGCTCGTCGGGTACGTGCTGTCAGGGCAGGTCGCGATCTCGTACGCCGTCGGCGAATGGGCGCGGACTTTTCCGCTCGAGTATATCTTCAAATCGTTCGGCGCGTATTTCATCCGGCGAAAATATCGGGAGAAGCTCTATCACACCGTGCTCGAGCGATACGTCCAGCTCATCACGCGGAACGGAGTGACGCAGGGCATCTTCCTCGAGGGCGGATTGAGCCGAGATGGAAAACTCGGCAAAGCGAAGGTCGGGCTCCTCGACTACGTGCTCGGCGTTGCGCGCGAACCGGCGATGCGGAAGAGGCTCTACATCGTGCCAGTGGCGATCAACTACGACCGCGTGCTGGAGGACCGCTCGCTCCTGCGCGAGCTCGATGCGCGGGAAGGACGGCGGCGTCCCACACGGAGCGCGCAGCTTGGCGAGGTGCTGCGCTATGTGTGGTGGAACATGGCGCGCCTCGTGGCGAGACGGTGGCGGCGGTACGGACGTGCGGCGGTCGTCATCGGCGACCCATTTGCATTGGCGCCGTGGCTAGAACAACAGGACCGGGAAACGGGAGGCCTGTTCACAATCGATCGAGGCGAGCGTCTGGCGCGGGTTCAGACACTTTCGGATTCCGTCCTCGAGAGAATCGCCGCGATAATTCCCGTGACTCCTGTGACGCTTGCGTGTGCTGCGGTTCAGAGCTTCGACGGAGATTTCATTTCGCACGAGCAGCTGATAGCACGAATGGGCGAGATGCGCGACGTGCTCCGCGAGCTCAATGCCCGCGTGATTCATCACGAGGGAAGCGTCGACGACATCTTCGACCGCGCTTGGCGCATGTTGAAGATGCGTCGGATATTGGTGAGAGTCGGCGCAGGATATTCGGTGCTGGCCGGCAATCGGCCGCTCGTGAGCTATTACGCCAACAGCATCAGTCACTTGCTCGGACCATTCGCGGAAGGAGTTCGCGAGCGAGATCAACTTCCCGCGCTTGCTGCCGGCACCATAACCGCTCTCTAGAGAGCGCCGTCGCAACGCTGCGTCGCACGCGGCTGCGGATTGTGCGGCAATTGTTTACGACTGTACCAGCGAATATCACCGTCGCGGTCGCAACTCTCAAATTTCAGCATCGCGCTAAGACCAGGTGATTTCCGCGTGATAGGCAACGGCGAACATGAAGCCCCGGTGCGAAAACACTCTCACGCTCGGGGTGCCCCTTACAACTCGCAACTCTTCTCAACTCTATGGTAGTGGGCGTTGTCAAATCGTGAGGAGAAACCACAAACGCTACAGCTCAGCTACAGCAGTTCGAAGATCATTCGCGTACCGATTCGTGCCCGTGACCAGACGAAATGATTCTTTCGGCTGTCTAATCCTTCACTTGGCACTTGCGTGTACACCACTCTAGTATTCGAAAGAATGCCATCCCTACCAGTGCAACGCGCTTCGACACTACATCGTGCCGCTCACAACCGTTCGGGAGAAACGGTTAATCAGCGCGCAGTTCGGATTGCATCTCGATGCTCGCTGCGTCGTACGGCGAGCGATCACAACACCCGTATCAACGGGTTCACCATCAGGAGGCGAGGTTCATGGATTATTCTCAGTCAAGAGCTCGGCCGGTTTCCGGTTCCCACCCACCCAATTCAAAGAACAGCCTAGAGAAAAGATTCGTAAGAAACTTCATTGGCGCATTAGCGCTGCTCGTCGGCGCCGCATCTACGCTCAGCGCGCAGAGTGGCACGACGATTTCCGGCACGGTGACGAACGAGCAGGGCGTCCCGCTTCCGGGAGCGACGGTGCTCATTCAGGGCACGACAACCGGCGCGCATACGGACGACGCAGGTCGTTACGTAATCGTGGTTCCGGCCAACAACGCGAACGGGCAGTCGGCAGTTCTCGTTGCCCGTGTGATCGGCTACAGCGCGCGTCAGGTTCCAATCGTCCTGACAGCGGGCTCGAACATCAGCCAGAGCTTCGCGCTGGTGGTGAATCCGCTCAATCTCGACGCCGTGCTGGTGACCGGCGCGGGAACATCGACCACGCGTGAACGCCTGACGACCACGATCAACACGGTCGACAGCTCCGCACTCAGGCGCGCGACCAATCCACAAAACGTCGTCTCCGCTTTGGCGGCGCAGGCGCCGAACGTGGAAGTTCGCACGCAGTCGGGCGAGCCGGGCGCGTCAGCATCGATCAAGATCCGCGGTGCGGCGTCCTTGTCCGGCACCAATCAGCCGTTGTTCGTGGTCGATGGACAGCCGATTGACAATCAGACCTTCTCGACGCAGAGCATCGCGAACGGCTCCGGCACAGCCGCCGGCGCGGACGCGAGTACAGTCGCGCCGAACCGTGCATCTGACATCAACCCGGCTGACATCGAGTCGATTCAGATTTTGAAGAGTTCCGCGGCGGCCGCCATTTATGGCGCGCGCGCGGCGAACGGTGTCGTGCTCATCACCACCAAGTCGGGTACGCCAGGTGCGACGAAGTACGTGATTTCGTCGACCGAGACGTTCGACCGGGTCAATAGCCCCGATCTTCTCCAGCACACTTTCGTGCAGGGACTCGACGGAGTTGCGGCTACTTGCGGAGCACCCGATTGCAGAGTGGCCAGGTACTCGTGGGGCCCCGCTGCCACAGCCGGGACTCCGCTCTTCGACCACTCCAGCGAATTGTTCGACACTGGCATCACCGCCGACAACAACCTGCAGGTCTCGGGCGGCAACGACCGGACGACTTTCTACGCGTCCGGTGGCCTAATGAATCAGAACGGCTACCTGAAGGGTCCGAACAACAAGTACAATCGTGCTACGATCCGGCTCAAGGGCACGCAGCAGGT
>DASWBG010000383.1:0-2562 GCA_036390715.1 Gemmatimonadaceae bacterium
GAACCGACGTCACCCAGTGCAATCCCAACCTGGCGACGCTCAAGGACCGCGATTTCGATCCGCGTCCACTGGGCGGGAATTTCGTGGCCGAGGGGAGTATCGAGGCCCGTTTTCCGGTGTGGCGGGACCTGATTGGAGCAGGCTTCGTGGACGCCGGATTGGTCCAACAAAAGACCAATCCGACCCTTCCCCGGCGCAGGGCGGCCATAACTCCCGGGTTTGGGGTGCGGTACCATTCTCCTGTAGGCCCAATCCGTGCCGATATAGGCCTGAACCCCGGGACCACGGAGTCCCTCCCGGTTGTAACCGAAAATACCGTTAATGGCCAAACGACGCTGGTCACCCTTCAACAGCACCGAACCTATTCGCCCACCAAAGGCGGGGGAATCCTCAACCGGATCGTCCTACACCTTTCCATTGGCGAGGCATTCTAACAAGTGGTGGTTTCGGCTTATCGCGATCGTAGTGGTGGTGGTGCTGCTGCTGGTCAGCGCTGCCTATCTGATCACCAATAGCGACTGGGGTCGCGAGCGCGTCCGACGTTACGTCGTGGGGATAATTCAGGACAACAGCCACGGCATCGTCCGCATCGGCAGCGTATCCGGAAACCTCCTGCACGGAATCACACTCCACGATGTCGTGATCACCGACAGCGCCCACGCTCCGTTCATCAAAGCGGATGAGATCTGGGCCAACTACAGCCTCGGCATTCTGCGCAGCAAGAGGATCGATTTGCGCGATGTGAAACTTGTCCGACCATTCATCGTGATCGACAAGCAGCCGGGCGGAAAGTGGAATTACGATCGGATCTTTCCGCGCGATACGGTGACGCATGCCGGAGTGAAGCCGACCGGTTGGGGAACATGGATCCGCTTCAGCAACGCCACAGTCGTCAACGGGGATCTCACGATTCGATCCCCCTGGGATCCAGGCAACGTCGCGCCCGCCGAACGCGCCGACAAAATACGAGCTGCGCTGGGTCCGCAGGGAAGACTCAAGATTCTGCAGGTCGCCAACGGTTATCAGAAAGAATCGAGCTTTCACAGCATCAACGCATTGTTTCCGGTCGTGCGGCTCGAGGATCCTGCATACAAGACCCGGCTGATCGATGTCGCGGCCCTTAAGATGATCGCCGAGCCGTTCCGCCCTCCCGTTGCCGAGGTAAGAGGTCTGACCGGCTCGTTCGATTTCACGAGCGATTCGATTTGGTGGAAGGGAGCCCGGGCGTCGTTTCCCGGCACGAAGGCGAGTGGCGACGGACGCTACTACATAGGATCGGGCGATTTGCATCTGCGTCTCCACGGTGATCCGGTGCGACCCGCCGACATTCGCTGGGCGATGCCAAACCTTCCCGAGGACGGATCGGGAAAGCTTGACTTCGGACTGGACTGGACTGGCACCAAGAGCGTGTACCTCGCGCAGAACATGGACGTGACGCTCGAGAACTCGCACGTCACTGGAAAGATCGAGGCGACTGTTACCGACACACTCGCCTATCGCGATGCGAACCTCACCTTCGCCAATCTCGATACGCGCCTGCTGACTCGACTCTTCCCGACGATGACGTTCCCGCGGCCGCTGACGCTGACGGGAAAAGCGGCATTTGATGGAGGAGAACACTCACTGAAGGTGAACAGCGATGTGGTGGTGGATGATCGGCTCTCGGGGCGAAGCCACCTCCTTGCGGTCGGCGTGATGGGATTGTCGAAAGGAGTTTTTACCGCGCGGGATCTGCACGTGCGGATGCTGCCGCTGCAAATGAACCTGGCAAAGGCTCTCGCCCCCACGCTCAAGCTAGCCGGCACGATGACGGGCACCGCCACCTTGAACGGCTCCTCGGCGGCCATCATGACCGCGCAGGGTGACGTTACCGAGGTCGAGAATGGAGCGGTAACGCACGCGACTGGTCGAGCCGCGATGCGCGCGCGCGGAATGCCGTGGTACGACGTCGATGCCACGATGCATCCGCTGGCACTCGCGACGCTCGGGCGCTACATGCCGAGCGTTGGATTGATCGGCAGCGCGAGCGGGCCGTTGCGCCTCAAAGGATATGAAAACGACCTCGCACTCAACACGCAGCTCACTTTCCCTGATGGTGGTTTTGTAGACCTGCGCGGAACGATGGATCTCCACAGCAAGGAGACGGGCTACAATCTCCAATTCAATACAAGGCAATTCAACGCCAGCGCGGCGGTAGCGAAAGCTCCACGGACATCGATCACAGCCGTAGGAACAGCTAGTGGGCGCGGGTTCATTCCAGAGACGATGCAGGCTCAGCTCGTGGCGAGAGTGGCCGCATCTTCTGTCGATACCGTTTCTGTGGATAGCGCCAATGCGAGAGTCGCGATCGCCGATGGGATCGCGCACTTCGACACGCTGGCGGTCGGGCTGCCGCAGGGACTCGTCGAGGCGAAGGGCACGATCGGCATGACTCCGGCACATACCGGAACGCTGTCCTATCACATCGCCATTGACTCGCTTTCCCGCTTTGCTGGACTGATCTCCACGGACACGAGCGTCGTTCGTCCGCGCCCGGGTATCCTGGCAAGGCGCATCGCCAAA
>DASWBG010000384.1:0-5659 GCA_036390715.1 Gemmatimonadaceae bacterium
ACCTGCCGTACATCCTCGGGACGTCGGGCCGATTGCTTGTCCAGCCATCTCTTCACCCAGATCAGATGGCCTCGCTCCTCGTCGATCATGCGGCTCAGCGTTGCCGCGACGGCGGGGTGCACACCGGGCCGACGCAGATGCTCCATGAAATGCCGGTACACGCGGCGCTCGAAGATCTGCGTCAGCGCGAGAATCTCCAGCATGGAGATCGGCATGCCCACCTCGTCGGCGTAGCGTGTCTGATAGGTGTCGCGAACCGGTGCCGGCCGTCCTCCGATGACGAGGATCGTCTCGGTCCATAACTGCGCGTGCATCACCTCTTCGGCGCTGTGCCGCGTCAGATTGAGAATCAGGTCTGGATCTCTCGTCCGCCGCACCATCTGGCCGAGAATCAGCCCGCCGTGCAGCTCGGACGCGCGGTAGAAGTTGAGCACCGCGATTTCGGGATTCGAATTCGTCATGAGGCTCTCCGGTTCAGGTTCTTGTTCTTTATGTGATCGACCAGGCGAATGCCGCACAGCCGCTCGATGCGTTTCGCAAAAGTCTGGATGGCGATTGGATCGCCAGGCTGCGCGACCGGAACTGTTCCGATCGCCTGCTCGCCGAAATGGTGGAAGTCGAGCGCCGCATCGAGTACCTGCGGGATCACTGAAGGATTGGCGGCAATCCGCTTGGCGATAAGATCCGACGCACTCTGTGCGTGGCGCACTTCGTCAGCCGCGATCCGCGACAGCAAGTCGGCAAGGACGTTATCCTCGGCCTGCTCTCCCAGCCGGCGGAAGAAATAGTGCGCGAGGTGCTCGGAGAGCATGAACTCGACGAGTCGTGGAATCAGCTCGCCGGGCAATACATCGATCTCCAGTTGCGCCGAGCGGATTGCCACCAGCTCCTCGTCCGTGATCGCGGGCTCGTACCCTATGGTGTCGAGATAGCGGCGAATGGAATGGAAGTGCTTGAATCCCTCGTACAACTCGAGAGAGAAGGCGACGCCGGCATCGATGTCGTCGAGCGTCGCCCGCAGTAGCCGCGAGAGGTTGACCGGATGGTACGACTCGATGAGCGCGGCATCGCGCAGTGACGCCAGTAGATCTCGACGCGCGAACGCTCGACCTCGGTCTATGTCCGCCCATTTGATGTCGCGCTCCAACGACCAGGCACCCCGGTCGGCGGCGACGGCGCATCGCACGTAAAGACTCGTCTTCGTCTGTCGCTCAATAGTTGTCATTTTTCGGTACCTCGTGGTTGAGCCAGTTCGGCATTCACGGAGAGCGTCACCGGCCAATCCGATGGCTCGACGCCATGCGTGACGAGAACCGCCATCAACCAGCGCTCGAGGCCAAAGGCGACACACCCGCTCCACGCGGGCGACCCATCGGGCAGAGAGATCGCGAACGCTTCGCCGAAGAAGAGCTCGTGGTCGTTGAATGAGGCGATGGCGAGTGGCCGCCCGTCCGGATACCGAAACACCAGCTCGTGCTTGAGTCCCTTGATGCGTTGGAGTGCCGCGCGCCCGCGAGCATTCGGCGCGAAGAAGGGATCACTCGCGGCGACCATCTCGCAGTTGATGCCGAGCACGCGCTCCAGTCGGCTTACACGCTCGACAGAACGATCCAGGAACTCCCTCACATCGTGCTGAGCGCCGAGGCAGACGATCTCTCTCATCGTGAATGCCCAGCCCCTTTCCAGCGCGGCGAGCCGTTCGCCCTCATACCGCCAACAAGTACCTTGGGCGGTCATGACGATGGGAGCGCCAATCACGGAATCCGCATGCGCTGCGTAAGTGTTGTAGCAGACGGCGGGAGGAAGCACGACGTCCGCCGGCTCGAGCGAAGAGCGTGCGGCCGCCCCCGGCGAAGCACTGGCCGCGATGTGTTGTAACCCTGCCTCGTCCCCACTCAAGTGCGATGCAGCGGTGAGCCATTGCGGAAACGACGCGAAATATTGTGCTCTTTCCAGCGTCGCGAAGCTGACACCGGCTGGCGCGAGCCATTCGTTCGATGTCTCGGCCCGGGCGAGATCGGCAAGCGCCGCTTCGATCTCGCGGAGCAGCGACACCACGGGCCCTCGCAGTCCAGATACGCCCGGAGCGACCTCCAACAGCGATCCACGCTCCCGCAGCCGGCGGATGACTTCCTCAGGCGGCAACATGATTGTCGAGCGGGAGAAAGACCGCGGCGATGCGCGCGACCGTCTGGAAGTTGTCCATCCGGATGTGCGAATCCGGAATCGGCAAGCCGATAGCCTGTTCCGTGAAAGCGATCAGCTCGAGAACTCTGAGTGAATCGAGCAGCCTCGTCGAGAACAACGGCGTCTCGGCGTCGACGTGCACGCCTTTGGGCGCGACGTCCTCGTTGAGCCAGTCAAGCATTCGCAGAACGAACTGAGCACGCGGAGTCATGCTGCCGCCTCCTGGGTCTGTCCCCAGTTGTTGGCGAGCAGACACCTCAGCATCGGCATCCAGTAGCTGCCTGGTGCTGGAGGTGGAGCGTCGAGCAGCGCCTCGGCGACGGAAGTATCGAAGACCTTCGGCAGCGCGAGGTGTGGTATGAAGTGAGCGAGTGACGAGAGCACGGCGCGAAGGCGTACATCGCCGGTTTCCATCACGGCGCGCTCGAAGAGTGCATACGTGGCGGCGTCTGTGATCATCGCGCGCTCCACTCCGCGCTTTCGCCACTCCGGGTTTTCCGCCCATACTTCGTACGCGGTGTCGACAAGCTCGCCAAGTGTTAGCGCTCTGCGGCCGGAACAGAGGTGAACGGTCTGATGCAGCGCGCGCTCGTCGAACGTCAACCTGGCGATGGCATCAGCGACGTAGCTGGAAGTGATGACGTCGAAGTGGTAGGCGCGATCGCCCGGCATCATCGCCGCCAGCCCACGATGATAGACGCGGAGTGCTCGATGCACTGCGTTGATTTGCGGAATTTCGCCCGAGGGGCCGCGGCACACGATCGTGCTCGGCCGCACGATGGTCCAGGGGAGACCGCTCGCCCGGACGTTGCGCTCGGCCTCGTACTTCGACTGCTCGTACGAATTCACCCAGCCGGCATCGCCGCCGTTGTCGCGCTCCAGAATGTTGCCCGTTGCGCGTCCCGTTACAAAGGCGGTGCTGACCAGAACAAAGCGATCGAGACACAGGCATTCGGATGCGATTTCGGCGACGTGATAGGTCCCGAGCGTGTTGACGAAGCGAGCCTGGTCGAGAGACCTGGAAAAGCTGGTGTCGGCGGCCGCGTGTACGACTGCTGATGTCTCGCGCTCCACCCGCTGCCGCGCCTGTGACTCCAGACCAAGGCCGGGCAGGGTCGTGTCGCCTTGCAACGGAACCACTCTCCGAGCCAAAGCACCCAGCCTCTTCGATGCAAGCAGCCACCGGATCTCATTGCGGACGAGTACAAAGGCTTCGAGCGCAGGATCGTCGACGAGCATGCGACGAAGGACTTCCTCACCCACGAGCCCACTCGCTCCGGTAATGAACACCTTTCGCCTGGACGTCATTGTCAGGCCTCCACCGCGATACCGGTCCAGTGCGCGCCGAAGCCGTAGGAGAACAGCACGACTCGCTGGCCCGGCTCGATGCAGCCGCCATCCAGAGCGTCGCGATAGTTGATGAAGTTGTCGCCCGCCAGTGTGTGGCCATGGCGCACGATGTTCTGGGTAAAAAGACGCGCACGGGGCAGGCGAACGAGGCCGGAGAGAATCTCCCAGCTGCGCATGCTCACATTGTGCGGGATGACCCAGTCGACGTCCGAGGGCTCCCAGCCCGCGTCAGCGATGGTGCGGCGCAATACGTGCCGCGCGGTAGGGAAGTAGGACGCGACGATCTCGTCGCGCAGTGAATCGACGTCCCAGTAGTAACCCTTCGTAACAGTTGTAGCGGAAACGAGCCGGTTGCGGAGGCCATTGCGTTCGACGAGCACCGCGCAGGCGGCATCGGACGTACAGTTGAAGATCGCCTCGCGCCCCGCGTTGGCCGGAAAAAACTCTGACGACACGCATAGCGCGCGTTCTATTCCTTCGGTCAGGCACAGTGAGCGCGCGATGCGCACCGCGGCCAGAAGCGTTGTGCACGCCAGCTGATCGAGTGCGAAGGTCGAGGCGTTGGGTAGATCGAGATCGTACTGAAGGCGGGTAGACGGATACTTGAAGCGGGACATCGTGCAAAGTCCGGCGGCGGCGCTTTCCGCACTCTCGGAGGGCGCGAACGCCATCGATCCCGGAGTGCCTCCGTAGATCAGCAGTCCTATCGATGCAGGGTCGATGTTCGATTCTTCGAGAAGCTTCTTCGCGGCAATCAGGGCGAGCTCGTATGGCGTTTCCGTTAGCGCGACGTGAACGTTCCCGAACCCGAACGACTCCATTGTCTCGGCGGAGCTTTTGAGCAGCCGCTCGTCCGCGAGCTCGCCTACCGTGCGCAACCCCTCGGGGAACGCATAGTTGATAGCCGCGATGGCTGGGGTGCTTTGTCCGTTCTGTTTGGCGAAGGGCATCGGAATCCGTTCGTGGGTGACACGCGAACGATGCCCCGGCACTCATGACTCTCCTATGCGCGAGAGTACGTAGGACAAGACTCAGGGTGACGTAGTAGTCGGGAACAGACGGAGACTGGCACGATGCAAAAGAGCCCGGGGAATCCCCGGGCTCCTTTTTGATACGGGTGGGCCGTAACGAGCTGTTACGGGGCTACGACGATGATCTGGTTCTGAACTTCCGTTCCCGTGGTGATGGTTAATCCACCAGGAAGCAGCGCGGGCTTGAACCCGCTGGCTGTCGGAGGAGTCGCGCGCAAGACGTAGGTTCCCGGAAGAAGAAACGCGATCCGGAAGTTCCCGTTCGTGTCGGTGCTCGTGCTGCGAACCACGTGCGTCGGATCCGAGTCGGTTACAAGCGAGCCCGCGGTCAGAACCTCGACGGTTGCGCCGGCGACGGCCGCGCCGGTCGCGCTGTTGGCGTGAACCGATCCCGACACGCTGCCGGTGATGTCCTCCGCAACCGCACGGATGACGGGCTTGAAAATGAAGCCATTTCTGGCGTCGTTGCCGCGCATCACGAAGCTGCTACCGACATCGAAATCGAGCGTCATCACCGAGCCGTTCTCCGTCAGCTGAATCGGCGCGGACAGATTGACCTTGATGCCGGAGTGGCCCGCGCTCGGAAACATGATTGCTGGCTGCGTTCCATCCTTGAGCGTAAGCGACGATTTGCTCGGATCGATGATCAGACGAAAGCCGTCGTACGTCCCGGTAGCGAGCGTCGTGGCACCGAGGTTTGTAGTTTTGCCGTCGCCGAGATCGAGCAGATTGATCGAGGCATTCGGAGTAGCAACAGTGGTCCATCCGCTCGTATTGGATTCGTCAGTCGCTTCCGCGTCAGTCGGTTCCGAGGTTCTCGCGTCGACGCGGACCACGAAAACGTCGACCCGGGCGACATCGGAGAAGGGGAAAGGCGCATCTGTCAGGCGCACGGTTAGAAGCCCGGTGCCTGTGCCCATGGTTGTGTCGCTGCTGCATGCGGCGACGCCAAAGGTGCCAAGCGCGATGAGCGCAAAAAGTCGAAGTGTCCTGTTCATTTCTTATCTCCTGCATGAGTCCGTTAACAATCTTCTGGTTTGATTTGGACTCGCGTGCAGAGCGCGGTCCTATTTTGTTAGACTCGGCCATTA
>DASWBG010000385.1:0-12691 GCA_036390715.1 Gemmatimonadaceae bacterium
GCGCCTGATCGCCGAGCGGACGCTCGCGCATGCAGTGCAGCAGCAGATGCCGGTCGGCGTTGTCGTAGCGGAAGTTCCGTCGGGGCGGCTCGTCTCGGTCAACGCCCAGATGACCGAGATCTTTTTGACTTCGTTCAAGCCCGCGCCCGATCTGAACAGCTACGACGAGTGGATCGGATTTAGCGGCGACGGCACGCGCCTCGGTGCCATGGAGTGGCCGTTGGCTCGCACGGTTTTGACGAAGCAACCAGTGCGCGGAGAGGAAATCCGCATCCAGCGCGGGGATGGCACCGATGGATTCATTCGAATGAGCTCGGCGCCGGTGGCCGACGCCGACGGAAAGATCGTTGCGGCCGTCGCGATCGTCGTGGATGTGACTGATCAGCGGAAAGCCGAGCGGGCGGTGCGGTCAACCGACGAGCGTCTCCGCTTCGTGGCGAGAGCCACTAACGACGTGATATGGGACTGGGACATTCGAACGAACGCGCTGACCTGGAATGACTCGGTCGAGCACGTCTTCGGCCACAAGCAGACGAAGATCTTCCCCGAGATCCAGTGGTGGTACGATCACATCCATCCGGAAGATCGCAACCGAGTCGTCTCCGGACTCCACGGAGTTCTGGAACAGGGCGGAACGAGCTGGAGCGATCAGTATCGCTACCGCAGGGCGGATGGTACTTACGCCAACGTGATGGATCGCGGCCATATCGCGCGCGACAACGTCGGGGCTGCAATCCGAATGATTGGAGCGATGACGGATGTGACGGAGCGCTCGCGCTCCGAGGCGGCGATCAGGTTCCAGGCCCAGCTGCTCAATGCCGTACAGCAGGCGGTTGTGGCAACGGACCCCGACGGGCTCGTGATCTTCTGGAACGCATTCGCGGAAAAACTCTACGGGTGGGCCGCCGAGGAAGCGGTTGGAAGATCGATCCAGGAGTTGACGCCTTCGCCCTTCCTTCGCGACCACGGCGGAGAGATCGGTCAGCGCGGAGAAGCGGGAGAAAGTTGGACTGGTGAGTATCTCGTGCAGGGAAAATCAGGAAAGGCATTCCCTGCGCTTCTCACCACGGCGCCTGTTCGAGATGAGCGGGGGACAGTGGTCGGATACGTTCGCGTCTCGATCGATCTTACCGAGCGACGCAGCCTCGAGGAGCAATTCCGCCAGTCGCAGAAGATGGATGCCGTAGGCCGATTGGCTGGAGGAATCGCGCACGATTTCAACAACCTCCTGACGGTGATCAGGCTCAACACTGAAATCATCATGGACGGGTTCGACCCGTCGGATCCGCGCAGCGAGGACGTTAAGCAAATCAGAAACGCAGCGGAGCGGGCTTCCTCTCTCACGAAGCAGCTGCTGGCATTCAGCCGGAAGCAAATTCTGCAGCCAAGAGTGCTCGACATGAACAGCGTCGTGGCGACGGTCGAGCCGATGCTTCGCCGCCTGATCGGCGAAGACGTGATTATCGCGTCGACTTGCGCGGCCCGCGGTTACGTAGTCGCTGATCCGGGTCAGCTCGAGCAAATCCTCGTCAATCTGGTGGTGAACGCTCGCGACGCCATGCCACAGGGTGGCACGATCAGTATCGAGACACGGAACGTCGAGCTCGACGAGACATACACCAGCGAGCATGCGCCAGTCATGCCCGGGCGGTACGTCATGCTGGCAGTGGGAGACACCGGTGTCGGAATGAGCGCGGACACCCGAGAGCACGCATTCGATCCGTTCTTCACGACCAAGGAAGCTGGAAAGGGAACGGGACTCGGCCTGGCAACTGTCTACGGCATAGTAAAGCAGTCGGGTGGGTATGTCTGGATTTACAGTGAGCCGGGGCTGGGGACCTCGCTCAAGCTTTATTTCCCCGAGGTAAGCGCCGCGGCGGCTTTTCAGCCAGCGGAATACAATCCCGTGTCGAAGCAGGAGTCGCGAGGCTCGGAGACGATTCTGCTCGTGGAGGACGAAGCCGCCGTACGCGGGCTCACGTCGAGGATTCTCGAGAAGCAGGGTTATCGTGTTCTTTCCGCTCAGCACGGACGCGAGGCAATGGACATCGCGACGCAAGAGGCGGGAAAGATCGACCTGGTGCTGACCGACATCGTGATGCCAGGCATTAACGGCAGGGGGCTCGTGGAGCGCTTGGCGGGGATCCGACCCACGATGAAATCGCTCTATATGTCGGGTTACACCGATGATGACATCATCCGCCGCGGATTCATGGAGCCTTCGAAGAGCTTCCTGCAGAAGCCATTCACGTCGGAATCCCTGCTGCAAATCGTGAGGAAAGTTCTGGACGAAGGCTGAGTGTCCGGTTGAGCGCGCGTGCGCCGCCCTGTATATAGGAGCATGAACTCGGGGAATTCCGGCATTGTTGGGGCGGCGATGATCGCGATCGCCATGCTCGCTGCAGGCGCCCGGGCCCAGGATACGGCGGTGACGCGACTCGAGCCGGTGGTCGTGGAAGTCGGACGAGGGGCACACAGATCACCCCTCGAACTTCCTTTCGCGGTTACCGTCCAAACTCCGGATTCCATGAGGCCCGGTCAGCGGCATCTCTCATTGGACGAGACACTCTGGCTGATTCCGGGTCTCTCCGTCTCAAATCGAAACAACCCCTCGCAGGATCCGCGCATCTCCATCCGCGGATTCGGCGCCCGCTCCGCGTTTGGGGTCCGCGGCATCCGGGTCCTCCGTGACGGAATTCCACTCACGCTTCCCGACGGACAGACGCCGGTTGACTATCTCGATCTGGAGTCGGTAGGCAGCGTCGAGGTGATGCGGGGGAGTGCTTCCTCGCTCTATGGGAATGCCGGCGGCGGCGTTGTTGATATCAGGACCAGCGAGCCGTCTCCAGTCCCCGTGTCGGGGGCACTCCGGATGTGGAATGGAGGATTTGGCACACGCCGCCTCGTCGCGAAGACCGCGGGTCAAACCGAGGGATTTGGTTATCAGGCCAACGTCGCGCGAACCGAGAGCGACGGTTATCGCGATTACTCCCGCCAGCGAATGACGAACGGTTTCTCGCGCATCTCCTACGATGACGGCCGAGGATCGTACGCTCTGGAGTGGCTCGGTGTGAACACGCCGGTCGCGCAAAATCCCGGAGCCATTACGCGCGCGCAGTTCGAGGCGAATGCGCAATTGGCCGATCCGCTCTCTGTAACGAAACGCGCCCGCAAAGCCGTGAAGCAGTCGCAATTTGGACTGACGGCGCGACGCAGCGGCGCGCGTGGCGAGATCGAAGCATCGGGCTATGTCGGCACACGAGGCCTCGATAATCCGCTCACGTTCGGGATCGTTGACGTCGACCGCAACATGTCCGGTGGGAATCTCCGCGCCACGGTTCCTATCACTTTGCTCGGCGCAGAGCAACGGGTCACCGGCGGGACGGAGTTGCAGCTCCAGAACGATCTGCGACGGAATTTTACGAACTGCAACAATGCGCCCCAACCAGTTGTGCCCGTTCCTACTCTTACCTGCCCGAACGTGGGTGTCGAACGCGGGACGGTTACGCTGAATCAGCGCGAGCTAGTGTCTTCAGTCGGATCGTATGTCCGCGACGAGCTCGACTTTGGAAGGCGATACACTTTCACCGCATCTGCGCGGGCGGATGCTGTGCGCTTCCGGGTCAAGGACAAACTGATCACTGCGACGAACCCTGATGACTCGGGACAACGTCTTCTCCATGCGGTGAGTCCGATGGCGGGCATTCTCGCCCGGCTCTCTGAATCGCACAGCGCTTACGCGAATATCTCGTCCGCATTTGAGACTCCCACCGCAACGGAGCTCGGGAATCAGCCGAGTGGCGCGGCCGGGATCAATCGCGACCTTAAGCCACAACGCTCGACCACTTACGAAGTCGGAGTGAAGGGCGTGGGAGAGAGCGGGCTGCAATACAACGCCGCACTGTTCGCGACCGGAGTCCACGACGAGCTGATTCCATTCGACATCCCCGCCAGCGGAGGCCGGCGATACTTCCGAAATGCCGGCCGCACGTCGCGTCGCGGAGTCGAGCTTGGACTCGGAGTCGCGATCAGGCAACTCGAATTAGGCGGAGCCTACACCTACGCGAACTATCGCTTCGTTGATTTCACGGTGGACACGTCCCACTACGCCGGAAACCGAATCCCCGGCATTCCGCGGCAGACGTTCCAGGCAACCGCAGCTTTGCACAGCTCAATCGCGACGCTTGTCGCCGAAGGGACGCTCGCCGATAGAATGTTCGTCAACGACGCGAATTCGGAGAGCTCGCCCGGCTACGCGATCTTTAACGCGAGAATCCTTTCGAGCGCGTTGTGGAACGGATCCGGCGCGGAGCTCACTTTCGGCGCGCAGAATCTCTTCAACACGCGCTACATCTCGTCAGTCAGCGTGAATGCAGCCGGCGGGAAATTCTACGAGCCGGGCTCCCAGCGCTCGATCTACCTCGGCCTGAGCCTGCTCGCCGCAAGTCGGCACTCTCGGTGACGATCATAGAAACCTTGGTGTCAGGAAAACGATCGTGTATAGCGCAACCCAGGAGAGGGCAACGAAATACCAGTAGACGGCGTTCGCCGAGATGTCGCGGACGTGCTGCCCTTCCAACGGTCCCGCGAGCACGAGGATCCCAATGATGAGCGTCTCGAGCGTCGCGGCGACGATGTGCGCGAAATGGACGGCGAGAATCGACCAGACAATCGCTCCATAGGTGTTCGTGTCCCAGCGTGTATGAACACCCTTGAATTCGAGGATGCGGAGCACCGCTGCAACGATCCCGAATAAGACGCACAGCAGCAGGCCGATTCCGATCAGCCTTGACTTGTCATGCTTCTGTGCGAGCTGCGCCACGTACCACATCGGAAGAATGCTCACAACGAGAACAGCGACATCCAGCGTCGAGACCCCCAGCTCAGGGAGAGGCGTTCTCAGCGGCGGCCATGCATTGAAGGTTTGCCGGATGTAGAAGTACGTCACTATCAGAATCGCTAGGCCAGCGCCCTCGATCGTGATCATCAGCGTGCTGCCCCACCAAAACGGAACGTGATGACTGAATCCCTGGTCGGGCATCCCGGCGTCGAGTTCCGGACGTGGCTTCATGGCGCCTCCTGCGAGGTCCGGAAAGCTAATCGGTCAGTCAGGGTCGGTTGCCAGTCCGAGGGCCGGGGGCGCCGTTGGTTCGCCGTAATCGCAAGAACTGAAAAAAAGGGAGCCAATTGGCTCCCTCTCTTAATGCACGTTGCTGTGGTCCTGTCCCGCCGGCCTATTGCTTCCTCAGCTCAATGCTCCCGTTCACACTGCTCGCCCGGACGTCCCGCCCGCCATTTCCTATCTTGCCGGACGCGTGGCGTGGACCCCAGCGGCCTGTGATTGTCAGCGGGAAATCGCTCTCGATTCCACCGGAGACGGTGTCGAAGCGGAAGTTGGCGTCGAAGCGCGCGGGGACATATATCGCCACAGATCCGTTGACGGTTTTGAAGTTCATGTCGTCGTCGCCCTGAAGGGAAGCCATCCTGGCATCGACGTTTCCGTTGACGGTTTCCGCCGTCACGGGACCGGCAGCGGTGTTCACGGTTACTCCGCCGTTCACGGTGCTCGCCCGCACGGGTCCGGTGGTATTGCGAACAATGACACCGCCGTTCACCGAGTTCGCCCGCACCTCTGATCCGACATCGCGCACAGAGACGCCACCATTTACAGAGTGCGCGCCGACCTTGACGGAGCGAGGCACGCTGACTGTGATTCTCACGTTCGAGTGGTTTTCGTTGTTGCCATTGTGGCGAAACGACTCTACCCCGCCATCCTCGCAACGCGCGCTGTTGTTCCAGATCGCACAGATCGTGACGTTGCCGTCAGCCTGAACGACTTCAAAGTGGATGTCGTCCATTTCGCGGCCGTTCGATCGCTTCTCGGCAACGAGATGAACCATGTTGTCCGGGCTCGGCGCAAAATCAACTGTGCCGTTGACGTTGAACACGTTCATCCAGTGGCCGGCATCCACCCGTCCGTCCCATTTCCAGGTATCGGTATCGCGGCCATATTGCTGTTGCGCACCGAGAACGGGCGCCGCGAGCAGCACAGCGAGCGCCGCGAAAAGTCTCGTTTTATTCATCGTCTCTCCGGGTGGTTGAGCCATTGTTGATTATTATGCTGCCGCTGAATGTCTGCGCGGTAACCTTCGCCCTGCCGTCACCGATCGTGAAATCGACGCGACCTTCCCTTCTCATGCCGCCTGGCGGCAGCGTGAGCTGAAAATCGGTCGACAGATCGCCGCTGAAAGTCTCCACGCTGAACTGTGCTCCGGCACCACGCGGGATGTTCAGCCTCAGTGTTCCCGAGTGGGACTCGAAGCCGTACCTGCCCGACGGCTCGATCGTTCCCGTGTACACGATGTCGCCGCTCACGGTCTCCGTGCGCACGTCTTTCGATTGAATTCCCACGAGCCGGATATCGCCGCTCACCGAGCTCGCCTCGACGTCTCCAGTTACATTCTCCGCGCGAAGTTCGCCGCTGACAGTTTCCGTTCGCAGATTTCCGTTCACTTGCGCAGCGTGAACCGACCCTGAGACGGCCTCAGCGCTCACCGTACGCACTCCGTCGGTGACGTCGACATCGCCGCTCACACTCGTCGCCTCGATCTCGCCCTGGGATCCCTTCGACGTTATATCGCCCGACACTGCTTCGAGAATGAGTCGCGATCCACGCGGAACCGACACATCGTAGCGGGCCTCACCTACGTTGTTGTGTCTGTGTCCCCGTCTGCCTTCGTCGTCGGAGTCGTCGACACTCAGACTGACCCTCGACGAGTTCGCGCTGAAGCGCAGCATGCCGCTTTCGATGGTCGCCGAGATTTTGACGTCGGAGCGATCCCATCCGGTGACGCGGATTTTCCCCGAGATCAGCGAAAGATCCACGGCGCCGCCGCGATCCAGTCTCACCGTAGTGTCTATCTGGGTGAGGCCGCGTATTCGCACCCCTTGGTCCTGCGCCGTAGCGGAGAGCGGAAGGGCGGTCACCACGATTGCCGTGACGATGAGCCGTGAGAGCTTCATTTCGTTTCTCATGTTATGTGCTTGCCGGCAGCATTGCCGCCGTGCGTAGAAGCTCGACCTTTTTGTCGAGCGCATGTGTCAGCTGCTGGTCGAGCATGCGGCTGGCAGGATCACTGGCGAGCGCCGCCCTGCTCTGTTCGATGGCAGCATCGATGATCTTCAGATTCCTCTCGATGATCGCGACCGTCGACGAGTCGAGCTGGGTCCTGCGCTGGGTCACGATTCTCTGAAGCATGTCGATCTCTCTTCCGTACACGAGATCGGAATGCGCTCGATCAGCATTGGTCTGCTTCGCAAAACTGGCGGGCGTGCGGGGCCGATCGGGAGTACCATCGCTCGGCGCGAGGCCCGACGGAGTACCGCCGCGCTTCGAGCTCGCGACACCGAGGTTCGGCGATGTTGCAGGCGCACCGGAATCCGGCCCGTTGTTCGGTCGCGCTTGATTTGTGGTCGGCGTTATCTGTGCTACAGCGCCGCTCTGAGCCGGCTTGATCGATCGCGCGGTCAGCATGTAGGTGATTCCAGCCGTGCTTACTATCAGTGCAGCGGCCGCGACTCCCATCCACGCTGGTACGAGGCGTCTCTGGCGCTCCGGGCGAGTGGCGAGTGGAATCACTGGCGCCGCAATCCGCGCCTCGATCCCCTGCCACAGGTCGCGAGACGGCACTAGGTCCGGCATCGCCGCCGCTTCCTTGCTGATGTTCTCGATGTCCTTCAGCAGACTGGCGCAACGCACGCACTCTCCCAAATGCTGTTCGACCGAAGTGCGACGTGCACCGTCCAGCGTTCCCTCGAGATAATCGGGGAGCGCGGCATCGAATGCTTCGCAGGTCATGTTGGAGCTCGTCATCGTTCCAGTGCCTCTCTCAAAAGAAGTCTCGCGCGATGCAGCTGCGCCTTACTCCCGCCCGAGGTGATTCCCAGCATTTCTCCGATCTCCTCGTGCTTGTACCCTTCCACATCGTGGAGCACGAAAACTTTCCGCGCCCCCGCTGGCAGCTTTGATATCGCCTCCGCCAGGTCCATCCGTTCGATGTGCATCGGAGCACGCGCTACTTCGTCCCACCGCTCGTCGTCCACATCGCCCTGATCCATTCTCGAGGCTTGCTTGCCCTCGCTCTTTCTCGCATTCAGTACCACGTTCACTGCCAGCCGGTGCAGCCAGGTTGAGAATGCGCTCTCTCCTCTGAACTGCGGAAGCTTCTCCCATGTCCTCACGAACACATCCTGGGTCAGCTCCTCACCCCTCGCCTTGCTTCCCGACATTCGCGCACAGATCGAAAACACCCTGTTCGCGTGCATCCGGTACAGTCGCTCGAAGGCCTGACGGTCCCCGCCCGCGGCCAGCGCCACGTCCGTGGAATCACCCATTGCTACGCGAATCACGTTGGATGCCGCCGCCATTCGAGAGTTGTTCCTGTCTTGTTGCGTGATTGGATAGCTCGAAGGGCTCAAAGGTTTGAATGCGGGGCAATCGGCTCTTCCTGTGGCTGCTGATATGACAGCCCGGCCCAACCCATTGGTTTGAGCCGGCTTCGGGGACGTTTCGGCGGCCCCCTTTGGGCCTCCGACAGTAGGGTCAACCACCATCGCTGCGCAGGCCCAACGCAAGCCTGACCTGGCTCGCTCCCTGCTGAAGGGCCGCCGGGGTTTGCGCGACGACAGTGACGTGACCAACCTTCCGCTTCTCGGTCGGCGCCTTCCCGTACAGGTGCAGGTGCGCCCCTTCCACCGCCACTACGCGTTCAAGAGGCGGAATGTGTCCGATGATGTTGAACATCACGGAGCTTCCGCGCGGAGTCGTGACGCCGAGCGGGAGCGACAGCACCGCTCGAAGGTGATTCTCGAACTGACTCGTCTCCGCACCCTCGATGGTCCAGTGACCCGAATTATGAACCCGCGGAGCCATCTCGTTCGCGAGCAGAACGCCGTCGACCGAGAAAAGCTCCAGCGCCAGGACACCGACATATGCGAGACTGTCCATCAGCCGTCGACAGTACTCGATCGCCAGGGTCGCGAGTGCTGGCGTGACACTCGGAGCCGGTGCCGTCGACTCCCGCAGAATGCCTTCGTGATGGACGTTCTGGATCGGCGGATAGAATACTTCCCTGCCAGCAGTGTCCCGAACGCCGATCACGGAGAGCTCGTGCTGGAACTCGACGTACTTCTCCGCCAGGAGCGGTGATCCCGCCAGCTGGTTCCATGCAGCGTCGAGCGATGCCGAGTCGCGGATGACTGCCTGTCCCTTGCCGTCGTAGCCCATCCTTCTGGTCTTGAGGACTACAGGCAGCCCGATCCGTGCGACGGCCCGTTTCAGATCCTGGACGTTGTCGACGGCCGCGAAGGGAGGAGTCGGAATCTCGAGGTCGGTGAATAGCTGCTTCTCCAGCAACCTGTCCTGTGCCGTTGCCAATGCCTTTACCGGTGGAAACACCTTCATTCGCTCGGCGACGTATCGGACCGTCGACACAGGGATGCTCTCGAATTCGTACGTGACCACATCCACGCCCTCGAGAAATCGCTCGAGCGCCACATGATCGCCGTAGTCGGCGGCGATCAGCTGCCCAATTTGTCCGACAGGCGCCCCGGCGCTTGGATCGAAGAACCTGAACTCGATGCCGAGCTGGTAGCCGGCGAGCGCGAGCATCCTTCCGAGCTGCCCACCACCAAGAACTCCGACTCTCACTCGTTCGCGGCCGGATCGGGCTGAGCGAGAACCGCGTTCGTCTGCTCGGCGCGGAAGGCGCGCAGCCTCTCCCTCACATCGGGCCGATTGATGGCGACGATCGACGCGGCGAGCAGCGCGGCATTGATTGCTCCGGGTTTGCCGATGGCCAGGGTGCCGACGGGCACGCCGGCAGGCATCTGCACGATCGAGAGCAAGGAGTCGATGCCCTGCAATGCTTTCGATTCGACCGGAACGCCCAACACTGGAAGTGTGGTTTTGGCGGCCGTCATTCCAGGAAGGTGCGCCGCCCCACCCGCTCCCGCGATGATCACTTCGATTCCGCGTTCTTCGGCGGAGGCAGCGTACTCGAAGAGCAGATCGGGAGTGCGGTGCGCGGACACAATCTTCGTCTCGTGCGGGACACCGAGGGCATCAAGGATCTGCGCGGCGTGCTGCATGGTGTCCCAATCGGACTTGGATCCCATTATCAGTCCAACCAGCGCATCCGCCACGTCGATTCCTCTTATTGTGATCCGGCTCGCGCCGCCTACAGCTCCCGTTCCAGCTCCTGCTCGAGATCGTCGAAACCCAACTCCGCGCCGGCGACAATCTCATAGTCGAAATCGTCCTCATCCGGCACTCCGACATCGTCGAGCGATCGCGGTTCCAAAACATCCATCGCGGTCCGTTGCTCGAGCGCGAGCAGCAGATCGCTGATGCGGCAGAAACTCTTTCGGTGGTGCGGAGTGATTCCGTGCAACGTGAGCCCCGCCACATGCGCTCGCGTCGTGTAGCCCGCGTTGTGGTCCCAAATATACTGCGGATAGCGCACAGAGAGCCGCGTCATGAGGAGATCGCGAGTGACTTTGGCGAGGATGGACGCACACGCGATGCTGAAGCAGCGCGCGTCCCCATGCACGACCGCGGTATGCGGAATGGGAAGCGTTCGCATCACCCGACCGTCGATCACGACGTGATCGGGCCTTACATCCAGCCGATCCAACGCACGCCGCATGGCGAGGACGCTCGCCTGGTAGATGTTGATGCGATCGATTTCGCGCACCGAAGCAGCCCCGAGGGCGAACGCGACGGCGCGCTCGCGGATCTTGGAGGCAAGGCGGACGCGCTGAACGTGTGTCAATCGCTTGGAGTCATCCACTCCGGCGATGGCACGGGTATCGGCGGGCATTATCACGGCGCAGGCAACGACGGGACCCGCGATCGGACCTCTGCCTACTTCGTCAACGCCTGCGAGCAGCGGACCCTTCTCGCTGCGCAGGTCGCGCTCGATTGTCGTCCAGCGCTTCCGCCGCGGCACATGCCTGCGTCGGACTGGTTCTGGATCGGGATTTGGAGCTTCGGGGGTCGACTGGGGAACGCCCGGTTCGACCTCTTCCTCCATGCTGTTCTACGCCCGGTTGAGCGAGGAGAGCCTAGGCCTCGACGCCGGCCTCGGTTCCTGTCTCTGCGATCGTCTCCGAGCCTGGAACGGTCACCTTGGCCTTCCGCTCTCTGATGCGCGTCGCTTTGCCAGTGAGGTGGCGCAGGTAGTACAGCTTGGCGCGGCGGACGCGTCCACGGCGGACCACGATGATCTCCCCGATCATCGGGCTGTGCACGGGGAAGATGCGCTCGACGCCAATCCCGTTCGAGATCTTCCGAACGGTGAAGGTCTCGCTCACTCCGCTACCGCGCTTGGCGATGCAGACACCCTCGAAAGCCTGGATTCTTTCCTTGTCGCCCTCGCGCACGCGCACGTTGACGCGGAGTGTGTCACCGGCCCTAAAGGGGGGAATGTTGTCGCGGAGCCACTCTTTCTGGGTTTCGATGAAGGGATGCATATGGCGCTCGGGGCTGGAGTTAACAGCCTGGTAAAGACTTGTTTAGGACCTTCTCAGCTAGCCACGCAAATTAAACCCGTGAGCGCTTGAATGCCAGCGCGAGTGAGACCCTCCTTACCCGCCGGCGTCTCGCCGCCGCTTGGTAAGACGCTCGCTCTCGTCCACGCGCCATTTCGCGATCTTCGCGTGGTCTCCCGAGAGAAGTACATCCGGCACGGTGTGCCCACGATATTCGGGCGGACGAGTATAACTGGGCGCGCTCAATCCCCTGCCGAAAAAAGAGTCTCCTCGCGCACTATCGATGTCGGACATTGCTCCGGGTAGGAGGCGGACCGTCGCGTCGATGATCGCGAGAGCCGCGGCTTCACCACCACTCAGCACGAAATCGCCGAGTGAGATCTCTTCGGACGCGAGATGATCGGCGACGCGTTGATCGATGTCCTTGTAGTGACCGCAGAGGAGAGTCAGCTCATCGCCATTTGAAAAACGTTCGGCATCCGCGTGGGAAAAAACGCTTCCTCGCGGCGACAACAGCACGATTGGCGGCTTTGTGTGCAGTGATTCCACCGCCTCGAAGAATGGCTGGGGCTTCATCACCATCCCGGCGCCCCCGCCGTACGGAGCATCATCGACGGTTCGATGTTTATCGTGCGTGAAGTCTCGCAGGTCCACGAGATTATATGTAACGCTGCCTGCCGCGGCTGCCCGCGACGGAATGCTCAGACCGAGCGGCCCCGCAAAGAACTCGGGAAAGATCGTGACGACATTGATCCTCAGCGGCATGCGCTTAGTCCTCACCGCCTGCACCGCCCAACAAGCCGAGCGTGTCGTTGATCAGGATCGTTCTTGCATCGATGTCCGTCCGGACAATGATTTCAGGACGGTACGGAATCAGGACGCTTCCGCGTCGAGTGTTGATGTCGAGCATGAGTCCTTGCGGCAGTTCGTAGAACGTGGTCACTGTACCGAGGTTTTCGCCCGTGGCGCTCACGACTGTCATCCCGATCAGGTCGTGGAGATAGACCTGGTCTTGCTGCAGAGGCGGCAGCTCGCTGAAGGGCGCGAGCAGATAACGTCCACGCCACAATTCGGCGCTGTCGCGGTCCTGGAGCTCCTCGAATTGCACGATCAGGCCCTTCTTGAAGGGCCTCGAGTCCGA
>DASWBG010000386.1:0-5720 GCA_036390715.1 Gemmatimonadaceae bacterium
CCAGGATTTCGAGACTTCTACCCCGAGCAGCTCGCCACCCGCAACTATCTCATGTCGGTCTGGCGTGACGTCGCGCGGAAGTATGGGTTCGTCGAATACGATGGTCCGCCCCTGGAGCCGCTCGAACTGTACACGAGGAAGAGCGGCGATGAGATCGTCGGTCAGCTTTATACCTTCACCGACAAGGGCGGTCGCGAAGTCGCGCTCCGCCCCGAAATGACGCCCACGCTCGCACGCATGGTAGCGGCGAAGGCGAACGCCATGCGAAAGCCGATCCGCTGGTTCTCAGTTCCGCAGCTATTCCGGTACGAGCGGCAGCAGAAGGGGAGACTGCGCGAACACTTTCAGCTCAATGTCGACATCGTTGGCGAACCCTCTGTGGCCGCGGACGCGGAGCTCCTCGCGGTCGCAATCGATGTGATGCGTGCGGTTGGTCTCACATCGGGCGATGTTCGCGCCCGCGTGTCGGACCGACAGATGCTCACGGCCGTTCTTTCCGCGGTGGGTGTGAAGAAGGCGGAGATGCCCGCCGTGTTCGCCGCGATCGACAAGACCGGCCGCGAGCCTCGCGAAGTTACGCTCGGCAAGGTCGAAAAGGCTGTCGCGAGCAAAGAGGCGCGAAGTGGGGTCTCGCGGATCCTGACCAGCTCCTCTGATCTCAATGCCCTCGCGGCTGAGTTTCGCCATTCTCCCGAGGTAATGGAAACGGTCACGCACATGCGCGAGTACCTGAACTTTCTGGACGCGCTTGGTGTCGGGGACTGGATCGACTTCGATCTCTCTATCGTCCGCGGGCTCGCTTACTATACAGGCAAGGTGTTCGAGCTGTTCGATGCGAAGGGGGAGTTTCGAGCAATCTGTGGAGGCGGACGCTACGACGATCTCCTCTCGACCATTGGAGGCGTCGATCTTCCGGCGCTCGGGTTCGGGATGGGCGACGTGGTACTCACCGAGCTGCTACGGTCGCGCGATCTGCTTCCAACACCGGAGCTGGGAACTGAGTATTGGGTAGCAGCGGACGACGAGTCGATGTTGCCGGACGTAATGACGGTTGCAGGGCGGCTGCGCTCCAAGTCGAGGAGCGTGGAATACGCGCTCAAGCCGCAGACGCTGGCGCGTCAGCTCAAGACTGCTTCCGGCGCCGGCGTGAAAAATGTGGTGCTGCTTCGACGCGATGATTATGCAAATGGAAAGGTGACTGTGAAGACGCTGGCCGATGGATCCGAGCGCAGCGTGGCTCTCGAGGCATTCCTGAACTCATTGTAAGAACGCCATGGCAGAAGACAAGAAGCTGACGAAACGCGCCGAGGATTTCAGCGCTTGGTACAACGAAGTGGTGCTCAAGGCCGAGCTGGCGGACTACTCACCTGTGCGTGGCTGCATGGTCATCAGGCCGCGCGGCTATGGAATCTGGGAACGCATGCAGCATCAGCTCGACACAATGTTCAAGGAAACCGGGCACGAAAACGCCTACTTCCCGCTGTTCATTCCCGAGAGCTTCATGAAGAAGGAGGCGGAACACGTCGAGGGATTCGCACCCGAGACCGCCGTCGTGACTCACGGAGGAGGAAAAAAGCTCGAGGAGCCGCTGATCGTACGCCCGACATCGGAGACGATCATCTACGCTATGTACGCCAAGTGGGTGCAGAGCTATCGCGATCTTCCCGTGCTGATCAACCAGTGGGCGAACGTCGTTCGCTGGGAGATGCGCACGCGCCTCTTCCTGCGCACCCTAGAGTTCCTCTGGCAGGAGGGACACACGGCGCACGCCACCCACGAGGAAGCCGAAGAGGAAGCGCGGCGGATGCTTGGCGTCTACCGCGATTTCATGGAAGGCTACATGGCAATGCCGGTCGTAACCGGCGTAAAGACGGATGCGGAAAGATTCGCGGGAGCGCTGAAGACCTACGCCTGCGAAGGGATGATGCAGGACAACAAGGCGCTCCAGGCCGGCACTTCGCACGACCTCGGACAAAACTTCGCCAAGGCGTTCGATCTCAAGTTCCAGAGCGAAGCGGGCGGAATCGAATACGCCTGGAACACCAGCTGGGGCGTGTCTACACGCCTGATCGGCGGGCTCGTGATGACGCACGGAGACGACAACGGGCTTCGTGTGCCGCCGCTACTCGCGCCAATCGAGATAGTGATCGTGCCCATCTGGCGCTCGGAAGAGGATAAGGGACGCGTTAAAGCCGCCGCACATCTGGTGAAGGAGAGCCTGCTCTCCTGGGAGCGCCGAATCCCAGGCCGTCTGCGAGTGCACGTCGATGATCGCGATGGTATGAAGCCGGGCGCCAAGTATTACGAGTGGGAGCTGCGCGGCGTTCCTCTGCGTCTGGAGCTCGGCCCGCGGGATCTCGAGCAAAACCAGGCGGTTCTGGTAAGGCGCGACACCGGAGTCAAGCGCGCGGTATCGCTCACGTCGGTCGGTGAGGATGCGGCGGATTTGCTGCACGTGATTCAGGAAACGATGCTGATCGACGCCAGAGAGCGGCGGGAGCAGAACAGCATTCGTGGCGGGATCACCTACGACCGTTTTCGCGAGGTGATGGATGGAGCCGGCGGCTTCGTTTACGCCGGCTGGTGTGGCGATGCGGCGTGCGAGGCCGCGATCAAGGAGGAGACCAAGGCCACGATACGCGTCCTGCCTGACGAGGAGTTCAGATCCGCCGAGCCGCCCAAGACCTGTCTAAAATGCGGCCGGACTTCGACCGCCGAGGCACTGTGGGCAAAGGCATACTGAGCGCGCGGGAGATGTCGGCGAGTCGAGTCAAAGAAGCGGCTGTACGCGATGAAGCGTTTCCGAGAGATGCGTCGGGACTCCGGTGCGAGGGCGTTTCACTGGACGTCATTGCGCGCGAGATCGGCACGCCCTGCTACGTCTATAGCTCGCTTGCTATCCGGGACCAGTACAAGCGCCTGCACGAAGCGATGGGGAAGCTCGACGCACGACTGCACTACAGCGTCAAGGCCAACTCGAGCATCGCGATTCTCGCGCTCCTCCGGGAGCTCGGCGCCGGTCTCGATATAGTTTCTGGCGGCGAGCTGTTCCGCGCGCTCAAAGCCGGATACTCGGGACGCGACATTGTTTTTAGCGGAGTCGGCAAGACGCAGCGGGAGATGGAGGAAGCGCTCAGTGCCGAGGTGCTCCTCGTCAACGTGGAGTCAGAGCAGGAGCTGCACGCCCTCGATGCGGTAGCGAAGCGGCTTGGCATTGTCGCTCCCGTCGCGCTGCGCGTGAATCCGGAAGTCCTTGTCGACACCCCACACCCCTACACTCGCACTGGTGAGAAGGGGATGAAGTTCGGCATTCCGTTCGACGAGGCGCTTTCCGTCGCGAAGGTGGCTGCGACGCTCAAGAATATCCGACTCCTCGGGCTCGACATGCACGTCGGTTCCCAGATCTCACAGTTCGCTCCGTACGAAGTGGGACTTCAGCGGTTGCTCCACCTGCGCCGTGAAATCGAGCGCGACACCAAAATCCGCCTGGAGTATCTCGACATCGGTGGCGGACTCGCCGTCACCTACGATGCCGAGCGTACCGTGGACGTCGGTCACTTCGGGGAAGTGATAAGTGCGCTCGTGGGTGGGTCTGGCCTCAAGATCATCCTCGAGCCAGGGCGCTTTCTTGTTGGCAACGCGGGCGTCTTGCTGACACGCGTACTCTATAGAAAGAGAAGCGGCGGCAAGGAATTCATCATCGCCGACGCGGGGATGACGGATCTGCTCCGGCCATCGCACTACAACGCTTTCCATCGGATCGAGGCGGTGAATCCAACCGGGCACACTACCGTTGCAGATGTCGTTGGCCCGATATGCGAGAGCGGCGATTTTCTCGCCCTCGACCGGCAGATCGATGACGCGCAGCCGGGCGATCTTCTTGCGGTGCAGTCGACCGGTGCCTACGGATTCGTAATGGCCTCAAACTACAACTCGCGCCCGCGCCCCGCGGAAGTACTTGTCGACGGAAACAGATTCGCGGTGATAACCACACGTGAGAGCTACGACGATTTAATCCGCAACGAGGACAAATCTCCGGCGTGGAGGAACGCGTAGGTGCGGATCGGGATCATGTCCGACACCCACGACCGTGTTCCCGCGATCGCCGACCTCCTGGATAGATTTGCCTCCAAGGGTATCGCAATGGTGATGCACGCCGGCGACTATTGCTCGCCATTCTCCCTCGCTGGCTTTCACCAAAAGGGCATGGCACTCCTCGGCGTTTTCGGCCGCAACGATGGGGACCGGGAGACTCTTAGTGCTTACGCGGCGCGCGGGATGGGAACTGAGATCTACGAGTCGCCACACAGCTTCGAGGTTGGTGGAAAGCGCGTCTTGCTCGTCCACGACATCGCGGAGGTGAGCTCGCGCTCCATCGAGTCCCATGATTTCGTGATTCACGGCTCGTCGCACCTTCAGTCGCAGAAGAAGATTGGAACCACGGTGGTCATCAACCCCGGCGAAGCCTGTGGCTGGATCCACGGAAAGTGCACGGCCGCGATTCTCGACACGGACACCGGAGAGGTAGAGAACATCACTCTATGAGCAGCCGGATCCTCATCGTCGATTTCGGCTCACAATTCACGCAACTGATTGCCCGGCGCGTTCGCGAGGCTCGCGTGTATTCGGAGATCCATCCGCCCAGCCGCAGCGTGGAGTGGATTCGCGAATGGAAGCCCACCGGGATCATACTGAGTGGCGGACCCAACTCCGTGTACGGCGACAACGTGCCGCTAGCCGATCCCGCCATCTTCGACATCGCTCCCGTGCTCGGCATCTGTTACGGGATGCAGCTCATTGCGCACATCGAAGGCGGACAGGTGATCCGCACCGATCGCCGTGAGTACGGACGCGCCGAGATGAAGGTTCTGGAGCCGAAGGGCTTGTTCGCCGGTTTCTCGACGAAGGAGCCCGTCACCGCCTGGATGAGTCACGGCGATCACATCGAGAAGCCGCCCAAGGGCTACCGCGTCACAGCGGAAAGCAACGGAAATCCGATCAGCGCTTTCCGTCACGAGACGCGCCCAACCTTCGGAGTTCAGTTCCATCCAGAGGTCGCGCACACTCCGCGTGGCGGAGAGATCATCTCGAACTTTCTGTTCGCGATCTGCAAGGCGGAGCCGACATGGACGGCCGGTGCGTTCATCGAAGAGGAGATCACGCGCATACGGAAGATGGTCGGCCAGTCCAGAGTGATATGTGGGCTGTCGGGTGGAGTCGACTCTTCAGTCGCCGCTGCTCTGGTGCATCGCGCAGTCGGAGATCAGCTCACGTGCATCTTCGTCGATACGGGCCTGCTGCGGCTCCACGAGCGGGAACAGGTCGAGCGAACATTCCGCGCGAATCAAGGCATCAAACTGATCACGATCGATGCGGAGCAGCGCTTCCTGAGCGCGCTGGCCGGTGTGGAGGATCCAGAAAGGAAGAGAACCGCGATTGGACACACCTTCATCGACGTGTTCGAGGATGCAGCGGCGAAGGTCGGAAACGATGTCGATTTCCTGGTGCAAGGGACGTTGTATCCCGATGTGATCGAGTCATTCTCTCCGCGCGGTGGACCATCGGTGACGATCAAGACGCATCACAACGTCGGCGGACTCAAGCCGGGAATGAAATTCAAGCTGATCGAGCCATTGCGGGAGCTGTTCAAGGACGAGGTTCGAAATGTCGGCCGCGAGCTTGGGCTGCCCGAGGAGATGGTGGCGCGGCACCCGTTCCCC
>DASWBG010000387.1:0-7439 GCA_036390715.1 Gemmatimonadaceae bacterium
ATGATCCGCGAGACATCGAGCAGATCTTCCACCAGCTGAGACTGGACGCGCGCCGCCTGGGCGATGCTGGCCAGACCTTCGTCGAGCAGGGTGTCCCTCAATTTTTCGTCGCTCAGCAACCCGCACCAGCCGATGATCGAGGTCAGCGGCGTTCGCAATTCGTGCGATACCGTTGCCAGAAACTGGTCTTTCACCTCGTCGGCTTCCTCTGCACTTTGCCGGGCCGTGTGCTCCTTACGAACCGCCCTTATCAGTTCATCGCGGATCTCCTGCGCACGTGCCAGCGTAGGGGCGACGTTCACCAGCATCGACGCCAGGATAATCACGGCGATCAAGCACATGCTCCACGGTCCGTAGATCGCGAAGCGACGCGCAGCTTCGGCGCGAGAGGCCTGCCGGCGAAAGTGGACCAGTTCCTCTGATCGTATGTCATCAAGGACGTCGCCGATCTTTCGGCTGACCATCGTCCCCTTCACTACGATCTCCGATTGCGCTGCCTGCCCCCCATTCGGCGAGACCTGAGTGCGGAAGAGGTCCAGTCGACTGACGATGAGCGCCTCGAGAGCCATGAGCGATGCTTGCTCTCGTGCATCGTTCGTTGCGAGCGTTTTCAGTCCTTCCAGGTTTTGTCTCATCGACAAGGCGGCGCGCTGGAAGTCGCTACTGAAGGACGGTACTCCTGTGATCACGTATCCGCGCGCGCTGGATTCCGCTGCGGCGAGGGCCACGCGAAACTGGTCCACCTGCTGCAGCACCTCACGCGTGTGATCGAGCGAGTCCACCGCTTCGCCCATGACACGCGTGGAATGGTCCGTGATCCAGCCGATGGCGACGAGGCTGATCAGGGTCACCAAGGCCAGCACGACAAAGCGCTTGGGGAGCATACGACTCGACTCGAGGCTAAATACCCACGCGTGGTCGCGATGTAAGCCGAATCACTGATCGGTTGTGACCTTGAACGGTCCGAGCGCACCGGCGTAACGCAGGGCATGTGCCGATCACGAAGTCCATCACGAACTACCGTGACCGCGTGGCTTCGATGCGAGCTCTGATCTGCCTATGGTGAACGACGAGGTTCATCATGCGCTGCCCATCGCTCATTCTTCTCGCCGCGTTCCTCGCCGCGGTCTCCTTCGAAGCCGCGGCGCAGCCGAACGAAGGTTGTGTCTCCTGTCATGACGACATCGCCAAAGGAGCGCTGACGAAGTCCGTGCACGGGCAGTTGCCGTGCGACGGATGTCACGCCGATGTCGTCGGCGGACCGCACGAGGTCGCGCCCAAGGCGGTCGACTGTGCGTCGTGTCATCCGGACGCAGTGGCGGCGTGGAGCTCCAGCCTTCACGCGAAGGGTTTGACGACCGGAATTCGCAGCGCGCAATGCGCCGACTGCCATGGACCGGCGCACGAGATCCTTCCCTCCACCAGCGCTGCGTCGCGGACGTACCGGACCGCTATTCCGCGGACGTGCGGCCGCTGCCACGCCCAGAAGTTCGTGGTCGCGGAGGCGGGACTCACGACTGCCCCGGCGGTGTCGTATCAGGACAGCGTTCACGGGCGCGCGGCGGCACGCGGGTCGATGAACGTCGCGGTCTGCACCGATTGCCACGACGCGCACGCCGTGCTGCCGGGCAACGATCCACAGTCCGGCATCTTCAAATTCAACGTCGGCCGGACATGCGGGAAGTGTCATGCGGCCATCGCCGTCCAGTACCGCAACGGAGTTCACGGACAGGCGCTGGCGCGTGGCAACTGGAACTCTCCGGTGTGCACCGATTGCCACGGCATTCACGCGATCGCGCGCGTGTCCGACACGGTGCGTGGACCGCGTGCGAGCTGCGCCCATTGTCACGAGAGCGTGCAACTGACGCAGGAGTTCGCCGTCCCGGTCGAGCGCGTCGGAACCTACCGGGCGAGCTATCACGGCCTGGCGCGGCGCATGGGCTCGAAGACCGCAGCCGACTGCGCGAGCTGCCACGACGCACACAACATCATTCCCTCCAGCGACCGCTGGTCACCGGTCAACCGGAACAACCTCGCCGTGACGTGCGGCAAGTGTCATCCCGGTGCAAAACAGTTGTTCGGCAGCGGCCCCATCCATGTAGTCAAAGGAGCGGCCGCCACGGTGCCGGAGAAGGTGCAGACCTGGATCCGCTGGCTCTACATCGCCGCGATCCTCGGCGCGGGCGCTTTCATGCTCTCGCATAACCTGCTGGCCTGGTGGTTCAAGGCATCGGCGCGCCGCCGTGCATCCGTGCGGAGAGTCGTCCGAATGAATCGCAACCAGCGCATCCAGCACTTCATCATGCTGACGACGTTCATCGTCCTTGCGCTGAGCGGGTTCGCGCTGGTGTGGCCCGAGTCGTGGCTGGGAATCGCGTTCGTGAACGAGGCCGTGCGCCGCTGGGTCCACCGCATTGCCGCGATCATCATGATTCTCCTGGGCGTCTACCACGCCGGCTACATGCTGCTCACTCCTGACGGCCGCAAAGGGCTCCGCGATTTCTTCCCGCGCTTCTCAGATATCGGCGACGTCTTCCGCATGTTCCGCTACTACCTCGGCCTCTCGCCAAACAAGCCGCAGTTCCGCCGCTTCGGCTATTCGGAGAAACTCGAGTATTGGGCCGGTATGTGGGGAACCATCGTCATGGCCATGACGGGACTGGCCATCTGGTTCGCAGTCTTCGTCACGACGTGGCTACCGCGATGGTGGATCGACATCGCCACGACAATCCATCTCTACGAGGCGATCCTCGCAACGATGTCGATCCTTCTGTGGCACCTCTATCACGTCATCTTCGATCCCGACGTCTATCCGATGAACTGGGCGTGGTACGACGGGCGAATGTCGGAAGAGCTCTACAAGGAGGAGCATCCGCTGGACGCTGAATGAATGGCGAGCTCGAAGTGCACAGCTCGCTGCTCACCGTGATCTGTTCACTATTGCGATCGCGCGGTAAGGCCGGCAACGATCCGGTCGGCGAGCGTGGCCAGCGCCTGGCTCGTGCCGGAGGCGATGTTCGTGCTGTCGAGAGATGTGATGTCGACCGCGATGTGCTCGTGCCGCGCGACATCGGGCAGGCCGCTTCGCCTGAGACTCCACCGCGCGTCGACGACGACCTTCGCATCCGGGCCCGCGACGATCTCGTTGAATATGATCTCGAGCGACCGCATCGGACCGTCCGGCTTCACTGCACCGGGGAGGATCACCATTCCTTCGGGCAGTCTGCCGGCCAGATCGAATGCCAGCGTATGCCGCACCATCGGCTGCAGCGATGCCGGCCACAACTCGGTCATGCGCACGTCGAGTTGATGATCCGCTGTTCGCACGACGATCTCCCGCCGATCGAAACCGGGGGGAAGCTCGACGGAATCGATACCAATCGGAACCCCGCGCACATTCACCACCGGACCGGGAATCCGTTCGAGCGAATAGAACCTGGTTTGCGAACGCGAAAAGAGAGAGCAGCCGGTGAGGAGCGTCGCCAGAAGAATGGAGATCATCCGGCTAGTCCTCATTTCGCTTTCCCTCTTCCTTTGAGCAGAGCGTCGGGATTCTCGGCGAGATACTCCACGAGCGCGCGGACGGCCTCCGCCGCGCGCGTCAGTTCTTTGATCAACTCGCCGAGGTCGTAGTTCTGCCGAGGAGTGGTGGCCATGAGCTGCTGCGCTCTCCCGGCCGCGGCCTCGGCGGATGTTGCCGCATTGCGCAGGTTCTGCATGATCGGGCCGATGTTCTCGCGCGTGACGGCAGCGACCTTCTGGATGTCGGCAAGGGAACGATTCGCGTTTGTCAGACTTTGTGAAAGCGCCGGATCGTGGACCAGCGTGTCAATCCGCGCTGCGGTGCTTTGCAGGTGAGCGGCGATGTCTTCGATCGGAAGATTCTGAATCCGCGCAGCGACCTGATTGAGCGCCTCGAGTCCAGAGCTCGTCGATGCGGCCGGAATGATCGGCGGATCGTGCTCGACGGCGAGCCGCGCAGCGCCGCGCGCGCCGGCCATCTCGAGATCGACGCCGCTCGCTCCCGGCAGGACGAGGCTCGACGCGAGCGTCGCGCGCATCCCTTTCTGCACGAGTTTCTGCAGCGCTGCATTCATCGTGATGCGCAGCTCTTCTCGCGTCGTCGTATCCGTCATCGGGAGCTCCAACAGGCGCGGATCGATCTCGAAAGTCACAGGGGTCTCGAGCGTCGCGGTCTCGGGCACATACCGCAATCGAACCTGGCGAACGCGGCCCACCTGCACACCCTGCATCTGCACCGAAGCGCCGGCCGTCAGCCCGCGCACGGGGCCCGGGAAATACGTGACGTACGTGAGTTGCGGTCCATCGGCCGCAGCCTGCGCCGCCGCCTGCGACGGGTAAAGCTCGAAGTGCGTACCGTCCGCGACCGGCGGTCCGGGCAGCACATCCGCTGTGTAGAACTCGATCGGCACATTGAGCAGCGATGCTAGCGAGGCGCCGGCCAGGGAGAGGCCTCCGCCGGTGAGCGCGACGGAGAGTCCCGCCGCACGCCAGAAGCGGGTGCTCTGTCTCACGTGATCGGCGAAACGCCGGGTGACGAAGGCGTGAACGGAAGTGAGGTGCCGCCCCTCGTCGTATTCGGTGCCGAGGACGCGGCCGACGCGGATGCCCTGGAACTGCACGGGAGAGCCGATCCCGACCGAGCCCAGTCCGGTCGCGTCGAGGATGAACGTCTTCCCCTCTTCGGGCGCCGCGAGGATGGGGGCGTACTCCTGCCCCTTGAATTCTCGAGTGTCTTCTCCTTCTCCAGGCGCGATGCCGACGTACGTCGTGGAGAGCAGGCTGCCCAACCCGCCGCTCTCGAGACTCGGCTCCACGATCCAGAAGCGCGTCCCCGTCTTCAGAGAGTGCTTCATCGACCCGTCCATCGAGATGCGAACGACGACCTGCTTGAGCTCTTCATCGATCGTGATCTTCTCGACGGTCCCCACTTTTGCTCCGCGGAATCTCACCGGATTGAAGCGATCGAGACCGCGTGCATCGGCAAAGCGGACGGTGATGTCTCCGCCACCCATGAAGCCGTAACGTACGACGAGATATCCGACGAGGAACAGCGCCAGCAGCGGAATGATCCAGATCCACGGCGACCACTTCCTGAGCTGAACACGCGCTTCGGGAGCCGGCTCCTTTCTCCGCTCGCCGTCGTGAAGGTCGTACTCACTCACGTCGCTTCTCCGGCAGTCGCCCACATGAGTCTCGGTCGGAACAGTCCCATAGCGAGCATGAGCAGAGCGATGACCATGAACAGCGGAGTTGCGCCCGGGCCGGCAACAAGGTCACGGATTCCGCGGACGTCGACGACCGGGGCGGCAATCGCGGCGATGAACGGGATGATCATCGGCCAGTGAGCGAGGCGACGCAGAGCGCGATAAAGGCGAGTTCGCGTCAACAGGCCACGCTTGCTCGGAAAGAGCACCCTCGCCAGCATCCAGATCAGTCCAATCAGCTCCAGCGCCGGAATCACGACGGCGGCCAGCAGGACGACGACTCCGTACTGCCAATAGCCGCGGTCCGCTAACAATTGGACCGTGCCCAGGAATGTGTGCTGCCAGACGCCGGTGAGATTGTCATTCACGATGATCGCCGCGGTGTAGGCAGGAAGGCAGAGAGGAATTGCGACGGCGACGGCGCCAAGGACAGGAGCGAATCGCACTGCGATGTTGCGATCGAGGGTGCTCCCACAACGCGGACATTGGTCACCGGGCCGGCGCGAGGGCACCGCCATCTCACAGACATCGCACGATGCGAAATGCCGGTCGGGATACGACGCGGTGTCGGGAAGGATTGCGTTCCATACCGCGCGCGTGTCCATTGATCGATCGCCGGCGAGCGCCAGGATGGCAACGGCGAGATAGCACCAGGCGCCAACGCGTGCCTCGACGCCGGCTGGAGCTGAGGCGCGAAAGTACGCGACGACTCCGGCAATGACGACGACGTCCGTCATGCTCCAGAATCTCAACTGCTCGTTCCATCGGAAAATGCGCCCGGTCTGCCAGATCCCCCATTGCCACCGCAGCGAGCCGAGGACGATGACCTGAAACAACGCGCGAAATGCCGGGAAGAGGAAGGCGAAGAAGAGAAAGCCGAATGCGAAAGGAAACCACACCTCGCTGTAGATGACAGGGACGCTGGAGACGAGACGACTCTCGATGAAGCCGAGTTTCCTGATCGTCGAATCCATGACCGGCATGAACACCGCGGCCGGGAGCAGGATGCAGATGGCCATCGCGCATGCGAGGCTGAGATCGAATCCCGTCTTCGAGCGCCGCGCGAGCAGACGATCGCAGCGGTGGCACCTCGCGGTGGCGCCGGTCGGAAGAGGAAGAATGACCTGCGTTGCGCCGCAATCGGCACAGGTGATGGTCATGGGTCAAACGCGCAGTCGTGACGGGCTGAATCGAGAGAATTCCGCACGTTGACAGCTTTGCGTCTCCTCATGTCACAGCGCACTCGGCGATCTCAGCGCGCTTTCTCTGCTGCCTCAGCCTCAGCCTTAGTCTTGTGCACTGTCCGGTCCGGGTGGTTAGGCGGAGAGTAGATCGTGTAGAGCTTCAACTCCGCCGTCTTGGATGCGTTGATCACATTGTGATAGGTCCCCGCCGGCACCACGACCGCGTCGCCAGCGCGCACCACGCGTTCCTCCTTCTCGTCGAAGACGAATTTCGCCTCGCCACGCTCGATGCGGAAGAACTGATCCACGTTCGCGTGAACCTCGTCGCCAATGTCTTCGCCCGGTCGAAGGCTCATCACCACGAGTTGAGCGTGCTTGGCAGTGAAGAGCACCTGCCGGAAGTAAGTGTTCTTCAGGGCGAGGTCCTCGATCGCTCCAACGAATCCTTTCATTGTGGGGTCCCTCCTTTTCCTCAATCCGGACGCTGGGCTCCTTACTGCAGGCTTCGAGAGAAGCCACCAGATCGGAGCCCTGAGTCCTCCAGCGCCTGTCCAAAGCCTAGTTGGGTGCGCGAGGCGCAAAAGTACAACTGGACCTGCATTCATGTGACACGGGTCATTCAGCGACAGTGACTCATGACCAGTCACAACCTGCCGTGCGTCCTCGGATCGAAAGCAAGCGATTGCTCGCGGTCGGCAGACGTCGGCGTAAGTGATTTGTTTCACTGGTGGAGCTGATCGGGATCGAACCGACAACCTCCGATGGACACTTCGAAGGCACCCGCTTCGGATACGTTGGCCATGGTAACGGTGCGTAACCTCATTCCCATCAATAGAAATCGTCTCGCGTGTGGTGACGGTCACACCGTCTTGTGACGCATGCCCCACGCAGGAACGAGCCCGTCCATTGAGACTCTCGACGTAAAGCGGAAGTCTCAATGGAGAACACCTGCGCCCCAACTTGCGCCGAACGTGTCACAGGCGACGCTTGTCCGATCTGCAAATCGAACGAGCTCGGTACCTGGCGC
>DASWBG010000388.1:0-1836 GCA_036390715.1 Gemmatimonadaceae bacterium
GACCGGACTGCCCGTGGCAAAGGCAAGCTTTTCCTTCACATCCTTCGGAGAAACCCGGTCGGCGCCGATCACCTTGTAATCGGTGAGAATCGGCCGCTCCTTGACCTGAATCACGAGCGTCGCCTTGTTGTCAGACGGCGATACGCGACAGACGATTTGCACGTCGTCGAATTGGCCGGTGGCGTAGAGCGCCTTGATGGCGGCTTGGATGTCGTGGACGTTGAGCTGCGTGCCCGTCGACAGTCCCGCGGTTGAGCGGACGGCAGCGCTGTCAACGCGAGAGTTACCGGTAACGACTATGGATTCAGGCGCGGCACACACACCCGGCGCGGTCTCCTGCGCGTACAAGGGAACCGCACTCATAGCTACGAGCGACAGCATGGCTGAAGCAAATTTCCGCATCACACAAATATACACTAATCAGTTTGGTGGAGGTCCTCACCTGCGCGCGAGCATTCTGATTAGACAACGGGGCTGCCAGAGAGTTGCTTCTCTCCGGCAGCCCCGTTGATGTGCGGCGGATTTCTCTACGCTTTCGGCGTGCCGCTGAGTACGCGAAAGTCCAGTTTCAGGCCGTCGGCCGCGAGGTCTACTTCGATCTCGTCGCCCTTCGCGAATTCGGCCAGCAGAATCTTTTCGGAGAGCGGATCCTCGATGAATTTCTGGATCGCCCGCTTCAACGGTCGCGCTCCGAATTTCTCGTCGTACCCATGCTTCACCAGGAACGCTGACGCGGTCTCCGTAAGCTTGAGTGTCAGCTCCTCGTCGCCCAGCCGCTTCTGAACGTCCTTGAGCAATATCCCGACGATCTCAGCGATGTGCTCCTGCGACAGCGGGTGGAAGACGATCACGTCGTCGAGCCTGTTGAGGAATTCGGGGTTGAAGACGTGCTGCATCTCTTCCTTAACCTTCTCCGCCATCCGCTCGAAGCTCGACTTTGTGTCCGGCGCATGGAAGCCAAGTCCGCGACCCTTGGTGATGTCGCGCGCACCGACGTTCGAGGTCATGATTACGACGGTGTTCTTGAAATCGATCACGCGCCCGTAGTTGTCCGTAAGGTGACCTTCGTCGAGAACCTGCAGCAGAATGTTGAACACATCTGGATGCGCCTTCTCGATCTCATCGAGGAGGACCACGCTGTACGGCTTGCGTCGCACTGCCTTGGTCAACGTTCCTGAATCCTCGTAGCCCACGTAGCCCGGAGGCGCGCCAATCAGGCGGGACACGGAGAACTTCTCCATGTACTCGCTCATGTCGACGCGAATCAGCGCCTGTGGATCCGCGAACAGGAACTTGGCCAGCGCCCGCGCAACCTCGGTCTTACCGACTCCAGTCGGACCAGAAAAAATGAACGAGCCGATCGGACGATTCGGATCCTTGAGACCCGCGCGACTGCGGCGGATCGAGCGCGATAGCGCTTTGATCGCCTCTTCCTGTGCCACGACGGATACGTGCAGCTCCTCTTCCATGCGCAGCAGTCTCGCCGTCTCCGCTTCCTGGAGGCGCATCACCGGGATGCCGGTCCAGCGGCTCACGATGAAGGAGACTTCCTCCTCACCCAGCACGGGCCGATGCGACTGGCGGTGCTTTTCCCACTCTTCCTGCTTGCGGCGGATATCTCCCTGGAGCTCGCGCTCGCGATCCCGGAGAGACGCGGCGCGCTCGAAGTTCTGATCGCGCACGGCCGCTTCCTTATCGATGTTCACGGCGTCGAGCTGACCCTTGAGCTCGGCCACAGCCGGCGGCGGGGACTGCGTCGCGAGGCGCGCTCTCGCGCCCGCTTCGTCAATGACGTCGATCGCCTTGTCGGGAAGGAACCTGTCGGTGATATAACGC
>DASWBG010000389.1:0-8726 GCA_036390715.1 Gemmatimonadaceae bacterium
GTGAGCCCGGCGCGCGGGAACGTTTTCGCGAGGCGCAGCGAGAGATTGCCCGTGCCGGAACCGAGCTCGAGAACTCGCCGGGGATTACGGGGCAGGTAGTCCAGCAGGCGAGCGATCATTTCATCGTAGCGCGGCACGGCCCGGTGTATCAGCGAGTCATACGATTCCGCCATTGAGCCGAAGTAACCGGTCGCGGAATTGGGAAGGCCCTCGATTGTCTTGCTCAAGTCCATGCGGAGCTCGATTTACCAGGGAGGAACAAGACGAATCCAACGGACGAACGAACCCGCCACAAGCCACAGGAATTTAGCTCCCGGAACAGCCCTTACCGGTGACTCCCTGACAATCGCGTCGTCCAAAGGGTGTGCGGGCTCCGCTCGGTAGTTAATCGTGCGAACTCGCGAACCTGATCACCCCTGGCCTGGAGGCCATGTGAAGTTCAGTAATCTTATAAGTGCGGTGGCAGGCGTCGCGATCTGCGCGACCGCGGCGACTGCGCAAGTGTGTCAAGGCGACCTCGCGTTCCGCAACGGCGCAACCCACGTCGGCGGCTCGATGGGAGTGAGCAACAACACGACCTCGTTTGGTGGTGGCCTTTCCGTTGGCCATTCGAAGGGTTGGTACACGGGCGGCTCGGTCGGCATGCTCAGTTACAACAACGCCGGCGGAAACAGTGTTGTTCTGAATGGCGGTCTCGGCTACTCGATGCCGGTCCAGCAGCGGAGCAGATGGCAGGTGTGCCCCGGCGGAACGCTCTCGCTCGGTTTCGGCCCGAACGTTACTGTTGGCGGCGCCAGCATGCACACCAGCTCGCAGACGCTCTCTCTCGGCGCTTCGTTCGGTACATCAGTGCCGATGAGCAAGACGCAGAGCCTCCTTCCGTTCGCCTCGGCGGCGTTCGGTCACACGAGAGTCAGCGCCAAGCTTAACGGCAACTCAACTACGGCGTCCGATAACTACCTGCTCCTCGGGGCAGGTGCCGGGTTCCAGTTGACGCCGTCACTCGTTCTGCGTCCAGCCCTGACGCTTGCGTCCGGTGCGGACCTGATCGACGATACTGCGTTCAGCTTCGGAGTTACCTGGGCATTGCCGCGCTAAATGCGCTGACGCACAAGTAACCTTCTCTAACTCGAACGGCGCGGATATTCCGCGCCGTTCTTGCATCCCCCTGTGAAAACTCTGCTGGCGTGGCCACAGACAGTCAGGGGTTTGACCACGATGCTGCAAGCGAAGGTTGTGGTCGTCGACGATCGCGTGACGTCGAAGCTGTAGGGCGCTGTAGGGCATCGACCGGCAAGACACGGCCCCGGAGTTGCGGATGCCGGGATGGCGAGCGCATCGGCGCCCACTTCTCCCTCCGGACCGGTCCGCCATGAACGACGACAGGTTTCCCGCGCCGCCTTCGACGGCTGCGGCCGCGCCCGTCACGGCCGGCGAGGTGGTCAAGGCCGCCGAGCATGGGCGGTTGCGCAGCTTCCTCAAGGCGCGCCTCGAACCGAAGGCCTACCTCGGCCTGCATCTCACGGTTGGGCTCGTCGTCGCCACCGCCGGCATCTGGATCTTCAGCGAGCTGCTGGATGCCGTGCTCGACAACGCGATGATGGTGAAGGTGGACATCACTACCGACGCATTTATTCACGCGCACATGACGCCCGCCTTGCTGCGCATCGCCTTGGTGACGACCGAGTTCGGCGGACCGATCGCGATGGTCTCGCTCGCCATTGTGGGGACGATCGTGCTCTGGCGCGCGCAGCGGAGAGTTATCCTCCTGGGATGGATCGCCGCGTTCGCCGGCGGCGCTATCATTGGCGAAGTGCTCAAGCGCGCGGTGCACCGCTCGCGACCAACGTATGGCGCGGGGTTCGTGCACACCGACGCGTTCAGCTTTCCCAGCGGGCACGCGATGGCCTCGATGATCGGCTACGGGATGCTGGTCTCGGTGCTCTTTTTCTTCTGGCATCCGAAGCTGGTCTGGAAGATTCTGGTATACATTCTCGTCAGTCTACTTGTCCTCGCGATCGGTCTGAGCCGGCTCTTCCTCGGCGTGCACTACCCGACTGACGTTGCAGGCGGGTGGGCAGCGGCGCTCGCATGGTTGGCGGTGTGCATCACCGGCGTGAACCTGGCGCGGCATCGGCACTCAGAAGTTGCGTTCCCCGCCGCAGAGGCCACAGTGGCCGCGGCGAAAGCCGACCAGAAACAGCAGTCCACGGCGTCCCGCAGTTGACGACCGATCGCGCGCCATTGCTTTCATCGGCCCTAACAAGAGTCTTCCTGCCGATCGCGCTGCTGACGGCGTTGATGATCGGCCTTGGGTTTCTGGTCACCCATGTTCTCGTGCACGTCTGGCCGTTGACGCTCGAGGACCAGGCGGTCCGCGCACTCGTCGCCGACCGGACGCCGACTTTAGACCGTGTCAGCAACGTGGTCTCCCTGATCGCCTATACGGCGTGCCTCGCCATCGCGATGGTCGTGGTGGGCGGCGCGATGCGCATCGTCTACCATAGATGGCGCGAGGCGTTTTTCCTGGCCGCGGCGATGCTGGCCCAATTCGGGGTGTTCAGCATCACCAGTCGCGTTGTCCACCGCGCTCGCCCGCCGGTACCAAAGTTGGACGTGTTTCCCGCGATGGAGAGCTTCCCCTCCGGCCACACCGCGGCAGCCGTCGCGCTCTACGGCGGCATCGCCATCGTTCTAGCCATACGCTCGCGGCGCAAGGCGTATGCGGCGACGTGGTGGGTCATCCTGCTCATCATCCCGATCGCGGTAGCGATCTCTCGTGTGTATCGCGGCATGCACTATCCCAGCGATGTTGCCGCATCCTTTCTGGGCGGGTTCGGTTGCCTGTGGATATTGCGGCGCGCGATGCTCACGCCCGCCGAACAGCGAGGACCGCGCGAGTCGTGAAATGCAAGACGGCGTATCTGATCATCAATCCGCGGCTGGGCAAGAAGGTCAACGAGCTGAGCGCCATGATCGCTGTGCTTTCGGCCGCGGGCTGGAAGACTGACACTGCAATCAAAGAATTCGGCGGGCATACGCGCAAACTGGCAAGGAAAGCAGCCGAGGCGGGATATGATCTCGTGATCGGCTTTGGGGGAGATGGAACGCTGAATCAAGTCGTCAATGGCGTCATGGCGGCCAAGTGTCACGGGTGTATCGCCGGAGTCATTCCTGGCGGGACCGCCAATGTCTGGGCCCACGAGATCGGTATGTCGGAAGACCCGATCAAAGCGTCCCTCCTTCTGGTCAACAGTGAGGGATGCAAGGTCGACGTGGGGCATGTTGCGGTGGACTCTCTCCCCTTCGCTCCAGGAAATGGGGATGGACAGAAGGAGGAGCGGCAAGCGCGCCGAGACAGGAATCATTTCCTGCTGATGGCCGGACTGGGAGCTGATGCCGCCATCATGAGCCAGGTGCCCACATCGCTCAAGGAGAGAATCGGGAAGGCGGCCGTCGCGCTCGCGGCGCTCAAAACGCTGCCCTCACAACACGCCTTCCTAGTCGAGATATGGTCCTCGGGCGAAGGAACGAAGGAGGCCATGCGCTGGAGAGGCAAGGCGCTCCAGGTCATCGTCGGCAATACACGCCGGTACGGGAACTTCGCGGAAGCGACGCCAGACGCACTCATCGATGATGGGGCACTGGACGTGTGCATCATCACAGCTGGAAACGCTCTCAGCACAATCGAGCAGATCCTCTCCATACTGCTGCATCGTAATCCGCGCACCGGGCGCTGCGAACGTTTTCGGGGTTCGCATTTCCGGATCAGAGCGCCCGCATCGATCGACCTGCAACTGGACGGCAGTCGTGTGAAGCTCGACAACGGTGTCCCCGCGCCGAAAAGGACGGAACAGCGGCAGGAAAAGAACGCGGAGGCGGTTATGGTGACGTACCGCTTCGATGCTATCCCCCGAGCGCTGCACGTGGCCATCCCGTGCACCTATAATTGCGAGCTGTTCGAGAATGGATCGGCGAAGGAAATCGGGCGGGCCGCGAAGGAGCAGAGTCCAGATCAAGCTGCGGTCCGCGCCGGCGCGCGGAAATCGAAGGACGTACGACACCAGTCCCAACGCCTCGATGCGCTGCTCGAGCACGGTCAGAAGGTCACCGTCGTTGGAGTCGGCCCGAATCCCGAGCGAGACACGACCTACATCGTCGCAGGTGTCACCTCTGAAAAGAAGACAGGCGCCTCCAAGCCGGTCGCGGTGCGCATCGACCACAAAACGACTCTCGTCGGACATACGGGACAGTTGCTTCCGACCACCTTCGCGACGAAGCTTGTCGAGAACACCGTGATCGTCGTGGAAGGCAAGCAGAGTAAGCGCGGCGTCGTCCGGGCGAAGAGCGTCGTCGTCGTGACTTAGATCGCGATGATGACGGAGAAACTCGGCCGAAACTCGACCGGGCAGGTAGCAAGGAAAAAGCACCATCAGCTTAAATGCCAACAGTGCTTTGATTTGTAGAATCGGGACGGCGGGATTTGAACCCGCGACCCCCTGAACGCCATTCAACAAGTTGCTGGAATTGGAAGTGCGTGCAATTGCACGCTTCCCATTGGGAAATACGGACTTAGGCCTCATCAATTCCATGACTTGCCAGGTGGTAATTTCGGAAGTATTCGGCTTCAAACTATTGGCACCAATAGTCACGCACGCTTCGATATTGACCATGCCCGAAGGGAAGGTCAACCTTTTCGGGCCAAAGGTCATAAGAGCGCACCGGTCGTAACCGTGCGGTCGTGAGTTCAATTCCTCTAGTGGCCGCGCGGCATTATGACCGCCGGGCGCCGCCTTGCTCGCGCACGGCCGCCGCGACTTCCGCGACCGATTGCTTGGAGAAGTCAACGCGATTCTCGCGAACATACCGAAAAAACGCGAATAGATCGATGTCTCTTACGTCGCCCTCCTGACCTGCCCACGGGTCGTCACCAGCGCCAGCCCGCACTCCCTCCCATCTCGCGGAGCGCATCGCGAATTTGTGAATCGCCGCCCAGCTGCTCTAATCCCAACGTTGCTAGCGCGTGCGGGCCATTATCGTATCGACGGCGTGACAACCCGACATACTCGTCCACGACTTTCGATATGAGTTCACGTTCAGCTGTCCTGTCGAACTCGAATTCGGATCGTTTGACGACAAGGTAAGCGTAGTTGGCGGTCCAGATCAGTGCGATGAGTGTTGCAGTGAGCACTGCGATGGTGGGGTCGTACTCGGCCGGCTTAAGTGTCCACAGGAAGCGCAAACCTGAAGGCCCAATCCCCAAAGCGAGCGCTATCGCGGAGAGCCACATCGGGTAAGGGTTGGCGAGGAAAGCATCCCAAATTTTCTTCATGAATCAGGGCTTATACGGCATGAAGTAGATTAATGAAACTGCCGACCGATGCAGAGCGGCGTTTTCTGGCCTATCACAAACTGGCGCTTCACACCGCGGGTGGCGATGACTATCCAGCACACTGGGTTCCCGCTGCGTTGGCACCGGTGAGCCGCCAAAGTTGCTGAGGAGTTAATATGCCGGAACCGACACCTTTAGGATGGTTGATAGCTCTCGCCGTTGTCTTAGCTGGCGGTGGGCTATACGACTGGTGGAAGCACCGACGGTAATCGCCGTCGTCCGCCACGCCATCCTCGCTCTTTGAGGCCCAGCAAGTGAGCGACAGCCTGCTCGTAACTCGATTCGTCTACCATCTCAAGAATGTCGCGGCCGATGTTTTTCATGGTTTCGGTTCGCTTGTACCGTTCGGACAGATAGCCGACTAGCGCGTAACGATAGATCAGCGCGGCAATCCTGGGCAGCGAGAGTGTTTTCGTCTTTCGCCGGGGCAATAACGTGGTGAAGCTGACCGGATCTCCGTGTAGGAAGTGGTTTCTGGCGTCGTAGAGCAGACCGTAGCAATGTTGAATGGCATTAAGGCGAAAGACTTGGCCTCTCCACGTCACCTTGTATCGTCGGTGCGCTGGGCTTCCGCGGACCGGGGCTTTCTCGAGCAACTTGATTACTGCCCCGTATTCCCACTGTGCCGAGTTATCACCGGCAGGCGCGTGGGCGCTGATGAAGTTCGGGTCCACACGCTTGCCGTTGACAGCATTGGGCGCTGGATACATTTATAGGACTTCAACCCCGTGGAGAAGGCGTGAAGACTCGACCCATTGCGGCTACTGCCTGCGCGGTTTTTACCGCGCTGGTTTATGCCGCCTGTGGCGATTCGACGGGCCCGCGATCCGATCCCCTGGTTTGGACGGCCGTGCAGAGTCCAGCTGCTGGTCTGGTGACTGGAATTTCAGGCACTTCTGCATCAGACGTCTGGGCCGTCGGTGTGGATGGAATCATGCACTTTGACGGCGCAACCTGGTCGAAAGTTGAGGGGGGGGCTGCACAGTATCATCCTAGAGCCGTCTGGGCGCGAACTCCCTCGGACGTCTGGATGATCGGCAACGGCACTCCTCTCCACTACGACGGCACGACGTGGACGACTACCGCGAGCCCGACATCGAATTTTATCGCGGGCATCTGGGGTTCGTCGGCATCGGACATCTGGGCAGTTGGCTCCGCAGGAGGGATCATCCACTACGATGGCACGACGTGGTCGAGTGTTGCGAGCGGCACAGCCCAAGATCTTTGGGGAGTTTGGGGCTCGTCCCCGTCTGACATTTGGGTAGGCGGTATAAACGTGATCCTCCACTACGACGGGAGCCAATGGTCGACGGTCTCGATCTCAAAGTTGGCGCTAGGGATTTGGGCTTCTTCGCCATCCGATGTGTGGGCGGCCACTTCGCCCGGATTACTTCACTACGACGGCGCGCGCTGGTCGACCATTCAGAGCGGTTTCCTTTTTGATAACGCTCCCGGCACCGGTGGTCAGCCCTACGCCGTGTGGGGTTCGTCGCCCTCCAGTGTTTGGGTCGGGGGGTGGTACGGCGTACCCGCCTATACATGCTGCGGAAAAATGGAGCACTACGACGGCAGCAGGTGGTCCGACGTTCCGCTCGCCGCTGGTACAGCGATCATCTACGCGATATGGGGGAGCTCGGCATCCGACGTTTGGGCAGGAACCGCACTCGGCATCATTCACGGGACGCCAGCCAACCACTGATGTGTGTACCTAGGTATCGATCGGGATGTAGCGAGTAGCCGTGATGCGAGATCGACGGCGATGACGAGAGAAATAGAGCGTCGTCGCCTACCAAGTTGGTAAGCGCGGCCGATTGGATCACTACGTTCCCGCGCTGTCCTACTTGCGCGGGATGGAAGTCGAACGTGTCGGCCCAGTTCGGACGGGTGTTCCCGCTCCCAAGCGCGTATGCAGCTCTCCCCGGCAAAACCATCGACATGGCCACGGCGTTTCTGAAATCGGTGAACGCGGCTGCATCTCGTTTCAATTTGTCGGGGGCAACTTTCTGAACGAGCATTACGGCGGGGACATACGCAGTCCCGTACTCATTTCGAAAGGATGATAGAATCTGTTCGACCGCGGGACTCTCCTTTCTGATCCGGAGGGTGCTTGGGTCCTCGCCTCCAGTTATGACTATTGCGTCACCGTCTAGGCTGATGCCGCTCGGGAAATGGGAATCGTCTCCCGGATCGCGGTCGGGGGACATAATCAGATTGGGCAGAGCAAGCACAAAACTCCCACACTGTACTAGAGTCGCCCTTTCATCGTTTCGACGTTCACGAAATTGATTCTCACCCGCCGCTCCACTGATGGTGGATTTCGCTGAAGAACTTGTCTGAGAGATCGTCTAGCGCGTCAACAACCTTGGAGATTTCTCCGATCGAGCACACCACCGCCATAATTTCTTTGAACTCCGCGAAAAGCGGATACGAATTCGACTGATAGCCGACCGTCTTTACCGTGGCGCGGGCCAACGCCACCTTCATCGATGCTGACAGTCCAGAATGGGATTGAAAGCACGCAGAGTGGAACGTCGAGAGTGCAATAGTACCCGGCACCGATCCGCTCGCTCAAGCTCGTCGGCAGCGATGCTCCAGAGTCGAGCGGGTTCTTGACCGCCGTATGCGCGAAGCGTCTCCGCTCGTTCTCGCCAGAGAGCGGGCAGGTCGCCGGGTATGGGTATGGTCTGCTTCATACCCGACCAGTGCATGTGCCTGCTCTTAATGAATCGCGGGCGAACAGCCGAAACTATTGGTCTTACTATTGATGGGGCCGAGCAAACCCCGCGAATGAAGAAAGCACCGTCAGCGTAAACGCCAACGATGCTTTGACTTACTTGAATCGGGACGGCGGGATTTGAACCCGCGACCCCCTGAACCCCATTCAGGTGCGCTACCGGGCTGCGCCACGTCCCGTGTCGGACCCTTGGACGGGTCGAAACAGACTGGGGAGTATAGTCGCTCGCGAAGCGGCCTACAACCCGAGACAAGCGGTGGGTATGCTACCGCACACTACTCGGACGGCACTCAACTCAGCTGATCGGCCGCTCTTGCTCCTCGCACGGTCGTTGCTATGATATCTAACGTTCGCTGCTCGTCGGGAAACCCTCTGAGGATGCCGAGCTGATCGCCGGAAAGTCGTACTTCCAGCCAGCCACCCCTAGCCGCACGTAGACAACCTACCCTGCCCCCAGCTATGGCTGACAAAGCTGAACGTAACCCGCTATCCAAGGGTTCCAAGTCGAGCGATGCGCCCAGCGAGCCCGCGCCGATCGCGAAAACGCGCCTGGCTGAGACCATCAGGCACGGCGGAAGGATCTACCAACTCATGGTGGAA
>DASWBG010000390.1:0-1555 GCA_036390715.1 Gemmatimonadaceae bacterium
CGGCGTCGGCCAGAACGCAAGCTGTTCGTCGCGCGACCGCTGCGGCAGACTATCGAACGCGTTCCGGTAGGCAAGCCTCCCGATGCCGAACCGTGCGAGCGAGGGGAAGAGCGCACTCACGCGCCGATAACTCTCATAGACTCGTGGATACGGCCGCACTCGCGTGAACATCTCCGGACTCGTTGAATCGAGCAGCACCATCCCGGCGACCTCCTGCGCGTATTTCGCTGCGAAACTGCGCACGTAGAGACCACCGAACGAGTGACCGACAAGGACATACGGTCCCGACACGCGCGCGTGCTCGAGCAAAGCGTGCAGGTCCTCCGCGATCGCCACGCCGTCTTGCGCTGCGGGCGCGGCGTCGCTCCATCCACGTCCCGCCATGTCATACACACAGACCCGCGTGATTCCCGCCACCTCAGGCTCGATCCAACCCCACACCGCTGAGAATTCGCCGGCACCGGGTACGAGCACCACCACAGGATCACCTGAACCGCTGCAGCGGAGATGAAGGCGGCGACCTCCGACGTCCACGAGGTCACCGCGCATGGGTGTTCGATCACTCGACTCTCGTGCCGCTTCGTAAAGTCCGGCGATGGCGCCGGCCAGCATCACACCCGCGATCGGATAGATCAGCCACGGGCGGCTCCAGTTGTTCAGGTGCCGGCGCGCGCCGACAGCGATCCAGATTGCGAGAACGATGAGAAAAAACAGCCACGCGGGCCAGAACCATGCGCTCGCGACGACGCGCGGCCAGAGAAACAAACAACCTGCAAAGGATAGGAAAGCGATCGCGGCAACCGCAGCCCAGCGTTGCGGTTGCCCGTGGCTCGCCGCACGGAACGCAAGAAGGCCCCACCCGGCTCCAAAACCAAGAAGCGCGGCGCCGGTGATCGCATGTTCCGGCGCGCCGCCGAACGGCATGAGGACGAGCACCAGCGCGGCGACGAAGCCGAAGGCGAGAGATATTGCAACGATGCGGCCGATGGTCGATTTCCTGTCAGTTCCAGTCAGGCGAGAGTTTTTGAATCCAAATGCTGCCGGCAACCTGCACGACGATCATTGCGATGTGCGCCGACATGAAGACGACGGCCGGCAAGGCGATCAGGAACGGCGGGAAGCAGAGCACGAGAGAACTGATTGTCTCCGCGTAGCTGATGTGTCGTTTCACCAGTCGGTGGTGAAACAGGTGGAGCCCCTGCACGACGAGCAAGGCCACATAGGTGTGCGCCGGAGTGAGTATGTGGGACATCGCCATCTCTTCTGCGACGTTGAGTGATTGGGAGTGGTGGAGCTGAACGGGATCGAACCGATGACCTCCTGAGTGCGATTCAGGCGCTCTCCCAACTGAGCTACAGCCCCACGAAACTTGGGAAGGTACGGGCGTTAAACGGCACACCCGCCGGCAAGATTCCTCCGGCGGGCGCGGCGGATTATACCCAACTCAGTGGTTGAGCCTGCGCCAGTACCGGTACGCGATCCAGAACAGCGCCGGCGCGAGCGCGGTCAGCACACAGATCGCGGCGATGTCCTCGCGGTCGAACTGCACGTCGCC
>DASWBG010000391.1:0-12158 GCA_036390715.1 Gemmatimonadaceae bacterium
TTGGGCCAGTTCGCTTCTCCGGCCGCTTTGAGGTGATAGATCTCGGCGCCAACACCCGCTTCGCGAGCGATCGAGATCAACTCGTCGATGCCTTCGAGCAGATGGTTGCCTTCGCTGCGCATGTGCGAGATGTACATGCCGCCGGATTCGGCGGCCGCTTTGCTCAGCTCGATCAACTCGGGCGTGCCGGCGTATGTGGCGGGCGCGTAAATCAGCGCTGAGCCCACGCCGAGTGCGCCCTCGCGCATGGCCTGACGGACGAGGTCCTTCATCCGTTCGAGCTCCGCAGCACTGGGCGCGCGGTTCTCGTAGCCAAGCTCGTGGATGCGAACGGTTGCCGCCCCGACGAAGGACGCGACATTGGGTGAGATCCCGCGGCGAACGAGATAGTCGAGGTACTCGCCGAGTGTCGTCCATTCGATGTCGTATTTGAAGTCTGTCTGCTGTTCGCGATTTTCGCGTTTCATCGATTCGGTGAGCGGTCCCATGGACCAGCCTTCGCCGAATACCTCCAGCGTGACACCCTGATGAATGTCTGCCTGCGAGCGGCCGTCGATGATGAGCGATTCATTCGCCCAGCTCAGCATGTTGATGAAGCCGGGAGCGACTGCGCGTCCATGGGCGTCGATCTCGATGGATCCCCGCGCGCTTCCGATGTCGCCGACGGCGGCGATCGTGTCGCCTGTGATGGCGACGTCGCCGCGTCGCGGCGCAGATCCGGTGCCGTCGTAAATCAGTCCGTTGCGGATCACCGCGTCATAACGGGCCGGGACACGAGTCGTCGCGCAGCCCAGCGCCAGACCCACCAGCACGATGAGATGTCCATGCAGTCGTTTCATCGCCGGTGACTCTATCGCGGGCCGGGGCGCCGATGTCAACAAATGTTGTTTTTGTTTGACCTGCTGCAACAAAGGATGTAGATATGAGCGCACAGTCGAACGGAGGCAGCATGCGATATCGCAAGGTCATCCTCGTGGCGGCGGTGCTTTCCGCGTTGGTGGGCGGGCCGGCCCTCTGGGCTCAGGCGAACGCCACCCTCCAGGGGAAAATCACGGATGCCGGCGGAGCACCTCTCCCGGGCGCAGTCGTATCGGTTACCGGCGAAAGAGTTTCAAGAACGGCCACGGCAGACAGAACAGGCTTCTTCAAGATTCCGGATCTGGCGCCGGGCAATTACCGACTGAGTGCATCGCTCGACGCCTTCGCTCCCGAAGCGAGGGACATCGAGTTACACGCCGGCCAGTCTCTGACGCAGAACCTCAGGCTGGCGCTCGTGCCCTACAGTGAGAATGTCGTCGTTACAGCGCAGAAACGCGCGGAGACGCTCGTAGAAGTTCCGTCTTCGGTCGCGGTTCTCGGCGGCGACACACTGGAAAATCACCGTGTCGAGAACCTCCAGGACCTCGCGACACTGGTGTCGGGTTTGACTGTGACTGGAGTCGAAGCCGGTTCGTCCCGGCTCACCATGCGCGGTATCAATACCGGCGGTGTTGCATCGACGGTGGGCGTGTATACCGACGACGTGCCGTTCGGATCGAGCAGCGGCCTCGCCAATGGGGCGATCCTGGCCGGCGACTTCGACACGTTCGACCTTGCGAGGATTGAGGTGTTGCGCGGTCCGCAAGGCACCTTGTACGGCGCGAGCTCGGTTGGCGGTGCCCTGAAATATGTGCTGAACCAGCCCACGACCGCAGGCTTCGAAGCGAGAGTCCTCGGATCGTCGGAGACAGTCGAAGGCGGCGGCGCCGGATATTCGTGGAGGGGGCTGGCGAACGTTCCGTTTGGCAATCAATTTGCCCTTCGCGCCACCGGGTTCTACCGGTCGGATGACGGCTTCATCGATTCGATCGGGAACAATCCCGTCGCGAGCCTGAAGAATCCAGCGATCAACATCATCAACGGCACGCGCGTCGCCAGGAACATTAATACAGTAACTTCTTCGGGAGGGCATCTCTCCGGGTTGTACGCACCGTCCGAGAAATTTTCGCTTCTCCTTACGGCGCAGTTGCAGGATCTCAAGAGCGGTGCCCCCAATGCGGTCGACGCCGACCCCGCGACTCTCAAGCCGCTGCAAAGCGGCGAGGTCCAGTCTTCGTACTACAAGCAACCGGTAAAAACGAAGTATCGGATCTCGAGCGCTACTGCCAATTGGGATCTCGGCGCCGCCAGTCTCGCATCCGTGACGAGCTACTCGACATTCGATCAGAATTTGAACCTCGACGCGACGATCGCAAGTGGCCTGACCGGCGGTCCTCCTTTGGCTTCACTGGTGACTTCCATCTTCGGCAATGACGTGACGAGGCCATTGAGCGCCCTTCTGCCCCAGACGACCAGCACCGACAAGGTTTCACAGGAGCTCCGTCTCGTGTCACCCAAAAACAAAACCTTTGAATGGTTGATCGGCGGGTATTACACGCATGAAAAATCCCTGATCCATCAGGAAATCCACGCCGTTGAAGCAGCCACGGGAAACCTCGCCTCAGGGATTCCGAACCTCGCGGTGGTTTCGCTGGCGTCAACCTATAAGGAGGTCGCTCTCTTCGGCAACACCACCTGGCACTTGACGCCGCAGTTCGATCTTTCCGCCGGCGCGCGCGCAAGCAGAAATGACCAGGTTGCATCACAGATCGGCGACGGTCCACTGGCCGGCGGACATACCGAATTCGACAATCTCAAGTCGTCCGAGAGTCCGTTCACGTACTCCGTCTCCGGACGCTGGGCGCAGACTGCGAATTCGTCAATTTATGCACGCGTCGCTACCGGCTTCCGGCCGGGCGGCCCGAATGTTCTTCCGCCGAATGTTCCGGCGGGTACGCCATTGACGTACAAGTCGGACAGCCTGACCAGCTACGAGGCGGGTTGGAAGGCGAGCGGGGCCGGTGGCCGGTCCTCCGTCGATCTCAGCGCGTTCTTCCTCGACTGGAAGGACATTCAACTGTTCACTGTAGTGAATGGCTTCGGAATCAATGCGAATGGTGGAACGGCGAAAAGCAAGGGGGCCGAGCTCACGGCGAGCTTGATTCCAACGAACGGTCTGACGTTCTCCTTGAATGGTGCGTACACGGATTCCGTCCTGACCAAGGCTACGGATCCGCGTGTTGGCGGCTTGGATGGCGATCCGCTGCCATTCACGCCCAAATGGGCCGCCGCCTTGAGGGGTGATTATGAATGGGACGTGAGAAACGGTGCGAGAGCATTCGTTGGCGGCGGCATCGGCTACACCGGCGACAGAACGTTCGATTTCACCAGCCGGACCGGCGCAGGTGACCTTCGCAGGATCGGGAGTTATGAGACGCTGGAGTTGCGAGCAGGAACCGAATTCGGTCGTTGGTTGGTCGAACTCTATGGAAAGAACCTGGCGAACGAGAAGGGCATCGCCACGGTTGACGCAGCCGGGGCCTTCCCCAATCGCGCAGTGGGTCTGGCTTATATCCGGCCAAGGACCATTGGACTGTCTCTCGGCGTAAGGGCCTGGTGACCGGCTCGCGCTCTCAGCAATCGGGCTCCGTCAGTTCGAAGTCGGAGATTGTCTCGACCATGGAGACATCGTTGCTCGCGGCGCTCTTGCGCTACTTCAGCGGCCGCCAGGAAAATCTGCTGGAAGGAGTTCGGGCACTGGTCGAACAGGAATCGCCGACCGGCGACGCCGCCGCGACCAGCGCCATCATTGCAAAACTGAAGACACGGCTCGACGCGATTGGCGCGACGACGAAACTTCACGAGACAGAGCGGGGAACCCATCTGCTGAGCCGCATGACCTTCGGACCGTCACTCCATGACGCACCGGTTCTGCTGCTCGGTCATGTCGACACCGTCTGGCCTCTCGCGACGCTGACCGGCAGGCCCTTCCGAGTGGAGAACGGTTGCGCATTTGGCCCGGGTATTTTCGATATGAAAAGCGGTGTGGAGGTGATGATCGCCGCATTGGAGGCGATCCACGCCCTCGAGCTGCAACCATGGAGGGAGATCCGGGTCTTTCTTTCATGCGATGAGGAGAGCGGCAGCACGACGTCGCGCGATCTGATCATGGCGGAGGCCTCAGATTGTGTCGCCGTGTTCGTCCTCGAGCCTTCGTTGCCGGGAGGAAAGGTCAAGACGGCTCGAAAAGGAATTGCGAACTACGAGATGATCGCGCGCGGGATTTCTGCGCATGCAGGGCTCGATCCCGAGAAGGGCGTCAGTGCCATATCGGAGTTAGCCCGGCAGATCCTGGCCTTGAACGCGCTCAACGATGGCAACGAGGACATCAGCGTCAATGTCGGCGTGATCAGCGGCGGAACGTTGTCCAATGTCGTCGCCGCGGAGGCCCGTGCTGAAGTCGATGTGCGTTTTCGAACGATGGCCCAGGGCGAGGACCTCGCGCGCCGCATCGAGTCGATGCAACCGGTTCAGACCGGGGCGCAGATCGAGATCCGAGGCGGGGTCAATCGCCCTCCGCTGGAGCGCACGCCCGCGGTGGTGGCCCTGTTCAACCACGCACGATCGATCGCTTCCCACATCGGTTTTGATCTTGGCGAAGGCGCAAGCGGCGGCGCGAGCGACGGCAACTTCACCGCGGCGCAAGGCATTCCTACACTCGATGGTCTGGGTGTCGAGGGCGACGGGGCCCATGCCGCACACGAACACATCGTCGTTGCTGACCTGCCGCGGCGTGCTGCGCTCATCACAGCCCTGCTCACAACACCGTTGACGGAGGCACAAACCTGATGCGAAACCACTGGGGAGCGGCCCTCCTCTTTCTCTTCTTCTTTTCGGCACCTCTTCGTGCCCAGAAACCAGTCGTTCCTGAGACACCGCCGAACACTGAAATTGTTCCGGCCGCGAGCCCATCGGGCGGCCATTCGCTGACAGCGACGGACGTCGAGACATTTCTCGACGGATTCGTTCCACTCCAACTGGAGCAGGACGATATCGCTGGAGCGACGATTGCCATCGTCAAGGATGGGAAGCTGCTGTTTGCGAAAGGCTACGGCTACGCCGACGTCGAGAAGAAACAGCCCGTCGTCGCGGACGCGACACTGTTCCGGCCCGGCTCGATATCCAAGCTGTTCACGTGGACCGCGGTCATGCAACTCGCTGAACAGAAGAAACTCGATCTCGACCGCGACGTGAATGCGTATCTCGATTTCAAGATCCCCGAAGCGTTCGGAAAGCCCATCACGCTGAAGAATCTTCTTACGCACACGCCGGGATTCGAGGAAGTGATCAAGGATCTCTTCGTCGACGTTTCGAAGCAGGTCAGTCTTGGTCAGTATCTGAAGACTCACATTCCGCGGCGAATTTATCCGCCCGGAACCGTTTCGGCATATTCGAATTACGGAGCGGCGCTGGCCGGCTACATCGTGGAACGCGTATCGGGCCGGCCGTTCAATCAATATGTTGACGAGAACATCTTCAAGCCGCTCGGCATGACACATTCGAGCATGGAGCAGCCTCTACCCAAGTCCCTGGCTGCGCAAATGTCCAAGGGTTACCGTAGCGCCTCGGACGGCCCGAAGCCGTTCGAGGCTGTCGGCCCCGCGCCGGCCGGCAGCCTGAGCTCGACTGCCACGGACATGGCCAGCTTCATGACTGCCCATTTGCAAGGAGGTCAATACGCCGGCGCACGCATTCTCCGGCCGGAAACGGTCAGTCTCATGCACAGCAGGGTGTACGACCTGAACCCGGCAGCCAACGGAATGGCGTATGGATTCTACGAAGAGTCAAAGAACGGGCACCGCATCATCGGCCATGGCGGCGATACGGAACTGTTTCACAGCTCCGTTCACCTCATACCGGACGCGAATCTCGGATTCTTCGTGTCGTACAACAGCGCTGGAATCGGAAAAGTCGAACCGCGCGGACAGTTGTGGGCCGCCTTTCTGAATCGCTATTTTGCCGACTCGCGCGTTGCGCAAACCTTGTCGACAGCAAAGGTGGACGCGAAGAGCGTTGCCGGCAGCTACTTTCCCAGCCGCCGGGCCGAAGGCTCGCTCCTCCGAGCGGCGGCAGTCCTGGAAGAGATCGTTGTGACGCCGACGGCTGACGGCGCGATTACGACGTCTTTGCTCAAGCGCGCAAACGGGAAACCCATGACGTTGCGCGAGGTCGCGCCGCTGGTTTTTCAGGACGCCCAGGGTGAGGACTATCTTGCATTCCAACGCGACCGCGCTGGTCGCATGGAACTGATGTACTCGCCGTATCCTTTGTTCATCTATCAGCGAGTGGGTCTGAGTCAGGACCGAAAGGTGCTCATGCCGGTCCTCCTGGTCTCTCTGGCCCTGATGGCGCTGGCGCTTCTCCTCTGGCCTGTCGCGGCGTTAGCGCGCCGACACTATCAACGCCCGCTCGAGCTGACGCCGCAACAACGCCGGGTTCGGATCGCCGTCAAACTCGTCCTCGCTCTCGACATTCTCTTCGTCGCCGGTATTGCCGGGATCGTGGTCTACGCGCTTACGCACATCGTGGCTTTCAATGATGGCCTGAACAAATGGATTTACCTCGCTCAATTCATCGGTGTTCTGGGTGCCGTGGGCACGGTGGTGGTCCTTTATGACACAATCAATGCCTGGCTCAGTCAGAGCAGGACAATCTGGTACAAACTCAATGCAACCCTTCTTACGCTCGCCTGCCTCGGATTCCTCTGGTTCGTCTTCGTCGGGCACCTGCTCCACTTCACTTCAAAATACTGAGAAGGGCCCCTCCATCGTCATTGAAGACATTGAGAGCATCGACGACATGCGGATCGTGGAGGATCTCCAGAAGGAAGTGTGGACTCTCGACGACCGCGACATTACGCCTCTGACCCAACTGGTGGCTGTCAGGCACGCGGGTGGCCAATTGATCGGAGCGCGCGATGGCGGGACACTCGTCGGTTTCGTTTATGGCTTTGTCGGGCTCGAAGGAGGGCGGACGATCCACCATTCGCACATGCTGGCGGTCAGGCCGGCTTACCGGCACCGCGACGTGGGGTTCAAGCTGAAGGTCGCACAACGAGCGCGGGTTCTCGCCCAGGGCATTACCCGGATCACGTGGACATTCGATCCTCTGCAGAGCCTCAACGCTTACTTCAATTTCTGCAAGCTCGGCGTGGTGAGTGACGCGTACAAGATCAACTTCTACGGCCCCGAGACGTCGAGCGTGCTGCACCGCCTCGGTACCGATCGATTGTGGGTGACATGGCTTCTGGACAGTGACCGCGTGCAACAGCGGCTGGAAGGAAAGTCCGTTCGCCACGAGATCGATTCGCAGGCGACGCCGCTCGTCGCCGTGGATGCCGAAGGATGGCCGCGCGAGCTTGCCTTGAAAACAGCGCTCGCCGGCGCGTACGCATTCATCGAGATTCCATCGGACATCAACAGCATGCAGCAGCAGAATGCCGAACAGGCAGTGCGGTGGCGCGAGGTCACCCGTCATGGATTCACCGAAGCATTCGCGGCCGGCTTCCACGTCTCAGACTTCTTCCGGCAATCTCGGAGCGGCCAATCAGTGGGAGTCTACGTATTGAGCCAGGGGCCGATCCGCGAGGATGGCCGATGAGCCGGATCGATCGGTCGGAAAGCGCGGTCGCAACCGGTCGAGCGCCCGGCTTGCAGTTGGAGAGGCTCGAACTACGCGAGATTCAGATGCCCTTGCTGGCGCCGTTTGAGACCAGCTTCGGCCGCACCACAACCCGCAGAATTCTGATTGTTCGCGCATTCGATCGGAGCGGCGCGTGCGGATACGGTGAGTGCACCGCGATGGAAGGGCCATTCTTCAACCACGAAACGATCGATACAGCATGGATGATCACGGAGAAGTTCATCGCTCCACTCCTGTCCGAGACGCATGTTGTCGATGCTTCGCAGATGAGCCGGATCCTCGCTTCCATTCGCGAAAACCGGATGGCGAAGGGTGGAGTTGAAACCGCAGTATGGGATCTCGAGGCGCGCGTCGCCGGCGTGCCACTCTGGCGACACCTCGGGGGCACTCAGCCCTTGATCAAGTGCGGCGTCTCGATCGGCTTGCAGGAGAGCCCTGATGCGCTTCTGGAGAAAGTCGCGGACGAGTTAAACAGCGGCTATCAGCGAATCAAGCTCAAGATCAAGCCAGGAATGGATGTTCAACTGGTGCAGTCGGTCCGCTCGCGATTTCCTTCGATCACGTTGTCGGTCGATGCCAATAGCGCGTACTCGCTGGACCGCGATCTCGATCTGCTCAGGCAGTTCGATCAATATGACCTGCTGATGATCGAGCAGCCGCTCGCAGCCGGTGACCTTCTGGATCACGCCAGGCTGCAGCGCGCGCTGCGGACGCCGATCTGCCTGGACGAATCGATCGTCAGCCTGACCAATGCGGCGCACGCGCTCGAGCTCGGAGCGTGCCGCATCATCAATGTCAAGCTGGGTCGTGTGGGCGGGCATGCCGAAGCCCGAGCGATTCAGGAGCTCGCAAGAGGCCGTGGCGTTCCGGTGTGGTGTGGCGGGATGCTCGAATCGGGCATCGGGCGCGCGCACAACATCGCCATGTCCACTCTGCCCGGTTTCACGTTGCCCGGCGACGTTTCGGCTTCGGCAAGATACTGGGCCGAAGACATCGTCGAGCCACCGATCACTGTGTCGAAAGACGGAACGATTGAGGCGCCATCGGGGGATGGGATCGGGTACGAGCCTGACGAAGCGCGGATCGAGGCGCTGACCGTCCGGCGCGCAGAGATCCGCTTGTGAACGTCGACGCGGGCCGCACGATCCGCGTGCCGGCGATGATCGGCGATCACGCGCTCATGTTTTTCCGGAGATTGCGGGCACGCGTGGGTAGATGTGCCATGTTGGTGGGAACACGTTCGTCGCGGATTGCATCGGGTTGTCGGCGGCTTGAGGCATCACCTTCACACAGTGGGGGTCATCGGTTCGAGTCCGATAACGCCTACCAATCCTCAACTCTTCACGCGGCTCGCGTCGGGCGAAACCTGCCCGCGATGCTTTCGCAAGTCAGCGACATGCCATCCGACGGCGATTCGCGAAGCTGGACAAGTGCGCCCATACGAACGCTGTCAGCGCTTGGCGCCTTGCTGTTCTGCTTCGCGATTCTCCCTCGCTGCCGCACTTCCGCGAAACAAGTCGACGAATCAACCGAGCTTCCGGGAATCGAGCGCATTCTCGAAGAGCAGCGCCGAGTGCAGCACCTTCCCGGCCTCGCCTTCGCGATCGTTGAAGATGACCGCGTCATCTACAGCAGAGCCCTGGGCCTACGCGACGTCGAGCACAACCTGCCCGTCACTCCCGACACCCTTTTCCCGATCGGTTCGTGTACCAAGGCATTTACTTCGATGGCCATCGCGCTCGGTCAAGACCGCGGACTGCTCACCCTGGACGATCATCCCCGCAAGTTCCTCCCCTACTTCAGAATGGCAGACCCCGAGGCCGACGCCAATGTGACCTTGCGGGACATGCTCAGCCACCGCACGGGTCTCAAGGCAAAGGCGGATCTGGCCGCGGAACCGGGCGTCCTGAATCGCGAGGAGTACGTACAAGCCGCTACCTCCGCAAAACCAACCGCCAAATTCCGTGCGGCCTTTCAGTACTCCAACGCAATGTTCTCAGCGGCGGGAGAGATCGTCGCGAAAGCGAATCGGTCGACCTGGGAGCGAGTCATCGAAGCAGAGATCTTCGATCCTCTCGGAATGCATTCGAGCGTCACGTCGACAGAGCGTGCCTTAACGGTCAAGAACCACGCGACAGGCTATGTTTACGAGTCTAGCGCGCTAACCTTTCGCGCGGTTCCTCCACCACGCAGCCTCGAGGCAATGGCGCCCGCAGGAAACATCGCGTCGACCGCGCGGGACATGACGCAATGGCTGCGTGTGCTTACTGGCAGCGGTAGGATCGACGGCCGGCGATTTCTTTCTGAATCGATGTTTCATGAACTGACGACGCCGGTGATCCCGATCAACTCCAGCATTTCGTACGCGCTTGGGTGGGCAACATACGAATGGAACGGGCTTCGGGTCGTTGAACACAATGGCGGCTCGGAAGGCATCAGCGCCCTCGTGAGTTTCATCCCGGAGCGCCGCATCGGCTTCGTCTTTCTTGCCAACACCTCGCCGAATTTCATGACGCAGATCGGCAACGCTGGAAAGCTCTTCTATCCGCTGATCCTGTATGCGGACGGCCAAGCGAGACAGCCCACCAACGACGTCGAGAGACGTCCAAGCCCTGCGGGCACTTCCTCCGGCGAGACAGCGACATCTGCGACGACATCAGACGCGCCCACAGTCGACGCGCTCCTCCAACGCATGCTCGATGCAGCCGGCGGTGAAGCCGGATTTCGCCGGCACACATCCACCGAGATTCACGCACGAAAAACGTACGATAACCAGGGAGTGATCGCCGATCTCACCGTTCAGGAAATGGCGCCGGCCATGCGGAACGAAGTTGAGGCGTGGACGGCGGCAGGGAAACAGATTGGCCGCGTCCGTGTGTACTTCAATGGCGTCGGCGGTGGACAGGAGACGACATTCGGACAAGACGCGACAAATGACGCCGCCGCCAACATTCAGGCGCGACGCGAGGACGCGTTTCATGAATTGCTCGATCTCAAGAGCCTCTACAAGAATGTCACTGTGCGAGGGTCATCGAAGGTGGGAGCAGAGGACACCTGGGTCGTCGAACTCACGCCAGCGCAGGGTTCGTCCTCGCGACTTCATGTATCGCAGTCCACAGGGTTGATCCTTCAGCGTGAATCTGAGGGCCAGACCCTGACATTCGCGGACTACCGGGATGTCGACGGCGAGCGAGTTCCGTTTCTTACAACAATCAATGATCCTCTCGGGGAGACGACCATCGCGGTTGACTCAGTGCGCTTCAACGTCGCGATTCCCGAGGCGGCATTTCGCGTCAACAAGGAAACGCCTGTTCGGTGACGTCGTCTTCTCTGCTGCAAAAACGATGTAAGCGTTCAACGAGTGTTCACCCGGTCCTCCGACGGACGTCCGGGGATATCCGTGGATATCCCTAACCGGCTGAGAACACGAGCGACTATCGATGTCCGCGGATGTCCCGGGACGTGGAATCACCTTCACACGGTCGGGGTGATCGGTTCGAGTCCGATAGCGCCTACCAAATCGCGACGATTCATGCTGCTCACGTCAACGGAACTTCGAGCGGCGTTTTCGTTTTGAACGCCTGCACAGCGAGCCACGCCATCAACGCCAGACCGCCGGGCATGATGAGCAGAAGGAGCCAGCCGCTCCTGTAGGTCGGCGCGAGAACGAGCGCGACGTTTCTCAATACAAACCCAAGCCCGGCCATACCCATGAGAACCGCGATTGCTTTGGGGAAGTAGCCGGAGCGAAACATCAGGTACGCGCGCAGCAGCCAGGCCGTACCGTAAAAGGCCATGAAGAGTCCGGCGCCATAGGCGTAAAACCGCAGCGACAGCATCGCCAGCGAATTGAGTTGATCCGTCGTGAACGTCTTCAGGTAGCCGGCGCCATTCAGGATGAATGACGGCGCGAAGTAGAACAGCTCCGCGACGGCAAACAACGCCGTGGCGAGGATGCCGAAGAACGCTGCGAGAAGAGCAACATCCTTCCGGACCGGCTTCAGCAGCATGTAGAAGACCAGCGCTAACGCCACGTCGCAGGTCGCTTCCATGAGGTATCCGATGAACCCGAGACGAAAGAGCGTGCCGGACGTTTGGATGTTGCGCATCGTGGCCGCCGCGTCGCCCGACACGATCAGTTTCGACGGCACGTAGGCTTCGCCGAAGCCGCCCGCCGCGAAGGAGACGACTAGAAGGACAAGAGCGGCCTTTGCGTAAGTCGAAACAGGATTCATTGCGCCTCCGGAACACGTTTGAAGTCTGAGATGATTACGACACCCGCTTCAGCGCGTCGCCGGCGTCCTTCTGATTCGGATTGATCTGCAGCGACGCCGCATAGCTCGCTTTCGCGTCGGCCTTGCGTCCCTGCTTCTCGTAGATGCCACCGAGCCAGAAATACGCGCGCGCAATCGACGGCTCGTCTTCCTTCGGGCGGTACGGGAGGTATTTCCGGAGCGCCTCTTCGCCGCGAGTCAGGTTCGCGCCCGACAGTGCTGCGACGTGGCCGATTTGAAAGTACGCCGGCATGTAAGAAGTATCGAGCTTCACGACGGATTCGAGCTCGTCGCTCGCAGCTTTGTAGTTCTTCTCCGTGAGCA
>DASWBG010000392.1:0-7087 GCA_036390715.1 Gemmatimonadaceae bacterium
CCGGTGGCGTGGACCGAAGTGCCGGAATCGGCAAAGGTGCTCGGCCGACAGCGCGATCGCTGGCACCGCGGGTTGGCCGACGTGCTGTGGAGACACCGACGGATGCTGTTCAATCCCCGGTATGGCGTGACGGGCCTGTTCGTTTTCCCGTATTACGCATTTGTGGAGCTGTCGGCGCCGGTGATTGAAGCAGGCGGTTTGATCGCTCTGGCGTTTGGGCTCGCGACAGGCGCAGTCGACTGGAATTTCGCCGGACTCTTCTATCTCACCGCCTACGGACTCGGCACCGCCCTCACCGCATTCACGCTGATTCTCGAGGATCTCAGCTTTCACCGCTACGAGACGTTCCGCGACCGCGCTCTCCTCTTCTGGTGGGCGCTCGTCGAGAATCTCGGCTACCGGCAGATGACCGTCTACTGGCGGCTGCGTGGTCTCTGGAAATTCCTGCGCGGAAAAAAGGATTGGGGCAGCATGGAGCGTAAAGGCTTCCACCCCGTGCCGGTGTCGTAACTCGGAATTGTTTGAACGCCTTGCCCGGCGAAGGAATTACTGCCAATCTGAGGACGAGGGAGAGAAGAGTCTCAACCGGAGCAACATATGCTACGCCTTTCCTCCATAATTGTCGTAGGCCTCGCCACTTCTGCCATCGGCTGCGCGTCAAACCCTCCGCAGACCGAGGTCACTTCCAGCGATTTCGACCTGAATCCACTGTATGGTGAGTGGCGTGGTGTTTATAGCAGCGCCGAGACCGGAAGAAGCGGCACGATTGCTTTCACGCTTCGCGCTGGTGAGTCGTCTGCGTCCGGCAACGTAGTGATGATTCCGCGCCCCGACTCATTGCTTACGCCGGCCGAGCGTGAGCTCATGGGTAACACCTCTGCGCTCGGGCGCTCGGTGCTTAGGATGCACTTTGTGAGAAAGGAGGGTGGCAACCTTAGCGGCACGCTTGATCCGTATCAGGATCCTGACTGCGTCTGCACTGTCATAACGACATTCCAGGGAACCTTTCGCGACGCACGCACAATCGAGGGAACGTTCAGCACAGTCCCATCCCAGCCGGGAGGAAAGGTCACCGGCGGGAAGTGGAACGTCACCCGCGTAAGGCGCCTCTGAATCTCAACTAGGGGACTTCACCCAGTTCACGAGTTCTCCCATTAGTCTCGCCGTCGCCGTCGCGCTCACGCGATTATCACCCACGTCGGCGTTGCGCTAAATTTGATCTTATCAACTGGAGAACAGGATGCCGAAGACCGGTTCGACTGCACCACCCGCCGGGCCCAAGAAAAACACCGCCAAACCAGCGCCTGCGGCCCCCGCCAGGAAGTCTGCCAAGCAACCCGCTGCTGCCTCGTCGGGAAATTCTGCCAAGCCATCCGGCGCTGCTCCGTCAGGAACCGCGCTCGAGATAAAAGACGCCCGCACCGGAAAGTCATACACGGTCCCGGTCGCCGATGGCGCGATTCGGGCCCCCGAGCTCAAGAAGATTCGGACGAACGACCCCAATGATACGGGGCTCATGAGCTACGATCCGGCGTTTCTGAACACCGCATCGTGCCGGAGCGCCATCACATTCATCGACGGCGACAAGGGGATACTCCGCTACCGCGGATACCCCATCGAGCAGCTCGCGGAGAATGCCACGTTCCTCGAGGTTGCGTGGCTCCTTCGCCACGGCGAGCTGCCCAACCAGCAGGACTACGACCAATTCGTGCACGACATCACGTTCCACACCTACGTGCACGAGAACATGCGGAAATTCCTGGAAGGATTCCGCTACGATGCGCATCCGATGGCGATGCTCAACAGCTCCGTCGCCGGGCTGGCTGCGTTTTATCCAACGGCGAGCCGCATCTTCGACGAGACCGAACGGAACATCTCGATAATCCGGCTGCTGGCGAAGACGCCGACGATTGCGGCTTTCTCTTACCGCCACGTGAAGGGGCTGCCGTTCGTGTATCCGGACAATCGCCTCTCGTACGTCGAGAACTTCCTGTCGATGGTTGCGCGCATGAGCGAGTCGAAGTACGAGGCGAATCCGGTGTTCGCCCGGGCGCTCGAGATTCTCTTCATTCTGCACGCCGATCACGAGCAGAATTGCTCGACCAACGCCGTACGCGCAGTCGGATCGTCGCACGTCGATCCGTTCTCGGCAGTCTCCGCCGGAGTTGCCGCGCTCTTCGGCCCGCTGCACGGCGGCGCCAACGAGCAGGTCCTGCGGATGATCAGTGAGATCGGCAGCGTCAAGAACGTTCCAGCCTTCATCGAGACTGTGAAGAGTGGCGAGGGCGGGAGACTGATGGGATTCGGCCACCGCGTTTACAAGAGCTATGACCCGCGCGCCAAGATCGTGAAGAAGCTGGCCGATGAAGTGTTCAAGATCGTCGGAGTGGACAAGGATCTGGAGATCGCCCTCGAGCTGGAACGAATCGCGCTCTCCGACGATTACTTCACTTCGCGCAAGCTCTATCCCAACGTCGACTTCTACACGGGGCTGATCTACCGCTCGATGGCGTTCCCAACCGATTTCTTTACGGTCCTGTTCGCGATCGGTCGCATGCCGGGATGGCTGGCCCAGTGGGAGGAGATGCTGCTCGACAAGGAGCAGAAGATCGCTCGGCCACGCCAGATATACATCGGGGCGCCGGAAAGGCCGTACGAGAGCAAGCTCAAGGCGAAGCAAAAGTTATAGCGATCGCTGGTGAGGCAGTCCACAATTTCGGACACGCGGCGTCTCCCGGAAATGACACCTCGCGTCCGAATATCTGATTGATCGGCGGAATTCGCCGTTGCGAGGCGGCGCGGTAGTTGCGCTTTGCCGCCCGACATCCTCCCCGTCGGGTGATCCAATGAAGCCGCTTCCCAGTCTCCGCGTCAGCGCCGCAGTTGTGTTTTGTGCCTGCGTCCGGACCAACGCCGCGCTCATCGATCCAAGTGTGCAGCTAGCCCGGACGTGCCCGGCCGCCATAAAGCTCTATACGACTCCCGATCGCGTCGGGCATCCGTATCGCGAAGTGGCGGTGCTCAACGCGAAAGGTGAATCCAACTGGTCGGACGAGGGCGATATGATCTCGTCGATGCGGGACAAAGCGGCGGAGGTCGGCGCGAACGGCATCATACTGAGCAAGATCGACGAGCCCAGCGCTCTCACGAAAGTGATTGGAGAGGTCGCGAAGACGGGGAGCCAGCGAAAGGGCAATGCGCTCGCGATTTTCGTCCCATCGGATTCGACGAACACCACAACGATTTGCGCCAGGAAAAAGTGAGCGCGTGTCGTGGCGGTTCCACTCGCACGGTCAGGTGGCTGCGCTAACCTGCTCCACGCCTTCCGCCGCAAGCAGCGCCTTCTTCACCCCCGGTAGCCCGCTGTAGCCGCCGATCGAGCCGTCGCTCATCACGACGCGATGACACGGCACGACGACCGCGACGGGATTGGCTCCGCATGCCTGGGCAACCGCGCGCGTCGCCTTCGGACGATTGATCGCCTGTGCCACATCGAGATAAGATCTCGTTTTGCCGGGCGGGATCGACAGCAGCTGGCTCCAGACTTCGCGTTGGAAATCGGTGCCCTGCAAGTCGAGCGGGAGCGCGCTATCGAGTCTGCGCCCAGCGATTCGTTCGCGGACGGTGTCGAGGGCGGGTCTGAGCGCCGCATCGTCGCGCTTTAATTCGGCCTTTGGAAATCGCGCGTGCAGGTGCTCTTCCGCTCCGGCGTCGGATTCGCGCAGGCTGACGGCACACACCCCCTTGTCGGTTGCCGCGACGAGCACGCTCCCGAGGGGACTCGTTCCCGTAGTGAATTTGATTTCCATTGTGCTATCCCCTATTGATGGTAGACAGTATGTCGTGGCGGCAGCATCTCTGCCAGCCATCACTGCGGACTCCTCATCGCGAGCGTCATCGAAAGCTTTCATGACTCAAATCAGAGCGAACGACGAGCTTTTTCGAAGGCTGAGGATGGTTACGCTTTCTATAGCTGCATGGGGTGGAATAGCGGCACTCTTCTCACTCCAGCGCATCTACGCCGTGGCGGCAAAGGGCGTCGCGCCGAGGTGGGACCATCTCGCTCTGGAAATGGGTGTCATGTGGGGGACGTGGGCGATTCTTACGCCGCTCGTCTTTCTCATCGTACGCCGGTTGCCGCTCCCCTCGGAGCATCCGGGGCGGGTGCTCCTCCATGTGCCGATCGGGATAGGAGTTGGTCTCTTGCACTCGCTCCTCGTCGCCGCCATTACGCCGCTCTTCATTTGGCGACCCTCCTTTGCGCCAATACGGGACATGTTCGCGGGAAGACTCGCCAGCGCCATCGCGTTCGAAACGCTGATCTATTTCCTGGTAGTGGCAGTGCTGTACGCTTTCGTTTACGCGTCCGAGTCCAGGCAACGACAAAGCGCGATGACACGGGCCGAGGCGGGACTGGCGCGAGCGCAGCTCGACGCAAAGGATCTCGAGGACAAGCGACGGCAGCTGGTTTTGCAACTGGAGGGGATCAGCAACAGGAGACAGGAGTCTGACAGTCTCGCCGTGCCGGCACGCGATGGGGTAGTCAAGGTTCCCGTCGGCTCCATTGATTGGCTACAGGCGGAAGACAACTACGTCCGCCTTCATGCAGCCGGGCGATCCCACCTTGTTCGAACTACACTCGGCGCCCTGGAGAAAAAACTCGCCTCGCGCGATTTCGTCCGGATTCATCGGTCGGCTGTGGTTAGTGTGTCGAGGATTGCCAGGCTCAGGCGCCTCGCTTCCGACCGTTACGCCGTTGTCCTGACAAACGGTGCCCAGCTACGCGTGAGCCGAGCCTATCGAAAACGGGTCGTTGATGCCGTGGGGACTCCACTCACCCCGGAATAGAGCCCGTTGGCCACATTTGGATTGGCAAGTGCATGACCGCTTCCATTGTTGCGGGTCATGGCAACCCTCCAACGGATTATTTCGATTGCGCGCTCCGGTCTCGCCGACGCGCGAGCGACAGCACTAGCGTCAACAGTAACGGCGGCCGCTCTGCTCCTTTGTGTTCCAGCGCATGGAAGAGCACAAAGCGCAACCTTTGCCTCCCTAAACGGTCAGACCGGACTGCCGGTTCAACGATTCGATATCGACTGGCCGCATTCAGCGGTTGAGTTCTCGGTGCGCTTCATGGGGCTCTCTACCGTCAGAGGAGCGTTCGCAAAATTCGGTGGCACTCTCATGTATAACCCGAGCTCCATTCCCGGATCATCTATTTCGGTCGTAATCCAGACGAACAGCATCAACACCAATGTCGAGTTTCGCGACAACGACCTGAAGAGTCCGAACTTCTTCGATGCGGAAAAATTTCCGCTCATCACGTTTCACAGTGAAAAGATCGAAAAATCAAAGGACGGTTTCGTGGCGCGTGGTCCGCTGACGATGCATGGAGTCACGCACCCGGTCGCCGTGGAGTTCGTCCAGATACATCCAGTCTCGTCCGACGCCTGGGGCAACAAGCGCGTGGGCTTCGTCGGGCATCTGTCGCTCAACCGGAAGGACTACGGCATCCTCGGCACCAAATTCTGGAACTCCGAGTACGACCCGGGCAGGATGTCGGTCTCGGACAATGTGGATATCGATCTCACGCTGGAGGCGGAGGTAAACCAGGTGGAGAAATGGGGCACGCCGAAAGGCGACTCTCTGCTGGCTGAATCTGCCACCAAGGGGATGAAGACGGTGCTGTCCGAGTTTCGTGCGGCTGCGGCTGACACGACATCTGCCACTGGAAAGATCAGCGACGGCGCGCTGAGAGCCCTCACAGTGAAGCTGATGCACCGCGGCCGGTACGACGACGCAATCGATGCTTACAAACTGGCGATCGATCTGCATCCGAACGCATCGTGGGCGTACGCCGGGCTTGGTGAGGCGCAGCTCATGTCAGGCAAAAAGGCCGCGGCGGTGGAAAACTTCCGGAAAGCGCTCGCGAGCGACACCACCAACACCGTCGCTTACGAATACCTGCGCTACATGCACTGACGAATTGTACTGAGGCTTCTTCCGGGCACACTCCACACATGCGAGTGTGTGACCGATGAGGCTTGCCCGCTTCCACCGCCTGTTCACGCCAGCAACCGGCGGTGACACGGCCATGGTAGTGCTACATTCACTGACGTGGACTGGTTCGTAACGCGATTCATCAAGTCGGCGCTGGCATGGCTCGGCCTGGGTGTCACCCTGGGTGTAGCGATGGCCGCGCATCCAATGTGGATCATTTACCGGCCGGCGCACGTGCACATGAATCTCCTTGGATTTGTCACGATGATGATCTTTGGAGTGGCTTACCATGTGGTGCCGCGCTTTTTCGGTCATCCGCTGTACAACAGAAAACTCGCTGGAGCGCACTGGTGGCTCTCTAACGTGGGGCTGGCGTTGATGGTCGCAGGATTCGTCATGGCGCCGCATGTTGGACCGCGGAGCGTCCCTGTCCTCGCCACAGGGGGAGTGCTCAGCGCGCTCGGCGCTTTTGCATTCATCTTCAATATCTGGCGGACCATTGATGGGCCGGCGACGCTCCGCCGAATCGCGGAGACGCCTGCATCCCGGCGCCCTCCGCTCGCGCGCAGCGATTCCTAGCTCTCGATGCTGAGAATTCCGATCGCGCCTTTCTGGCCGTGGCCGAATCCGTGGTTGACGAACACGAACTCGCCCGGAATGTCCGCGAGCATCTCGAACACCATTCCGCCTCCGGGTGCAACGGCAAAGGTCTGAACGCCACGTAGCGCGACGCCGGGTGGTGCCCCGAGATAAACCGTGTCGAACTGCTCGCCGACCACGTGAAAATTGCACGGGTGGGTTGGGCCGGCATTTACAACGTAGAATCTCACGCGGTCGCCGACTCGCGCCTTGAGCGGCGCCGTCATGTACTGAGTCGGGCGTCCATTGAAGACGACGTAATCGGGAAGGGTCGCCAGCATCTTCGTGTAGTCGAACGGCATCGCGCCAGCGACCGCCGCACCGAGGTAGTACTCGCTCTCCACCAGCACAAATTCCTTGGCCGCGGGCAGCGGAACCGTTGGATCGACGACCACGGCTCCGACCATGCCAGAGCCGATGTGCATGAGGACGGGAGAAGTTCCGCAGT
>DASWBG010000393.1:0-18965 GCA_036390715.1 Gemmatimonadaceae bacterium
TACGCGCGAGAATGCACGAAACGCATTCTCGTCCACGCTGCGGTGGACGCACACCCGGAATTGGAGTCTAGCGGTCGGCGCGCGCCAATTCGGATACGATACGACGTCATCGGATGGCTACTTCGCGCCGCGACGGTACACGCTCGCTGAGGCGAGCGGTCGTGGACGGATAGGCGGCCAGCTCGGCTGGAATGCGGACGTCGATGTCGGATTGGGTCGCCAGAGCATCGAGTTCTTTGGTTCGAGCGCGGGCTCGCGTCTGGCTGAACGCGTCGCAATGTCGTTGGGATATCGCTTCGATCCTGCTCGCGAAGTCAGCGCTGCCGGAGGCTACGCGAACGTAGCCGGTCCGGGGCAGACAGGCAGCGAGTACAAGTGGTACACGTTCTCCTTGCGCGCGCGGGTGGGGTTCTAGAGTACACAGCCGGATGCGACGGATCGGAATGACGGTCGCATCCTCTGAGAGCAACGCGTCACTCATGATCGTTGGCGTTCAGAATCATTTACTTATGACTACCCGCCAGGGGCTGTGGGCGGGTCGGCAATGGATAGGCTACGGGCTGCGTCTCGAGCCGGTTCTGGTTTAAGCTCGGAGCCACCAGCTGGCCCGCCGACAGCCCCCGGCCGGTAGTCATACGTTGCAGTTCTCCTACTCGTCACCTACCGCGCGGAAGGATGCTCGGGGATTCCCGCGAAAGCCCGCTGCATCGCGGCAAACAGCGGCTTGATCTCCGCATGCCACTGCGGGGTTTCCCACGGTGGCCAGCTCCACGTCGGAGGATCCGCGAATTTCGACGTGCCTACACCACGAGGTAGATAGTCGCCGCCTGAGCGAGGATTGGACGGATCGTAGCTCTCGACGACAAATCGGAATCCGTCAGTCGTTGCGCCAGAGACCTTCCCGGCAGACGTATTGCCAGAGAGCACACTCCGCGTCGAAGGATCCAGGAGCTGAAGCATTCCCCATGGGAGTCGCACCTCTATTACTCCGGTCTTCGCGTCGGCGAACCAATCGGCGAGCGAATTGTCAGATTCGCGCGCGTAGAGCAGTCGATTGCGATTGTAGCTGATGGCCGGATAGATCGTGCCGTCATGTCCGATTTTCCGCCGGTTAGGAACGACGACGAGTGAATCCCATTGCCCAAGATCGTTCGCGACTATCCGTACCGCGGGATTGTAGACGTACTGAATAGAGGGCGGTTTGCTACCCGGAATGGCTACGGGGCGATAAGGATTGTACAGGTGATCGACCAGCAGCTGGCTCGCCTGCGGTCCTTCGAGACCGAGGACGAACTCGAGTCCGACTGGCGCGCGTGAGCCGGTATTTGGCAGTTGTGTGTCACCGAGATCGCGACGGTAGGTGTCGATCCCGATCTGGTAGTGGGCATGAGCCCAGTCGATTCGTCCGACGTCGAGGCGCAGGTAAACGTAGGCCTCATCCTGCGCCACGCGCAGCGATCTGAGTTGGAGGGCCGCCGGGATGTTCGACCGAGCGCGAGTCGAGACAACAAAGACGGGCCGCCCCCGCCAATCAGCGGTATCGGCATCAATCATGATTCCCGAGCCCTTTCTACCTGCGCGCATCGCCACGACACCGAAGTTCTCCTCGGGGTCGAGCGGATTGAGCCAGAGTCGTTTCCGTTCAGGCGGATACTCGAAGTCGAGTACGATCCAGTTCTTCTTGAACCACTCGTCGATCAGCGCGAAGAGACCCGCTCCCGCCGCTCCGGACGCGTAGATATCCCGCGTCAGCCGCGCGTCGACGAGTGCCTGTTGCTGCTCTGACAGGCCGCCGTGATTCCAGCCCTGCGGCTGGAAATGCCCAATGCCGCGCGATGATGGCACGCCGAACTCGCTGATCACAACCGGCATATCGCCGTGATGCGCGACCAGCTCGCGCAGATATCCGAAGTAGTTGCTCGGACCCTCGGGGGAGCGTGCCTTCAGATATCCCGGATCGACCAGAAGAAAGTCGGGATAGTAGGGGTACGCGTGGTATGACGCGAATACTCCGGCTGGAAACGCATCCGTCGGCCGCATTCTTAGAGCATCGAGAGACACGGAGTCGTTGTCGTATTCCTTTGGCATCTCGACGATCTTCTCGCCGCGCGCCTTGAGCATCGCGACTTCTCGAGCCTTGGTGGTCTCAGTCGGATGCGCCAGCGGATCGAGCGTCGGCCAATTCGTGTAGGCGATCGGCCGCTGCGCGTTGTATTGCTGCATCTCGAAGTTCACCAGATAGTCACACTGCTCCGCGAGCCACGCTTCGAGCGGATTGCCGCTGCGCAAAGTGATATACGTTCCGCTGTAGCTGGTTCGGTTTCGCCGGAGAGAATTGTAGGCGACGACGGAGTACGGCTCCCACTCCCGCCCGATGATGTAGCCAAGGGTCCACTGAGACACATCGGCGCGATAAACACCACTTGCGTGTCCAGGTGAGGGAGGAATTGCGGCATCGCCATGCAGTAGCGAAACCACGTGACGCATTTCCCCGCGGAACTGTCCGAGCCATTGAGGATCGTCGTACTTCTCCTGCTTCTTGCCCGGCGGGAGCTCCGCCCACACACCGTGAATGAGCCAGATCGGATGCGCTGGGTGCGCGAGATTCCAGCTCCTCAGCGCAGCGTAGAAGTGCGGCGGATGAATCGTGTAGACGCGAACTGCGTTTGCTCCCATTTCGGCGATGAGAGCAATCCATCTCTCATACGTGCTGTCGTTGGGAGGAAACTCGGACGGATACTTTCCAGGTAACGCCGCGCCGAGGTTGACTGCTTTGATCCATAGCGGCGACCAGCGGCCCGCCGCATCGCGGACCTCGAAGATTCGCCTGCCAGTTCTCGAGACGATGGTGGTAGATGTCGGCCGCGCACGAGTGGTCGGGCCGGCGTCGACGATCGGTACGGGAATCCTGGCGAGGTACGAAACCGCTGTAGAGTCGCCCGGCGCGATCTGGAGCGCGCGCTCAAAGCTGCGGCGCGCGCTCGCTGGATCTCCATCTCTGTACGCGGCCATGCCCGCGCCAGCCACGGCGTCGTACGAGGTCGAGTCTGCTGCGATCGCACGTCTGAAGAAATTGCGTGCATCCGTCAGACGACTCTGCCGCATCGCCGCGTAACCCGCCCCCGTCAGCGCCCCCGCGTCATTCGGGCAGAGCGCCAACGCACGCTTGAATTCTGTCTGGGCGCTTGAGATGTCACCCTTCCGATATGCCGTCCAACCTCGCTCCACGGCCTGACTCGCCGCGGGATGCGCGCGACACTCGATCGTCGCTTGGGCCCTCGCCACGCGCGTGACGCCGACGGTGAGCGCCAGGAAGGCAAAGAGAGAAAGTGATCGTAGGTGCTTGCGCGTACGGGAGATCAGGAATTGCATCGAGAGGCAACAGATATCATCACGAGAAACTGGTGGTCACCGGGTGAAGGTGTGCTTCCGCCTGAGTTTATTCGGCCATGAGTCGCCGGGTAACCCCGCGTAGCTTGTGGCGTGACCAGCACAGTCAATGTACTCCCGAACGATAGATGGCTGCTGCCTATCCTTCGGGAGCTGCTGCCAGCAACTTCGGTCGATTCCATCGAGCCGAAGGTCGGTGTCAGCCACTGGCGTGCCGCGGTCGACGAAGGGCTGATTACGGACGACGAAATCCTGGAAGCCTTGTCCGAGCGAGCTCGCGTCGGGATCGCTAAAGGTCTGCTCGTCAGCTCACAGGCGCGCGAGAAGGTACCCGAGTGGCTCGCCCGACGATTCGAGATTCTTCCACTCGCGATCTCTGACTCAACCTTGGACATTGCCACCTCCAATCCATACGACATCGATTGTGAAAAAACACTGGCCTTCGCCACCAGGCGCAGCGTTCGGATGTCCCTTGCCCCTCCCGATCTCATTCTCGAGCGCATCGAAGAGGTCTACTCGCCAGTAGAACGTGTCAGCAAACTCCTCGATCGTGCCGGGAAATCCAACCTTCAGTCAGTCATCGAGAGAGCCGACGCCACGGAGGGCGAGATAGACGAGAAGGAAGCCGAACGGCCGGTGATCAAGCTTGTCGACCACATTGTTGCGGAGGGGATCGCCGCGGGTGCGAGCGATATCCATCTCGAGGCGGGGGAGAGCGGGATCGCCGTTCGCTATCGCATCGATGGAATGCTTAAGGAAGTGATGGTCCTTCCCAAGGCGGTGGGTATCCCGCTCGTGTCGCGCATCAAAATCATGTCACAGATGGACATCGCCGACCGCTTGCGGCCGCAGGGCGGGAGGGCGCGCGTTGCAATCAACGGCGCTCGCGTGGACTTGCGCGTCTCCACGCTGCCAGCATCTCACGGCGAAAAGGTGGTGATCCGGATTCTCGATTCCCGCGCCGCCCTTCGATCGGTCGAGTCTCTCGGTCTCGATCCCGTCGACGGCCCGCGCATGCAGAAGCTGCTCGAGGTGCGGGAAGGCCTGATTCTCGTCACGGGCCCAACAGGCTCGGGCAAAACGACGACACTCTACGCTGCGCTCCGGCTGCTGCAACACCGCGGCGTCAACATCATCACGGTGGAAGATCCGGTCGAGTATCGAATCCCTGGAATCGTTCAGGTGCAGATTCACGAGAAGGCCGGACTCACGTTCGCGTCAGCCCTGAGATCTGTTCTCCGTCAGGATCCTGACGTCGTGCTGATCGGAGAGATTCGCGACCGGGAAACGGCTGCCATCGCCATTCAGGCGTCACTCACCGGCCACCTGGTGTTCGCGACCCTGCACACGAACGACGCGTGCAGCTCTATCGTCCGCCTCACCGATCTCGGCGTCGATCCGGTCAAGCTTGCGGGAGCCCTGAAGGGAGTATTGGCGCAACGCCTGATTCGAAGACTCTGTCCCGCCTGCAAGCTGGTCGCAAACGCCGGCGTGCCGCGCCGTCTCGTCGGCTCCATTCCGGAAGACTCAATGATCCATGTGTCGATGGGTTGCAAGGAATGCGCGATGACCGGATACTCGGGCCGCATTGCGGTAACGGAAGTGCTCGTCGCCACTCCCGAAATCGAGCGATCGATTGCCGCTGGCGATCCGCCCGAGCGGCTGCTCGCCTCCGCACGTGCTTCTGGCACCCGTTCACTCTGGGGCTGCGGCCGTGCGCAGCTACTCGCGGGAAATACCAGCGCGCAGGAGCTGGTCCGTGTGATCGAGCCGGAAGCCTCGCGTCGCGATCCCAGCGTCAGCCACCCGGCATATAATTCGCCAAAGCCCATCGTCTATGAGCGGATGCCCGATCAGACAATGACAAAAATCACTCCCGGCGTCATCGAGCTCTTCGTGATCCGACACAACGGAGGCGACTGGCGCGTCCTCACGCTCCAGCGTGCCGCGGATGGCAAGCGGCCCGGCTCGTGGGAAACCGTCTACGGTAAGATCGACGCACGCGAAAAGCCGGAGAAAGCGGCGGTCCGTGAGCTTCGCGAAGAAACCGGCCTCGAGCCCGAATCATTGTACAACGTGACGGTTAGCAGCTTCTACCTGCACGCCACCAACACCATCGAGATGTGCATCACCTTCGCCGCGTTCGTCTCAGAGCAGGCGGAGGTGGCGCTCAGCGAGGAGCATCAGAAATTCGAGTGGCTCTCGCTCGACGACGCTTGCGAGCGATTCACCTGGCCGCGCGAGGCGCACGCGCTTCGGGACGCCAGACAACTGCTGGGGAGAGGGGATGCCGGACCTGTAGAGGATGTCCTTCGAATCTTGAGGTCGTAAACGGCACTGAACGGGTGCCAGAGGTCAGTAGCAAAGATGCCAGTTGACAGTTCACTACGTCCTGACTTTTCTGCCGCCGATCAAAGCACAAGCAACTGCCTGTGCCTTAATGCCACTGAGGTAAGTCCGGGCGTCGTGAACTAATCACTCGGAACTACGCTGCTCACGTCTGGCACCCGTTCAGTTGCAGTTGCTTATCGCGGCTTGACCATCGTGACGTTATCCTGCCCCGGTGGCGCATTGGGCTTCACCCTCACACTCTTGGCCGGAATCCCAACGTACACGTGGTACGGCCGGACGTCCTTCGTCGCAACGGCCATCGCCCCGACCATCGCCTGTTCCTTCACATGCACGCCCGCAAGCACTGTCGCGTGGTAAGTGATGCGAACTCCATCCTCGAGCCGGGTAGGCGCGTCCGTTACATCGCGTTGATCGACGATGCTGTGCGTGTGACTGTACACGTTGACGAAGTCGCTGATCGACACATTGTTGCCGAGTGAAATCCCGCCGCGATCATCGAGCAGGACGTACCGATGAACCACGACGTTGTCTGCCACTTCCATGTTGTAGCCGAATGAGAACTCGACGAACTGGAAGGCTTTGAAGTTCTCACCGCACTTCTTGAAGATATATGGCGCGAGCAGCCGTCTGAGCTGAACGCCCAGCTCGACGTTCTGTGCCCCGAGTACCGTGCGATCGAAGGAGTACCAGAGCCAGAGCAGTGGCTTAACCTCCTGGAAGCGCGCGTCGTCGCACTCGGCGTAATACTCCGGTTCGAGCGTGATGTTGCGAGGATCGAGCGCCGAGAGGGCAAGCCGCGTAGCGAGCGGAAGCTTGGTGTCCTCCACCGCCGTCTCCCAGCTCGTGGCGAACTGCGGATACGCGATCTCGCACAACGTGCGTCGGCAGAGGTCCGCGCGGTCGGTGCCGGATTTCAGCTCGGCGGCGATTTTCTCGAGCCACTGGGATTCGATTCCGGCAATCGGAAGAGAGGGAAGCTTGCGCAGCGGGTAGATAGGCATGGCTGGAAAGTTGGTCGTGCCCTTCACGAAAAACCAGCTATTGCGGCGGGCGCGATGCCCTCGCGCGAACAAGCGCCCGTTCACGCTCCACTCGCGTGAGGACCTGAACCCAGCTCTCGTCACGCACGTCCTGGAACGTGACGGTCAGCGGCTGATCGAGATCAATCGCCTCGTCGAACAGATAAATCGCGCTCTGCGTCTCGCGCTGCTTCAGCCGCTGCTCGCCGAATCCGGAGCTGAGCGGCAGGACCTCGAGCGCGCGGAAATCGCGCCCGCTGCTCGTGATCACGAGCTCCATCGGGCTGAAGTGCACGTCAGGCTGCACGCCGTAAAACGACACGTACCAGAGGTCGGGAGCCCGCCCGCCAGTGCGTCGAGTCACCGCGGCGATCGCCTGCTTGTTGCTCTCGTGCAGCTCGCGCAGCGCGCGATAGGAGTCGGGCGTGAGCAGTCGGATGAGATTCTCGTCCAGCGGTATGGCGCGGACGATCAGTCCCTGCAGCTCCAGCCTGATCGCGATGTCGTCCTGGCGCAGCGTGCCGAAGCCAACGGGAACACTGGCCCGGCCGGTTGTGTCGTCCGTGATGGGTGGCGGCGTTCCCTGGCCGGACGCGGTGGACGCTCCGCTCGCGCACGCGGTGACACCACACACCACCGCGACGACTGCGCAGAGCGTCCGGCGCGCGCTCATTGTGTGTCGGGCTCCGGTATCGCTTCGACGAGCTCCGTGATCGCCTCCAGCAGCTCGACTCGCCCCTCGCCGGTCTGGGCGCTGAACGGAATCACCTGCTCACTCCCGAGCGCCAGCGAGCGCGAAATCTTCGCCGCCCGCTCCAGTGCCGCTGCCTTGGTCAGCTTGTCCTTCTTCGTCAACGCGACAATCGTCGGCACTTCCGTCTCCGCCAGAAAGTCCAGCATCGCCAGATCATCATCGCTTGGCTCGCGCCTGATGTCCAGCAACAGGACTATACCCCGAAGCTGGGTTGTTCGCCTCAGGTAGCTCTGGATGAGCGGCTTCCATTCCGACTTCTTCTCTTTTGAGACACGGGCATATCCGTAGCCCGGAAGATCCACGAGCACGAAGCCGTTGTTGATGCGGAAGAAATTGATCTCTCGCGTGCGGCCCGGCGTCCGGCTCACTCGCGCGAACGACTTGCGGCGGACGAGCGAATTGAGAAGTGAGGATTTTCCGACGTTCGATCGCCCTGCAAACGCGACTTCCGGAAGCGACGACTCGGGACGCCAGCCATGTCGCTCGGCCATTCCCCCCAGAAACTCCACGTTCCGGATGACCAGCTTGTCGTCACCCGGGTCCTTCGGCATCTAGTGCGTTACAGTATCGTAGAGTGCTTCGCCCGAGGAAGTCGACGCCGCCGGTTGCGGGCGCAGCGCGAGCGCCAGCACTTCGTCCATTGTCTTCACGGGATGGAAGCGGACCTGCGCCCGCACTTCCTCCGGAAGTTCTTCCACGTCCCGGGCGTTGCCGTACGGGATGATCACGTCGCTGACCTTGTTCCGGTGCGCAGCCACCGACTTCTCCTTGAGGCCGCCAATCGGAAGGACCCGGCCGCGCAGAGTGATCTCTCCCGTCATTGCGACATCGCCGCGTACTGGAACTCCTGTGAGAGCGCTGATTACCGCCGTCGCGATCGCGATTCCAGCCGACGGGCCGTCCTTTGGTGTCGCGCCGGCGGGCATGTGTATGTGGATGTCCCGCGTCCGATAAAATTCCGACTCAATGCCGAGCGCTCTAGCCCGCGCGCGGGCGTACGAAAGAGCGGCGCTCGCGGATTCCTTCATGACGTCGCCGAGCGTTCCCGTCAGCTGCACCTTGCCGCGCCCTTTGACAACGCTGACTTCGATCTCCAGAACTTCGCCGCCAGCCGAGGTGTAGGCGAGACCCGATGCCACGCCGATCTTGTCCTCGAGCGATGTGTCGTCCGGATCGAACGGCGGAGCACCGAGCAGCTCTTTCAGGTCCTGGATCCCGACGGTTTGCAAATTTCCGGCGCTGAATGCTACTTCGGCGCGCTTGCGCGCGAGCTTCCTGGTAACGCGCGCGATACGGCGCTCGAGCTCGCGTACACCGGCCTCGCGGGTGTAGCCGCGCATGATTGCCATCATCACGTCCGGCTCGAGAACGACCTCATCCTTTTTCAAGCCGTTTGCTTCGATCTGCCGTGGCAGCAGGTATTGCCTCGCGATCGCGAGCTTCTCGTGATCGAGATAGCCGGCGATGCGAAGAATCTCCATCCGGTCGCGCAGCGGTTCCGGAATTCCCGCCAGTGAGTTCGCGGTCGTGATGAACAACACCTGAGAGAGATCGTAGTCCACCTCGAGGTAGTTGTCGTTGAAGGTCGTGTTCTGCTCGGGGTCGAGAACTTCCAGCAGCGCCGCCGCGGGGTCGCCGCGGAAATCCTGTCCCAGCTTGTCGACCTCGTCCAGCAGAATCACCGGATTGATGACTTCGGCGCGCCTCATCGCCTGAATGATCCGGCCGGGCATCGAGCCGATGTAGGTGCGACGGTGACCGCGAATCTCCGCTTCGTCACGCACCCCACCCAGCGCCATTCTGACGAACTTGCGACTGAGTGCCCGCGCGATCGAACGACCAAGCGATGTCTTGCCGACTCCCGGCGGTCCGACCAGACAGAGGATCTGTCCGTCGAGCCTTCCGACAAGCGACATGACAGCGATGAAGTCGAGGATGCGGTCCTTCACCTCTTCGAGTCCGTAGTGATCCGCATCGAGGATCGATCTCGCCCGCCCGACGTCCAGGACTTCGTCCGTCCGCTCGGTCCAGGGAATCGACACGATCCAGTCGACGAAGTTGCGCGCCACGGTGAATTCGGGAGACATCGGCGGCATCCGCCTCAGTTTTCTGAGCTCTCGAAGTGTCCGCTCCTCTACGATCGGCGGCAACGTTTTCTTGCGAATCTGGGCCTCGAGCTCGGCGAAATCATCGCTGTCTTCCTCGCCCAGCTCTCGGTGGATTACCCTTAGCTGCTCCTGCAGGTAGAACTCACGCTGGTTCTGGAACATCGCGCCGCGGACATCGTCATCGATCTTGCGTTCGAGACGCAGCAGCTCGATCTCGCCATCGAGCAGCTCGCCGAGCATCTCCAGGAGGGCCCGAAGATTGTCGGCCTCGAGCAGCGATTGCCGCAGCTCGAACCGGACTGCGACGTGCGCGGCGACCCCGAACGCCTGCCGTTCGGCGGAATCGGTGCTCTGAATGATCGATACGATCTCCGCCGGTATGCGACGGTGGAGACTGACATATTCCTCGAAGGAGTTCATCACGCGCCGGCTCAGTGCTTCCGTCTCGGCGACGTCCGGTGGCTGCGGGCCATCAAACGGGAAGGGCGCTGCGGCCGCCCTGAGCACGTTTCCGGCTGGGATGTAGCGAGTTACGCGGGCGCGGGCGATCCCTTCCACGAGGACGCGCGTGGTTCCCGTAGGAAGACGCGAAACCTGAACGACCCGTCCGATGACGCCCGTCCGATGCAGGTCAGCCGCCGCGGGTTCCTGTTTCTCGCCGTCGCGCTGTGCGACCAGCAGTATGAGCTTGTCCTCCGCGAGTGCGGCCTCGATCGCGGCGAGTGAGGCCGGACGGCCAACGAGGAGGGGAATGACTACATAGGGGAAAATGACGACATCCCGCAGCGGCAGGACCGGAATCCGGTCCGACGTCGGGATGCTCTCGTTATCCCTTTGAAAAACTTGCGGCAAGGTTGATTAGAGTTTGTTCGAAGACGAAAACTAAGGTTAACTACAACTGAAGACTACCTGCCAAGTGCTGTGTGCGTGCCGGCTTGTGGTTTCGGGCGGCGTCTGGGTTCATTCGAGTTTAGCCCGCGACAAACAGCCGGCCCGCCGACAGCCCCCGGCAGGTAGTCTTAAGTTGCAGTTGCGGTGCTCTAGGCTTCTTTCTTTCGCCTGACCGGAGAGATCTCGAGCAGCGGCTGCGTCCCGTTGGTGATGCACGACTCGGTCACCTTCACCTCGACCACGTCCTCTCTGCTCGGAAGATCGAACATCACTTCCATGAGGACTTCCTCGAGGATGGCGCGAAGCCCGCGCGCGTCGGTGCCACGCTTGAGCGCCTTGCCGGCGATCGCCACAAGCGCGGCCTCGTCGAAGGTGATCTTCACGTCCTCGAGACCGAACAGCTTGGCGTACTGCTTGGTGAGGGCGTTCTTGGGCTCCTTGAGGATCCGCACCAGCGCTTCTTCGTCGAGGCCTTCGAGCGCGACGGTTACGGGGAGACGGCCCACCAGCTCCGGGATCAATCCGTAGCGGAGCAGGTCATCGGGCTCGACTTCGCTGAACATTTTGGTCTGGGCGAGCTTCTTGTCCCGAATCGCGGCACCATTGAATCCGATCTGCCGACGGCCCGTGCGAGACTCGATGATCTTCTCGAGGCCGTCGAAGGCGCCCCCGCAGATGAAGAGGATGTCCTTGGTGTTGAGCTGGATGTATTCCTGCTGCGGGTGCTTGCGGCCGCCCTGCGGCGGAACGGAAGCGACGGTTCCCTCGATGATCTTGAGCAGGGCCTGCTGCACGCCTTCTCCCGACACGTCGCGGGTGATGCTGGGGTTCTCGGACTTTCGCGCGATCTTGTCGATCTCGTCGATGTACACGATCCCGCGCTCGCACTCGGCGACGTTGAAGTCGCCTGCCTGGAGCAGTCTGACGAGAATGTTCTCCACGTCTTCACCGACGTATCCGGCTTCGGTGAGTGTGGTCGCGTCCGCGATCGTGAACGGGACGTCGAGAATGCGGGCTAACGTGCGTGCCAGTAGCGTCTTACCGACGCCAGTGGGCCCAATAAGCAGAATGTTGGATTTATCGAGCTCGACGTCGTCGTCCTTCAGTGACGTGGAGTTGATGCGCTTGTAGTGGTTGTAAACCGATACAGCCAGTGCCTTCTTCGCCTGCTCCTGGCCGATCACATATTGGTCGAGAACGTCCTTGATCTCTTGCGGCGACGGTACCTGGGTTATCGCCTCAGCTACCTCGCGCTCCTCATCCTCCGCCAGAATCTCATTGCAGAGAGCAATGCACTCGTTGCAGATGTAAACAGACGGTCCGGAAATGAACTTCCGGACAGAGTCCTTCGACTTTCCACAGAACGAGCAGCGAAGATGTTTCTCTTGGGACATAGATCAACGGGGAACGAGGAATGCTTGCCAACGAATCCGGACACCGAAGCCTGACTAAAGATACCTAACAGCGGGCGCGAAGACGGTCAAGCAAAGGCTACGGGATCAGGACTCGTGAAGATTTTCACAAGTAACAGAAGCTCCAGATCAGGCCTGTTTGAGCGCTTCTCCTTGCTTGAGTGCTGCCTCCATCTCTCCGCGATACGAGATCACGTTGTCGATCAAACCGTACTCCTTCGCTTCCTCGGCCGACATGAATCGGTCCCTGTCAGTGTCGCGCTCGATTCGCTCGACTGGCTGGCCCGTGTGCTTGGCCATGAGCTTGTTCATCTGCGCCCGCAGGTGGAGGATCTCCTTCGCCTGAATTTCGATATCGGAAGCAGTGCCGCCGCCTCCGCCCTGAGAAGGCTGGTGGATCATAATGCGGGCATGGGGAAGGGCGGACCGCTTGCCCGGACGTCCTGCCGACAGCAGGAACGCACCCATGCTCGCCGCCAGCCCCATACAGTTGGTGTTCACGGGCGACTTGAGGAACTGCATCGTGTCGTAGATCGCGAGTCCGGCGGATACGCTTCCGCCCGGCGAATTGATGTAGATGTGGATGTCCCGTTCTGGGTTATCCGACTCGAGGAAGAGGAGCTGCGCGATCACGATATTGGCGACGTCATCGTTGATCGGCGTGCCAAGGAAAATGATCCGGTCCATCAGGAGCCGGGAGAATACATCGTAGGTGCGCTCGCCGCGGCTCGAGCGCTCGATGACGTACGGCGTGTAGATCGTCGGCATTGGCTCTTCGTCTTCCCGTTTAGGCATTAGTCGATACATCGTTTCTATCCAGCAGCCACTTGAACACCTTGTCTTCAGTGATACTGCGCTCCATCTCCTTCAACCGGCCACTCTTCTCTAGCTGGGCGTAGATCTGGCCGGGGTTCGCCCCTCTCTTTTCAGCTTGCTCAGCGATGCGATCGTCAAGATCCTTTTCCGTCGCCATCAATCCTTCCTTCTCCGCGATGGTCTCGATCACCAGGTCGCGCCTGATTTGTCGCTCGGCCATCGAGCGGAATTCACCCGCGAACTGGTCACGCTGGTCCTCCGGAATCTTGTACGACTCGGCGTAGTTCTGGACGAACTGCTGGACCCAGCTCTTCGGCACGTCGAACGCGTTGGCGGCAATGATCTGATCGATCAGCTGCTGCCTCACTCCTGCTTCGACCTCGTGCTCGGCATGTCGCTCCATGTCGGAACGCACGGCCTTCTTCAGCGCGTCGAGCGACTCGAAATCACCGACCTCGCGCGCGAGCGCGTCGTCGAGAGGAGGCGCTGATTTCCGCTTCACTTCGTTGAGCGTTATGCGGACCGTCTTCGTCTGTCCACGTTGTGCTTCATCTGGAAAATCGTCGGGCCACTTCACCGGCCGCTCGACGGTCTCGCCGGGTGCGGCTTCCATGACCAGTTCTTCGATTCCGGGGATTGCCTGGCCGGCGCCAAGGACGAGCGGGTAGCTTTTCCCCTCGCCTGCGTCCGTACCTGCCACGCCAGTCGCAATTTGCACGTTCACCATGTCGCCGGGCTTTGGCTTCTCCGCAACGGGTGCCCAGGTCGCCTTCTCGTCGCGGATCTGCTCGAGCTGCTCATTGAGCTGCTCATCGGTGACCGTCGCGGCTTCACGCTGAATTCGGAAGCCATTTGTCCGCGCAAGCTCGATTGTAGGCCTGACTTCGAGGTGCAGCTCGAACGTGAGCGGTTTCCCTTCTTCGAACTTCAAGTCGTGGATGTGGGGCTGGGCGGCTACCTTGATGCTCTCCTTCTCCACGAACTCCTGGTAGGCTTCGCGAACGATCGACTCCAGTGCTTCCTGCCTGATGGCCTCGCCAAACTTCTTCCTGACCACGGTCGGCGGGGCCTTCCCTGGTCTGAACCCGGGGAGCCGCACCGTCGAGGCATAACGTCTCGCGGCCTTGTCTTCTGCATCTTTCACCGCCTCCGCAGGCACGGAGACCTGAATGTGGCGCTCGACCCCCTCTGACTCGCGAGACGTAAACTCGATCTTCATGTCCGCAATATAACAGAGTTGCAAGGCCCCGATCCGCCCATTCAGGCGTGATCAAGGACATAGAGACAGGCGCTGTCTCAAGCGTAAACCAGGTTTTCGGCAGGCACCGCTATTGCTTTCCCCCTCGGAGCGAGAACAGGGGTCAACGCCCACCCAAACTTCGCACGGAGACGGACGATGCAGCTGGCTACACTCAAGGGCCTTTACATCGCTGAGCTGAAGGATCTTTACAGCGCCGAGAAGCAGATCGTGAAGGCGCTTCCGAAAATGATCAAGGCGACAAAGCATCCGGAGCTGAAGGTTGCCTTCAAGACGCATCTCCAGCAGACCACTGAGCACGTAAAACGTCTGGAGTTGATTTGCCAGGAACTCGGCGCCACTCCCCGCGGAAAGAAAAGCGTCGGGATGGAGGGGCTCCTGGCGGAAGGCAGTGAACTGATCCAGGAAGAGCCCAAGGACGACGTTCTAGACGCCGGATTAATTTCTGCGGCGCAGCACGTCGAGCACTACGAGATGGCCGGTTACGGCACCGTTCGAACCTACGCGAGGCAACTCGGCTACGAATCGCAGGCGGAGCTGCTTCAGCAGACTCTGGATGAGGAAGGCGCGACAGACCATCTCCTCACCGAACTTGCGGAAGCGAGGATCAATCTCGCGGCGGAGTAGCCTCTTTGCGTTCTCGTGGCGGCTAATGAGCGATTGATTGGAGAAATTCGGCGAGATATGGTTTCCAGACGGCGGGCAGAGAGTGGGTTCCGTGCCCCCGGGTGCGATCGCTAAGCGGGAGCAGTACATATCGTCCGCGAGGCACCCGCTTGATCAGTCGTTCCATCAATCCCAGCTCCGGCGGATTGACGAGGTCGTCCGCTGAGTTGATCGCGAGAACGGGAGCCCGAATCTCCTCGAGATCCGGCGAAGGATCATAATCGGACGACGCCTCGAACTGGTACATGAAGTCGTTCGCATCCGTCGTGCTGAGACGGGAGCGGATCCATGAGTCGATGTACGCGTCCGCGCTGTCGCGCGTCGGGGCGATCTGCTGGAGATAGTGCGGGCTGCTCGTCATCATGAAGAGCATTTCGAGCGCTCCAAACAGTCCGTGCGGCTGCGTCGTGTAATTCCCGCCCCGCCACTCGGGGTCGGAGCGGATTGACTGGCTCACCATGCGGCGCATGATCCGGTTCCGCCCCGCGATCTGCGTCGGCGCGCTCGCCAGGGGCACGACCCCATCCATGAAGTCCGGGTAACTCTCCGCCCACATCCACGATTGCATCCCGCCCATCGAGGTGCCGAGCACGAGCATCAGATGATTGACACCCAGCTCCTCCGTCACCAGCCGGTACTGCGCCACCACCATGTCAGCATAACCGTAATGCGGAAAGCGGGCGCGCAAACCATCGCTTGGTTTGCTGGATTTCCCGGTGCCGATTCCATCCGGGAGGATAATGAAGTGAGTGGACGAGTCGAGAAGCTGGCCGGGACCGAACAACTCACCGGCAAACGTCGGCGTTAGAAATCCGCGGCCATTGCCTGTCGTGCCGTGCAGGATGAGCACCGCGTTGCGAACTACACCCGACGCATCCTTTCGCGCGCGGCCGAGCGTTGTGTAGTGGATGCGAAGCTCGGGAAGCACCGATCCATCAGTAAAATGGAAGCTGCGCATGACGAAATCGCCCTGTCGCCCCGAGGCGGTCCACTCTCCGCGAACGCGGTCGTCTGGCGCTGTCGGCCGCGTGTTCTGACCGGATGCGACTGCAGCAGTCAACACGATTGCCGCGGCGCAAAATACACCGCGCAAAGGTCGTGAGAGCCTCATTCGAATTGGACGCGCCAAAACCAGTTGCGATGCGATCCGTTTAGGACCCTCTGCGGCCCGATTTCATCGACGTTGCGGGCGGCTTTCCCGATCTCACCGGCGGCGCGGGAGGCGGCGTAGGTGGCTGGAGCTTCGTGGGGTCGGGGACCGAATGAGGCTGTGGTCCTTTCCTTTTCTTCGAGAAGTCGGGGATCTCGTTTTTTCTCTTCATTCTGGTCTCCGTTCAGGAAGAATACTTTTGCGCCATGCGAAAGGGGGGACTCGAACCCCCACGGATTGCTCCACTGGATCCTAAGTCCAGCGCGTCTACCAAATTCCGCCACTTCCGCGCTCGCGATCAAAAGATAGCAGCGCATCTGGATCGCGTGAAAGCTCCAACTCGATGCGTCCACCGCCAAAAAGAAAAAGCCCCCGCAATCTGCGGGGGCTTTTTCGCGGGCGAAGTGCCGCCCCTAATTGCCTATCTGCAGATTCACGATTCGCGGCGCGTGTGACCGGTCATCAAGCGAATAGACGCTTAGGCTGACGTAGTCGCCGTTCTTGAGCCGGCTTAGCACCTGCTGCAATTCAGCCGGCGTATTCACCGCGCGACGCGGAGCCGGAAACAAAACCTCCGTGATCACATCGTTCCGGGCGAGCTTCTGATCTGCGGGTCCGCCCGGCGTAACATCCGATACCAGGACGCCACGAACAGGCGTGGTCAGTCTCGCCTGCGCCGCGATTTCCGGACTTACCGGCGCGACCGAAATTCCGAGCGCGGGGTGCATCACTCCGCCAGGAGCGGCTGGAGCCGGCGTTTCAACATTTGCAACCTGTTGATCGGGGGCCTCCATCAGCGTTACACGGAACGTCTTGCGCTGTCCGTAACGCATCGCCTCGATTGCGATCGTCTCACCAGGGTTGTGGTTGCGAACGATTCTCTGCAGCGTGCTGACGCGGTCGACTGGCTGGCCATCCGCGGTGATGATGACGTCACCGGGCTGGAGCCCCGCCTTCTTCGCTGGAGTGTTGTCGCTGGGGAAGTTGCGAACCAGCACGCCACGAATGTCCTTCACGCCGGCGACTGCGGCGTCCTCTGGACTCACGTCGTCTATGCCGATCCCAAGCGCGGGAACGCGAACACGTCCGTTGGCGATGAGCTGGTCCATCACACGCTTGGCGAGCGTGATTGGAATGGCGAAGCCGTAGCCGGCATTGTATCCGGTCGGGCTCGCAATCGCGCTGTTGATTCCGATCACTTCGCCGCGTGCATTCACCAGCGGACCACCAGAGTTGCCCGGGTTGATCGCGGCGTCGGTTTGAATCAGGTCACTGATTGCGTACTGATTCGTGCCGTTCGGGTTCATCAGCTCGGCGAGGCTGCGGCCTTTGGCGCTGACGATTCCAGCGGTGACCGTGTTTTCGAGTCCAAGCGGGTTGCCGATGGCGAGTACCCACTCGCCGATCCGCGATGTCGCGTCGTTGCCCAGCGCAAGCGTGGGGAAGTTGGTGCCATCGATCTTGATCACTGCCACGTCGGTCGTGCGATCGTGACCGACGACCTTGGCGGTGAAGACGCGGTGGTCGAGCAGTTTTACCGTCACCTTGTCGGCGATCGTCTCGCGGTCAGAGTTCGTGACGACGTGGTTGTTAGTGAGGATGTATCCGTTCGAGGTTACGATGAAGCCAGAGCCCTGGCCGCGCATCGGCCGCTGCTGCTGCGGGATATCGAACTGACGGAAGAAATCTTCCATTCCCGGCGGAACGGCCTGCGGAAGCTGCGCGCGTCCGCGCTGCGAGGTGTTACCGGTTTTGGGATTGCTGATCACTTCAATTGAAACGACCGCGGGCGTGACGTTGTTGGCGATCGCGACGAATGCGTTGCTTGCTTCGGCAATTGGCTGGACGATTGCCGGTGCGGGACGAGTCTGCGCAAATCCGAGTTTGGTCCAGTTAAGACCGGATGCGACGATTAGTCCGCCTGCAAAGGCGGTGATCACGGCTACGAAGAGTCGTGCTCTCTGAGTTCCAAGTGACATGCGACTATGTGGCTAAAGGGATTATGTGACTAAGGGTACAACTATAGGACACAATTTGGGAGCTACAGGTTTCACGCCCGCCCGGTTGCTCTCCAGCAGGCATCGGAAATAAAGAGTCGCTCCCGTTTCCCATTAATACGCGCGAGAGACCAACTTGCTCCACGTTTTCGCTGTTTTTTGTTGAGACCGACCGGCTGAGCCCGAGATCAATTGGAGCAGTCTCACTCAACCGGATATTGTCCGACGGCAGCCCCTATCATTCTGGTCCCGGTATCCGCCTAGCTTCTGGATGTCCATCCCGAGCGGCTGCTGCTCGAGCGAAAAGTAAACAGGATTGTGCAGGGTATACCCAGGTCCAGCGCTTCCGGATGGGTCAGGCTTGACCCGCATCAGCCCGTGTAACGAAACGATCCTGCTGTAAAAAAACGTTGCACCGTTATTGATGAGCTTGGGAGATCAATTATTGTAAGTCTATGATGTATAATGACTTCCGTGGAGGCATGCCCGTTGCCTTAGGGTGACCGTCTTCCTTACCCACCTTCTAACACAAGACGGTCAGATGTTTCGATTAGGGCTCCGCCGCTCCCTTGTCATCGCCATCGGTGCGCTCATCCTGGTGTCGTGCTCAGAGGGTAGCATATCCGCCCCAACCGCCCCTTCCGCAGTTGCTTCAAAGGCCTCGCCCGCAAACCTGCAACTCGATAAGCGTAGCCCGACTGGCCCCGTCATTGACGCCTTCCAACTTGACCTTAAGGCCGTCTGGTGGAAGAAGCCGTACAAGAACGTGATAAGGGTTTCGAAGACGATCGATCAGTCGGGCGGCACGATCTCGATTCCCGAGACAGGCTTGACCATCTCCTTCCCGGCAGGCGCCGTCACGGGTCCCATCACTATCACGATCTCTTCCGACGAGAAATACGTCGCTTACAAGATGGAACCGACGGGCACGAGGTTCCTGAAGGACGTCACGGTCACGCAGCTCCTCAACACCACGTCGATCTTCGGTGAGCCGCTCCGCAACCAACTCTACGCGGTGTACATCGCGGACGACAACGTCAAGCTCAGTGGAAAGGTGCCGGCTCTCGAGATCGAGCCGTCGACTACGATTTTCTCGGGACTCCTTCCACAGGCGCACGTCTGGATCATCAGACACTTCTCGCATTACATGCT
>DASWBG010000394.1:0-3245 GCA_036390715.1 Gemmatimonadaceae bacterium
GACGGACGCCGACATAACTGACGGAGCTGACCGTCAAATCAAGCAGGTCCGATCCCAGTTCAGCTCGGACGACGAGTATCGAAACGAGCTCAAGAAAGCAGGGCTCGGATCGCCCGAAGAGTATCGCAAGTCACTCATCGAGCAGTACAGGCGCCAAAATCTCCAGCAGAAGGCGTTCGCTGAACTGAAGAAGAAGGCCAAGCCGGTCAATGTCACCGACGAGGAAGTGACGGCGGCGTTCGAGCGGAGTCGCGCCGACCTGCAGAAACGCCCCGCGACCGTGACGTTCAGACAAATCATCGTGGCACCGCATGCCTCACCACCGGCGAAGGCGAAAGCGAAAGCGCACATCGATTCGCTGCTCGTGGAAATCAGGAAGGGCGGCGACTTCGAGCAGATCGCCAAGCGCGAATCGATGGATCCCGGTACTAAACAGCTCGGCGGAGACCTTGGCTGGAATCGTCGTGGCAGCGGCCTCGTGCCGGAGTTCGAAGCGATGATGTTCGCACTGCGCCCGGGAGAAGTGAGTCCGGTAATCGAGACGGCGTTCGGCTATCACATCATCAAGGTCGATCGCGTGCAGTCGGCCGAGGTGAAAGCGAGGCACATTCTCATCGCGCCGGTGATCGACTCGGCGGATGTTGCAGCCGCGAAGGTCGAGGCGGACACGGTGGCTGCGCAATGGCGTCGCGGCGTTCCGTATGACACCCTCGTTGCCAAGCACCACGATGCGACGGAAGAGAAGGGCATGTTGCAGCCGTTCCCCCGCGATTCGTTGCCGCCCTCCTATATTGCCGCCCTCGCGAACGCCAAGGCCGGCACCATCACCGCCCCATTCCAGCTGGCGAATCCGCGCGGCCAACCCAAGTACGCCGTTCTCCAGGTAGTAACGGCGAACGACGCCGGGGAATTCAAGGAGAGCGAGATTCGCGATCAGATCCGCGCCCAGCTCTCCGATGAGCGCTCGATCAGGCAGCTGCTCGACGACATGCGTAAGCAGACCTACGTGTCGCTCAGGATGTAGAGAGTGAAAGCGCGTCTTGCCATGACCGTCGGGGACCCCCGCGGCATTGGCCCGGAGATCGTCGCCAAAGCGCTCGCTGACTCACGGGTCGGCGAGCGCTGTGACATTGTGGTCGTCGGTGCGCAGGAATCAGGAGTGCAGGTCGACGAATCGGTGGGACGCTGGAAGCCCAAGGGCGGCGCCACGCTGGCGGGAATGCTGAGCGGTCTCGCGATCGAACGGGCTGTCCAGATGGCAATGGCGGGCGATGTCGATGGCATCGTGACCGCTCCCATCGACAAGTCCGCGCTACACGCTGGCGGCTACGACTATCCCGGACACACGGAAATGCTGGGGCACCTCACGAGCGCGCGCGTCGCGATGATGCTCGCGTCGGACAAGCTTCGCGTGGTGCTGGCAACAACCCACATTTCCCTTCGTGAGGTGGCCGACAGACTGACCGCCGAGTTGATAATCGAGGCGGCACGGATCACGCGCAAAGGACTACAGGAATGGTTTGGCATTGCGGAGCCGCGGATCGCGCTGTGCGCGCTGAATCCGCATGGGGGCGATGCCGGGAGATTCGGAAGCGAAGACTCGAAGCTCCTCGCTCCCGCCGCACGCGCCGCGGGAATCGATGGGCCGTTCCCCGCTGACACAGTTTTCGTACGAGCAATGCGCGGTGAGTTCGATGCAGTGATCGCGCCCTATCACGATGTCGGCATGACGGCCATCAAGGTGGCGTCATTCGGCAGCGCCGTAAACGTTACGCTGGGACTTCCATTTCCGCGAACGTCGCCGGATCACGGCACGGCGCTCGATATTGCGGGTCAGAATCGCGCCGACCCTTCCAGCATGATCGCCGCTACGCTTCTGTGTGCGTCGATTGTGGCTCGCGGTCAGTCGCGCGGCGGTCGCCGAGGGAATGCAGATCGACTGAAAGAGTCTCGATCCTCCGGCCGGTCATCTCGCGCACAGTGAAGATTCCGCCGCCGGCAATCACACGATCGCCGACTACGGGCAGCCGGCCCAGCACTCCGAACACGTAACCGCCGATAGTCGTGTAGTCCTCGTCGGGGACGGTGAGACTGAAGTGCTCGTTCAGCTCACCGATGTGCGTGCTTCCCGGAACCAGCGTTTCTCCGGCGTGCGTATGAAGCGGAGCTTCCGCATCTTCGGGGGTGTCGTACTCGTCCAGGATCTCGCCGACGATCTCCTCGAGCAGATCCTCCATCGTCACGACACCAGCCGTGCCTCCATATTCGTCGAGCACCACCGCCATGTGCTCCTTGAGTCGCTTGAAATCGGCGAGAACTTCTTCGACTTCGCGCGAGCCGGGAATCACGTGCACCGGACGCATGATGGACGGAAGGTCGAACGCCTCCGTGTTGGCGCGGGGAGCGAGGAGCTTGAGAAGATCTTTTGCCAGCACCACGCCGATGATGTTGTCGATCGACTCGTCGTATATCGGGTAGCGGGACAGCCCGCTTTCCTGAACCACCTCCAGCACTTCCGACAATGTTGCCTCGACCGGTAACGCCACCAGCTCAGTTCGCGGCGTCATGACCTCACGCGCGTTCTTCTCCGAGAACTCGAACACGGCGTCGATCAGATCTGCATCGTGGGCCTGCATCTGTCCGCTTTCCTGAGATTGCTCGACGAGAAGCCTGATCTCCTCGGGCGAATGCACCGCTTCCTCAGAGCCGGCTTTTTCCTGACCGAGCGCGTGCAGAATCACCAGCGACGATTTGTTGAGGAAAAAGGTGAACGGAGTCGTGACCCACGCGAAGAACAGGAGCGGCGGCGCGAGCCAGCGGGCCAACGCCTCGGGATGATTCAGTGCGGCGGCTTTGGGCACCAGCTCGCCGAAAACGACGTGCAGGTACGTGACGATTATCAACGCGACGGTGGCCGCCAGAGTGAGCCGCAACGACAGCTCGATGGCGAACGGAAGGTTGGCGAACAGCTGCTCGAACACCCCGCCCACGGTCGACTCCGCGACCCAGCCCAGTCCCAGACTCGCGAGGGTTACGCCTAGCTGGCTGGCAGACAGGATGCGGGAGATATTTGAAGTGGCACGAACGGCGAAGCGGGCGAGTCGGTCACCACTTCGGACCATCGCCTCCAGACGCGTCCGTCTGGAGCGGACAAGAGCGAACTCGGCGCCAACGAAAAACGCGTTGAGGAGCACGAGCAGAATTATGGCGAGCAGCCGACCGAGCACGGATACAACTTACCACAA
>DASWBG010000395.1:0-10959 GCA_036390715.1 Gemmatimonadaceae bacterium
ATAATCCCCGGGCCAACCGCGCGCAAAAACCGTCGCGCAGCGGCGAACCGTCCTCCGCTTATCTCGGTATGCGGATCACCGTGGCCCGGTGTTCCAGCCGGCAAGTGCCTCGAGTCGACCGACATTGTCGATGGCTCCACGAAGATTCTTTGACCTTCTGCGCAATTATCTTAACTCAATTGGCAGTGTCCCTGGGCAGGGCTTGTCGACGGCTCTAGGCAGCGTCAGAGGAAAACTGCGGCATTTCAATCGGCTCGAGGACGCGAACCGACAATACCATCGTGTTCAACCCCGCGAACTGAAGGCGTCGCTGAAGTTCATAGGCCGTTTCGTTGTGCAGTATCCTTTGATAGAAACGTTCCCGCTCGAAGATCAGCTTTCCGAGAAAGAAGAGGGCCTTCGGGAAGTCAGCTGCGATTGCCGCGCAGAGTTCCTCACCCTCATCGAGGACGTCAGTGCCTATCGCCATTCTCGATTCGGCAGCGAGACCGAATCTGTGCGCCAGATCGACGTAATTCCTGAGAGATTCCTTCGTTTGTTCGCGCAGCCTGTCCACTTCCTGCACTCCCTTCATCGTGGCTGCGTCGATGACCCCGATCGAGACGAAAATGATGTTCCGGAAGTGCCCGGGAAATAGCTTCTGAATCGTGAGCAGGGCGTGGACGCCCATGCCGCCGTAGCCTCCGACAAGAAGGACCGCGGTGGGTTTCTTCCGATCAATGGAAGGCGGCTTCGATACCGCGCTGCTGGGGAGCGCCTCCATGATGCTGTTCAGCCTTTCCAGATTGTGCTGGACGTATTGGTAGTGCTTTCTGATCACGAAGCATCCCCACACCACCGCGCCCGTAACCGCGACCGTGACCCATCCCCCGATTGCGAACTTCTCGTAGATGATGCCCGTCAGAATTCCGGCGCAGAGTGCGAGAGCCAAACCGTGCACGCTTAGTCCACGCCGGCGGCCCTCACCTCGCTGGCGCAGCCACATCCGAAACATTCCGAGTTGCGAGAGAGAGAACGTCACGAATACGTTGATCGAGTACATCGTGACGAGCGCTACCAGATTTCCCCGAGTGTACAGGAGTGTCGCGAGCGCCGCTCCTCCCATCAGCAGCACGCCATTGCTGATCGTGAGACGGCTAGAGAGCTGAGCGAAGCGGTGGGGAAGCCAGGAATCCATCGCCATGCTGGACATCACCCGGGGGCCATCGATGAACCCCGCTTGCGCGGCCACAAATAGAAGGGCCGCTTCAGCAGCCAACGTGAGAACGACGTAGCTGTACCCGATGTGGTACTGTCCGATCGTCCATTTGCCAGCGAAGGCATCGAGCAGGACCGCGTTCATCGTCTTGCCCTCGACGGGACGAGCGTGGAACAGGAGATAAAGGACGAGTAGCCCGCTCGCGGTGACTGCCAGAGAGATCGCCATCAATGTCATGGTGCGTCTGGCGGTCTGGACCTTTGGCTCCCGCATGATTTGCAAGCCGTTGGAAACCGCCTCGATCCCGGTGTATGTCCCGGCGCCCATCGAGTATGCTCTCAGAAAGACGCCGAACATGCCCATCAGGCCCAAGGTGCTGAGCCCGGTTTGAAAACCTCGGTGCACCTCGCTTGCAACGGCTGGAATCTGGTGCGCGTGCATCCCCAAACCGCCAACGAGAAGAATCGTATGTGTGAGAAGAAACAGGCCGAAGATCGGTGCGAGCACCGTCACGGATTCCTTCACTCCACGAAGGTTGAGCAAAATCAGAATGAAGATCACGACGCCTTCGAGTATCAGCTTCCAGCGAGCCGCTCCAAGTGGGAGCACACTGAAGACCTGGTCGGCGCCGCCGGCGATCGATACCGAGATAGTAAGGACGTAGTCGACGAGGAGCGCTGCTCCTGAGACCACTCCCCAGCGGGGCCCGAGTAGCTCGGTCGCGACGATGTATCCACCCCCCCCGAATGGGAACCGCTTGATGATCTGGGAATAGGCGAGAGAGATGACGAGGACCGTAATCGTCGTGGCGATGGCGAGCGCAATCGCGAGATACGTGTGCTGACCGAGGGCTCGGAACGCCTCGTCTGGTCCGTACGCCGAAGATGAAAGGCCGTCGGCTCCCAGGCCGACCCAGGCGAGAAGAGCAATGAGCGAGATGGAGTGATAGGTACTGGGCGACTCCACATCGCGTGGACGTCCGTACAGGATCCGTTTGAGTCTGGGGCGCATCGTCGTGGGTAACTATCATCGGGCGGCGAGTGCGCGAAATGCCTTTGTAAATTCTTTACGAATTCTTTGTACGCTCTTAACGTCCTTCGGGAGTTATGACGCTTAATCGAGGCACAAACGCCACCTGAACGAAAGAAGTGCGATAATTAGTAGGATGACTGCTCGCACCGCTCTCGTCATCGATGACGAACCTCAGATCCGTCGAGTTGTGCGCCACGCGCTGGCGGATGACTTTGTTCGAGTCCTCGAAGCAGACACCGGAGGTAAAGGAATCGATCTGGCGGCCGCTGAGCGCCCAGCGCTCATCGTGCTCGATCTCGGGTTGCCGGACACGACCGGGGTTCAGGTCTGCACCGAGATCCGGAAATGGTCGGACGCACCAATCCTCGTCCTGTCGGCACGCCATTCGGATCAGGAGAAGGTCGCCCTGCTCGATGCCGGCGCCGACGACTATGTCACGAAGCCCTTCAGCACCATTGAGTTGAAGGCGCGCGTGCGGGCGCTGCTCCGCAGGTCGGCCGCGCACGAATCGAACGGAGCTACAACTATACTATGCGGCGATCTGAAGATGGATCTCGATGCCCGCACACTCATGCGTAGCGGCGCGCTGGTTCACCTCACACCCATCGAGTGGGAGCTTCTGCGTTTCCTAATGACGCATCCCGGGAAAACCATGACGCACCGGCAGCTTTTCTCCGCGGTGTGGCCGGGCAGAGCGTACGGCGACGCACAGCAGTACCTGCGCGTTCATGTCGCAAACGTTCGGCGTAAGGTCGAACCCGACCCTCTTAGTCCCCGCTACATCTTCACCGAGCCGGGAGTCGGGTATCGGTTCGCTCTGTGTGAGTAGATCCGTGGCAAACCAATTTCTGTCGTGACGAGAGTCGGCGATTGGACCCGCTCCCGGGGTGTGGCGTGGACTCTCGCTTTTTCCAGCCTGGTGGCCGCGGCTGCGATCCTGTTCGCGTTCAGAGAGGATCTCGACAAGGCTCACGTCGCGCTGGTTTTTCTTCTCGTCGTCCTCGCGTCCAGCGCGTCTGGCGGCCGTCCTCTCGGGGTGGCGATCGCCGTTGTGGCATTCCTCATATTCGACTGGTTCTTCCTCCCCCCCTACAACACGCTCCTCCTCCGCAATCCCCTCGACTGGGTCGTCCTCGTCGCGTTTCTGATCACGAGCCTGGTCGCCGCCGAGCTTCTCTATCGCGCCCGCGCCGAGCGTGCGGCAGTGGAGCGGGCGGAGGCGCTGCGAGAAGCTGACAAGCTCAAGGACGCGCTACTCGCTTCCCTTTCCCACGATCTGAGAACGCCCCTGACGACTATCAAGGGACTCGCCCACGAGCTCCAGCCGCTTGGCGACGAACGGACGCTGATAATCGAAGAGCAAGCAGATCGACTCAATCGTCTCGTTACCGACCTGTTGGATGTCGCGCGCCTCGACGGCGGCGCACTGCCCCTCGACATTCAGGTGAATGCTGCAGACGATCTCCTCGGTGCGGTCGTGCAGCACGTGTCCGGCCGTCCGGATCGAAACCGGCTAAGAGTCGCCCTCGACGATCCGTCCTCGCTTTCGCTCGGCCGCTTCGACTTTGTCCATTCGCTGCGAATTCTCGCCAATCTGGTAGACAACGCGCTTAAGTATGCGCCCGTCGACACGCCTATCGATGTGACCGGTGGTCTCGACAACGGAGAGATCGTTTTTCGCGTGGCCGACCGCGGTGCTGGGATCCCCGCGACCGAGCGCGATCGAATGTTCACGCCTTTCTACCGATCCGCGGGACGAGTTGCCGACGCGGGCTCCGCCGGGCTCGGGCTCTCCATCGCACGTCGGCTAGCGGAAGCCCAGAGCGGCACGCTCAGATACAGCGACCGCCACGGCGGCGGATCCGTGTTCGAGCTCAGGCTGCCCGCCGCGTCAACCCCACAATAGCGGCCGACAGCGCGCTTCGTAGTGTTGCAAACGAGGTCGCTACACTTTGTGAAATCTTTGTAGCCCTTCCCGTCTTCTTTGTGCGGCCTTAACGGCTGTACTCGTATCATGGGATCCAGTTGGCGCGCGAGGAAATGCAACGCGCTCCACGATGAGGAGACCATGATCGACCTGCTGTACCTCGCTCTCACCCTGTTCGCATTTGCCGCACTGATCGGCTATGTGCGGGCCTGTGCCCTGCTCGGTCGCGAAGACAACACTGACATGCGGGGGCAAGATGAACGCTGAGAACATCGTCGCCGCCGTCGCGACGATCCTGCTGCTCGTCTACCTGTTCTATTCGTTGCTTCGTCCGGAGAAGTTCTGATGACGGCGAATGGCTGGGTCCAGATCCTCTTCTATTGTGTCGTGCTGCTCGCGGTCACTAAGCCGATGGGCGTTTACATGCTCAAGGTCTACGACGGCTCGTACCGTTGGCTCGGCTTCCTCGAGCGTCCGATTTACCGCATCTGCGGCATCGATGAACAGGAGGATCAGCACTGGACGAGCTATGCCGTGGGCATGCTTTTGTTCAGCGTGGTCACCATGCTGGTCACTTATGTCGCGTTGAGGCTGCAGGGCACGCTTCCACTAAACCCGCAGCATCTCCCTGGCGTCGTGGACAGGCAATCGTTCGAGACGGCGGCATCCTTCGCGACGAACACGAATTGGCAGTCGTATTCCGGCGAGTCGACGATGTCGTATCTCTCGCAGATGTCGCAGCTGGCCATGCACAACTTCGCGTCGGCCGCGGTTGGAATTGCAATCGCGATAGCCGTCATTCGCGGGATTTCAAGGCGGTCTGCCGGCAGGATCGGCAACTTCTGGGTCGATACCGTAAGGGGCACACTCTACATCCTGATCCCCTTCTCGTTCGTGCTGGCGCTGCTGATGGTGCAGCAAGGAGCGATTCAGAACTTCAGCCCGTACCTAACGGTCCCGACGCTCGAAGGAGCAAAGCAGACGATCGCGATGGGTCCCGTCGCCAGCCAGGAAGCCATCAAGCAGTTCGGCACCAACGGGGGTGGATTCTTCAACGCCAATTCTGCCCATCCGTTCGAGAACCCGACACCGTGGTCCAACTTCCTGTCGATGATCGCGATCTTCGTGATCCCGGCAGGTCTGACCTATACGCTCGGCCGAATGGTAAAGCATCAGCGCCATGGATGGGCTGTGTGGGCCGCGATGTTCATTCTCTTCTTCGCCGGCACGACCACGGCCTACTGGGCCGAGGCCCGCGGCAATCCCATCCATGCCTCTGAAGGACTCGATATCAAGGCTTCATCGCTCCAATCCGGCGGCAACATGGAAGGAAAGGAAGTCCGCTTCGGCATCGCGAATTCCGCCCTCTTCGCCGTCATCACGACGGACGCGTCGTGCGGAGCTGTGAACGCAATGCATGACTCCTTCACCGCGATCGGCGGAATGGTTCCGCTCGTCAACATCCAGCTCGGCGAAGTGGTGTTCGGGGGCGTGGGAGCGGGAATGTACGGCATGCTGTTGATGGTTGTGCTCACGGTGTTCATTGCCGGCCTGATGGTCGGACGCACTCCGGAATATCTGGGCAAGAAAATACAAAGCCGCGAGATACGCATGGTGATGCTCGCCATCCTCGCAGCACCGCTAGTCATCCTCGGCTTCACGGCAATCGCAAGTGTGGCTCCAGCCGGGCTCAAAGGCCTCAACAACTCCGGCCCGCACGGGTTCTCCGAAATCCTGTACGCGTACACCTCCACCTTCGGCAACAACGGGAGCGCCTTCGCAGGTCTCACGGGCAGCAGCTACTTCTACAACACCACGCTGGGCATCGCCACGATCATCGGCCGCTTTGCGGTGATTGTTCCCGCTCTCGCGCTCGCCGGATTCCTGTCCGAGCGGAAGGTGGTCGCCGAGTCAGCGGGGACGTTCCCAATAGCGACGCCGCTGTTCGTAGGTCTGCTGATCGGTGTCATCCTGATCGTTGGCGCGCTCACATTTTTCCCTGCACTCGCTCTCGGGCCGATCGTTGAGCACTTCCTCACCTCGGCGAGGGTCCTTTTCTAATGGCCGCTCTCACTCATCCGTTGTTCGATCGGAAGATGATGGCAATCGCGGCGCGCGATGCGTTCCGCAAGCTTTCGCCGCGTCACATGCTCCGGAACCCGGTCATGTTCGTGGTGCTCGTCGGCAGTGTGCTGACGACGCTCTCGCTCGTTCACACGATCGCGACGCGGGGAGGCTCGATCGGTTTCACGCTCCAGATCACACTCTGGCTCTGGTTCACCGTTTTATTCGCGAACTTCGCTGAGGCGATGGCGGAAGGTCGGGGCAAGGCGCAAGCCGAGTCGTTGCGCAAATCGCGACAGGAGATGATGGCGAAGCGCCTGGCCAATCCCGATGACCATTACTCCTTCCGACTGGTTCCTGCAACGCAGCTCCGCGTCGGGGATTACGTGATTTGCTACCCCGACAACGTCATTCCGGGCGATGGCGAAGTGGTAGAGGGAGTAGCGTCCGTCGACGAGTCTGCGATTACTGGGGAAAGCGCCCCGGTCGTTCGCGAATCTGGTGGCGACCGCTCCGCCGTCACCGGTGGAACCAAGGTTCTCTCCGATTGGCTGATCATTCGGATCACTGCCAACCCGGGCGAAACGTTCATTGACCGAATGATTGCACTGGTCGAAGGTGCGTCACGGCAGAAGACCCCGAACGAGATCGCGCTGACGATCCTTCTTTCGGCCCTCACGATCATCTTCCTGCTCGCGGTCGTGACGCTGCAGCCGTTCGCGGCGTACATCGGAACAGCGCTCAGCGTGCCGGTGCTCGTCTCGCTGCTTGTTTGCCTCATTCCGACCACGATTGGTGGGCTTCTCTCCGCGATAGGCATCGCGGGCATGGACCGGCTGATTCAGCAGAACGTGATTGCCGTGAGCGGACGGAGCGTCGAGGCCGCCGGGGACGTCAACACGTTGCTCCTCGACAAGACTGGCACAATCACGCTGGGAAACCGGCAGGCCGTTGAATTCTTTCCGGTCCCGGGTACGACGGTCGAGCAGCTTGCCGATCGCGCGCAGCTGTCGTCGCTCCCAGATGAAACGCCCGAAGGGCGCAGCATCGTGGTCCTGGCGAAGGAGAGGTTCAGCCTTCGTGGACGGGAAGTCGGAGCGGGCGACTCTCACGGCGAGATGAGGTTCGTCCCGTTCTCGGCCGCGACCAGAATGAGCGGGGTGGATTTCAATTCGACAATGCTTCGCAAAGGCGCGGGCGATTCGATCGCCAAGTGGGTGCGCGACAATGGCGGCAGTGTTCCACGCGAGATCGACGCGATCGTCGAGCGCATTGCGCGCGAGGGTGGGACACCATTGGTCGTCGCCGAAAGCGAGAACGGGAAAGCGCGGGTACTCGGCGCCATTTATCTCAAGGATATCGTGAAAGGCGGGATGCGCGAGCGATTCGATCGTCTGCGCGCGATGGGCATTCGCACGATCATGATCACGGGCGACAATCCCCTCACCGCGGCCGCGATCGCGAAGGAGGCGGGCGTCGATGACTTCCTGGCCGAGGCGAAGCCTGAAGACAAGATGCAGCTGATTCGCCGCGAGCAGAGCGGCGGACGCCTCGTGGCAATGACGGGCGACGGCACCAACGACGCCCCAGCGCTGGCTCAGGCCGATGTCGGAGTTGCAATGAATACCGGCACCCAGGCAGCTCGCGAGGCCGGCAACATGGTCGACCTCGACTCGAATCCGACCAAACTGATCGAGATCGTAGAGATCGGAAAGCAGCTGCTGATGACGCGCGGATCACTGACGACGTTTTCGATCGCGAACGATGTCGCCAAATACTTCGCGATCATCCCTGCTCTCTTTCTCGCTACGTATCCAGCTCTTGGCGCGCTCAACCTGATGCGCCTTCACTCGCCCCAGTCCGCAATTCTGGCCAGCGTGATCTTCAACGCGCTGATCATCATCGCTCTGATTCCGCTCGCGCTCCGCGGCGTGAAGTATCGGCCGGCACCGGCGGGGATCATACTGCGCCGAAATCTGATCATCTACGGCATCGGCGGCATCATCATCCCCTTCATCGGCATCAAGCTCATCGATGTCATTCTCGTTTTCGTCCGCGCGGTTTAGCGGACGCCCATTCCATGATTAGAAATCAGCTTCGCCCCGCCATTCTGCTCACTTTCGTTTTCATCGTCGTCACCGGCCTCATCTATCCGGGAGTCGTGACGGCGGTCGCACGGCTGGTGTTTCCGAATCAAGCCGGCGGATCACTGGTTACGGCGAACGGTCAGGTAATCGGCAGCAAGCTCATCGGACAACAGTTCACGCATCCGTGGTACTTTCATCCGCGTCCGTCCGCCGCTGGTAATGGGTACGACGCGACTGCTTCGGGCGGCACCAACAAGGGACCCACCGACAGGAAGCTGGCGGATACGCTCATCGCCGGTGCGATCGCACAGGCTGAAAGCGCCGGTGTGCCGAAGGGAAGTATCCCGACGGACATGGCAACCTCGTCAGCCTCGGGGCTCGATCCCCACATCTCCCCCGCCAACGCCCTGTACCAGGTGGCTCGCGTGGCGGCCGCGCGCGGAGTCGACAGTTCGCGAGTGCGAGATCTCGCGCTCCATTACGTGGAGTCCCGCCAGCTTGGGTTCCTGGGGGAGCCCCGAGTAAACGTTCTCGCACTGAATCTCGCGCTCGATAATGCATTCCCCCTTCCAGCTTCCGCGCGTAAGTAGCGCGCTCTCCTCGATTCGCCAATTCCATGAAGAAGCTGACGTTTTTTCGCATCATGGCGATGCTGCCGTTAGCGATTGCCGGACGTGTAGCCTGGACTCAAGCGCCAGGACCAGCGCCGGCAGCTCCGGGGGCGGGCGACACCGCGGCCATTCACGCCTCGCCGGATACGGCGGTCACAGTCTCTTTCGGCGGCTTCGTCGATAGTTACTACGCCTATGATTTTGGCCGCCCTGCGAATTTCGACCGGCCGTTCACCACACAGGCAGCACGACACAACGAATTCAACGTGAACCTCGCCTATATCGAGACGAAAGTGAGCGGCCCGCGAACACGTGGCCGGCTCGCACTTCAGGCGGGAACATCGGTGCAATCCAATTACGCTGGAGAGCCAGCCATTGGAACCGTCAGCGGCCCGAGTCTCTCGCGCTTCATTCAGGAGGCAGTTGCCGGATACCAGATCACCCCATCGTTGTGGGTGGACGGAGGAATCTTCCTCTCGCACATCGGTATGGAGAACTGGGCCTCTCGCGACAACCCGACTTACACGCGTTCCTTGAGCTTCGACTTTACGCCGGCCTATGAGAGTGGGGTGAAGCTCACGTGGCAGGCGACGCCCAAACTGAGTGCGCTGATCACCGTTGTGAACGGGTGGCAGAACATATCGGAGAACAATCAGGAGAAGGCAGTTGGCGCGCGGCTCGACTACGCGCGGAGCTCGAGCACGACATTCTCGTACTACAACTTCGTGGGCAACGAAGTGGCTTCAAGCCGCCTTCGCGTCTTCAACGGAGTGGGATTCAAGAGTGGCCTGACCTCCGCCTTCACGCTGCAAGGCAATGTCGACTACGGTACGCAGCAGCAGGTAGCGAGCGGGAGCTCGTCGTGGTGGTCAGCTGGCCTCATCGGCAAGTTGCAAGTGACACCGGTTGTTGGAATCTCGGGGCGCGCCGAGCGATATCAGGATCCGGACCAGGTCATAGTCGTCACGGGAACCTCGGGCGGTTTCAAGGCAATCATGGCCTCACTCGGGCTCGATGTCTCCCCTCTCGACAATACGCGTGTTCTCTGGCGTAGCGAGCTGCGCGGGACATGGGCGGGCGATCCGATCTTCCCCAACCGTTCGGCTTCGACTGGAGTATCAAGAAGCAACACGCTTCTTGTAACTTCACTGGCACTCACCTTCTGAGGAGCTCCCGACACGCATGCCCGACGACCTAATTCAGGGATCCGGACATGCGACTGCGCCGGTAGAGAGACGGCAAACGCCCCGCCCAGAGACTTCGGAATTTGTCGAGCTGCTCAAGAGCCGCGACCGCGGCAAGCTCAAGGTTTACATCGGCTCTGCGGCGGGCGTCGGCAAGACATACCGTATGCTTCAGGAGGCACACGATCTCCGCCGGCGCGGGATCGATGTCGTGGTCGGATTCGTCGAGACCCACGGTCGTGCGGAGACGGCGTCCCAGATAGCGGACATGGAAGTCGTTCCACGCCGGCAAATCGCGTATCGCGGCGTGACGCTCGAGGAAATGGACGTCGACGCCGTGATCGCCCGCGCGCCCGAGGTGGCGATTGTCGACGAGCTCGCACACACCAACGTGCCTGGCTCCCGGCACCCCAAACGTTGGCAGGATGTCGAGCTTCTGCGCGACGAGGGAATCAGCGTCATCTCCGCCGTAAACGTCCAGCATCTCGAATCGCTCAACGGCATCATCGCCGAGACACTTGGCGTGAGCGTCAGGGAGACGATTCCCGATTGGGTGGTGACGGACGCCGACCAGGTGGTGAACCTCGACATCAGCGCCGAGGATCTCCGCCAGCGGTTAACAGACGGAAAGATCTACGCGGCTGAAAAGATTCCAGCGGCGCTCGCCAATTTCTTTACGGAGGAGAACCTAACCACTCTGCGTGAGCTGGCCCTTCGCGAGGTTGCCAGCAACGTCGACCGACTGAGGGAAAGCATCACTCGCGGTGACGTGAGAAGGACGCCACAATCCGTGCGCACTGTCGACCGACTTCTGGTAGCGCTCCCGAGTCAGCTTACGCTGACGGAGGAGCTGCTG
>DASWBG010000396.1:0-2236 GCA_036390715.1 Gemmatimonadaceae bacterium
AGCGTCTATGAGATTCGCGACTTCATCGAGTTCAAGACGACCTGGCACCCAATCGGAGCGTAGTCGGCGCCCCGCGGGGCGGACATTTGCTCAGCGAACGTGAGGTCGATCCGCGCCTGAATCCACGGCGCCCGCCATACGCGTGAGACTCAACGAAGGAATTTTCAGGTCACCAATCGGTGGGAGGCCACAATGAGACGGATGATTTTGCTGGTGACCCTACTGCTGTCAGTTGGCGGGACTGTCGTCGCGCAAACACGTGCGCTCAACGTCGGCGATGCGGTCATCAACTATGATGTCTCCGGCCGTGGCAGGACCGTGGTGTTCATTCACGGCTGGACCCACAACATCAGCGTGTGGGATGACCAGGTGCCGGTGTTCAACAGGCGATACCAGGTGCTCCGCTACGACTCACGGGGGTTCGGCAAGTCGACTGGATTCGACGACGATTCCGCGGAGCCACAGGACCTGCTCGTGCTGCTCGAAGCTCTGCACATCCCTCACGCGTACATCGTGGGACATTCCCGCGGTGGCGGGATAGCGCTTCGATTCGCGGCCGCTTATCCGGATCGGGTCGACGGCCTCGTTCTATACGGGGCAGCGCCGCCGGACGGTTTTCCAATCCCCCCGGATGTGGGTGAATTGTTCGGCTCGCTCTCGGGCATCGCCAAGAAGTACGGACTCGATTCCGTGGGCAAGCTTCTATTTACGACACAGCTCGCGTGGGTGCCACCGGGACGTACTGATGTCACGAATCGCTATCACAGACTGTGGGCGTCGTACTCGGGTAAGGATCTGCTCGATCCTCGTCCACAGTCGGGGCGCGTACCAATGCCGAGCATCGCGCAGCTTTCAGGGCTGAAAGTTCCGACCCTCGTCATCATCGGCGACCACGAGATGCCATTTCTCGCGGCTGCTGCGGACACGTTTGCGCACCGGATTCCAAACGCGAAGAAGGTCGTGATTCCGAACGCCGGGCATGGCGCGCACTTCGCGCAACCGCTTACCTTCAACTCCGCCTTGCTGGATTTCTTCTACGCCGTGGACCGGACTAAGAAGCATTGAACGCAATCGAGATGCGCGCGTTGCGCAAGGTTTACAAGGGTAGCGGAAAGTCCAAGCCTGGCGGCTCGTCCTACAGCGCGCGGTGGGCTCCGCCCGGCACGACCACGCCCCCATCGGGAGACGTCATTGCCCTCGAGTCACTCGATCTCGACATCCGCGCCGGTGAATTCTTCGGACTTCTCGGTCCGAACGGCGCTGGAAAGACGACCGCCATCGGCATCCTCACCACGCGCGTCCGACCTACTTCGGGAAAGGCGACTGTAGCGGGCGCGGACGTGGTAGAAGACTCGGTGCGCGTTCGCCAGACAATCGGGGTTGTCCCCCAGCGCCCGAACGCCGACCTGAGTCTCAATGTGATGGAGAACCTCCAGTTCCACGCCGCGTACTTCGGCATACACTTCGACGTCGCGACGAAACGGGCGCAGGAGCTGCTCGAGCGCCTGGGGCTCTCCGAGAAAGCGTCGTCGAAGATGTCGGAGCTCTCCGGGGGTCAGCAGCAGCGCCTCATGATCGTGCGGGCGCTGATGCACGAGCCGGATATTCTCTTCCTCGACGAGCCGACAGTGGGGCTCGATCCGCAGGCGAGGCTCGGCCTGTGGGAGATCCTTCGCGACTTGCACGATCGCGGACGCACCATCGTGATGACGACTCATTACATGGACGAGGCCGACAGACTGTGCGATCGCCTCGCGATCATCGATCGCGGCCATCTTCTCGCTCTCGACACTCCACGCGCGCTCAAGGCCAAGGCACCAGGCGGTACGCTGCTCGAGCTGGTGCTGGACGGTGACGCGATGCCAGCCGCGGAGGTGGCGGAGGCGATGGCGGGCATCAGCAGGGTGGAGGCCCAGGATGGACTTCTGCGCGCGCACAGCGATCGCGGGGGACAGGTTCTGCCCGCGCTGATCGAAATCGCGGAATCCACGGGCCGAACGGTTACGGACATTCGATTGCTGCAGCCCAGTCTGGAAACGTTGTTCGTGTCGCTGACCGGAAGGAAGCTCGGATGACCGCGATTGCCTTGAACGGAACTCGCCCGGAAGTTCGGGCGTCATCAGTGTTCTTCGCATTGCTGCGACGTGACATGCGAGTCGCTCGTCGCGAGCTGCCGTTCTTTCTGCTGCGCACGACCATGCAGCCGCTCATGTTCGTGATCGTGTTTGGGTATCTG
>DASWBG010000397.1:0-22404 GCA_036390715.1 Gemmatimonadaceae bacterium
CTGGCCATGTCGAGTCGGAACCGATATTTGTCTCCGAAGGAACGGGAGCTCGGGCTCATACTATCGAAGGCGCTGTTCGCAATGCGCGACGTTTTCACCAAAGGAGAGCGCCGGGCCAGCGCGCTCGAGGCGGTTGGCTGGCGCATGCTCGAGCGCGTCGTAGGACTTACGCCGCGCTATCTGGCGGTCGTGAACGCCGACACGTTTCAGCGCGTCAACAACGTGCGCCACGGCGACGCTGGCGTTGGCGCGGTGCGCGTCGGCGAGACCAAATTGATCGATAACATCATCTTCTGACATGGTGCAGCTCCAGACTTCGGGATTGCCGACGTGGGCACAGGTGAGTGAGCGGCGTCTGGCGCACATTGCACGCGTCACGTTGCTGCTTCGCGCGTGGGGCGCGGCGATGCGGCTGACGGCGGACGAGGCGAATGCCTGGATCGATGCGGGCAGCTGGCACGACGCTCTGCGTGATGCGCCGATCGGGGAGCTGCGTGACATCACCGGTGATCGCACGTCCCCCGACGGCTTGCTCCATGGACCCGCGGTCGCGATCAAACTCGAGGCCGAAGGAGAGCGCAGGCAGAATCTGCTCGACGCGATTCGCTATCACACCGTCGGACACGCGAGCTGGGATCGAACGGGGCGCGCGCTGTACATGGCGGATTATCTCGAGCCAGGTCGGAAATTTCTCGCCGAAGACCGCGGCTTTCTGGCCAGCCAGGTACCGCACAACTTCGAGGGTGTGTTCCGCCAGGTGGTGCGTTTCCGCCTCGAATGGTCCGTGCGCGAGGGCAATCACATCTTCCCCGAGACCGTCGAGCTCTGGAATAGTTTGCGGTGACTGAACCGCCACGCCGGCGCCGCTACGGCAGAATCATTCTCATTGTTCTGATTCTGTGTGTCATCGGGTGGATCGTCTGGCTGGTCGTAAACGCGTTTTCTGCGCCCGGGGTGAGCTACGTGCCCGATGATGCGCGAGCGCCCGAGGGAACACGTATCAAGGTGGAAGTTCTTAACGCGACAAGGACGAAAGGTCTGGCGCGCCGCGCGACGCTGTATCTCCGCGACCGTGGCTTCGATGTCGTGGGCTCTGGCAACGTAACCGAGCAACGCCCAACGACTATCGTCTACGATCGCTCTTCGCACCCGGCCTGGGCGCACCTGGTCGGCCGGGCTATGAATGCCCCGGTGGCCTCGCGTCCCGACAGCTCACGCTACCTGGACGTCACCGTCCTTATCGGCGCCGACTGGCGTCCGCCTCCGCAGCCGTTCCACCCGTAACTGCCCGCAAGCCGCGGCGATATCCATTCCGCGACTCTTTCGCACCGCGACCTCGACGCGCTGAGCCCTGAGGCGCCGAGCGAACCATTGGATCTGCTGGGGCGAGCTTGGGGTGAAGTCTCCGGCTCCGCCGGGGTGAAGGGGAATGAGATTCACAAAGGCGCCGCACTCACGCGCCAGCGCGGCCAGCTGCGCCGCCTGCTCCGCACCGTCGTTGATTCCGCCGAGCATCACATACTCGAACGTCACTCGTCGATCGAAAACCTTCGCGGCTTCGATGACGCTGGCGAGCGGGTACTTGGTATTGATTGGCATTAGCGATTGCCGCAGATCATCATTCGGCGCGTGAATCGAGATCGCCAGCCTGAACTGTTCCGGTCGTTCTCCCAGTGCGACGATTCCCGGAAGAACGCCGACTGTTGACACTGTGATGTGCCGCGCCCCGATACCCAATCCTGCCGGCGAATTGAGAACGGTCAGCGCGGGATCGACGGCTCTCCAGTTCATGAGTGGTTCGCCCATTCCCATGAAGACGACGTTCGTCACCTGAATGGGCGGAGAGAGAAGCCTCATCTCGCGCACCTGCCCGGCGATCTCGTACATCTGAAGATTGCGGGTGAAGCCCATCGCCCCCGTGGCGCAGAACGCGCACTGAAGCGCGCAGCCAGCCTGCGACGAGATGCACAGAGTCATGCGGGACCCTTCCGGGATCGCGACCGTCTCGATGAATTCGCCGTCCTCGAGGCGGAACAGAAACTTCTCCGTGCCGTCGCTCGAGGTCTGCCGCGCCGCGAGCGCCAGGCGCGGGATCGTGAAGTGATCTTCGAGCAGGTCCCGAAACGCGAGAGGCAAATCCGTCATCGATGCAAAACTCTCGGCCGGATTCTGCCAGAGGTGCCTCAACACCTGGGAGCCGCGGAACGGCTGCTGGCCGTACTCCATGGCAAAGCCGCGGAGCAGCGTCTCGGCTTCAGAAGGAAGCATGTTGAGGAGGTTCTGCTTCGCCGGCAAATCCTCCCGACGTGTGTTTTTGTCCGACATGCTCCTTCCACCAAGTCTATGCAACTACTAAATTTAACCCCTCTCGATGGCTTATTCGACCCACACGCCCCGGCGCTGACCTCCACGGCCCCTACCTCCCGTTTCGCGACGGCCACTCGCTCGCATCTCGGCGGAGAGCTCAGAGCGTCTCACGTTGGCGCCAAGGTCAAACTCGGCGGCTGGGTACACCGAACGCGAAATCTTGGCGGAATCGTTTTTCTCGACCTTCGCGATCGCGCTGGACTCGTTCAGGTATCCTTCGATCCAAAGTGGACACCGGGCGACGTAATAGAGCGTGCGGCCAAACTCGGCCTGGAGACAGTAATTACGCTCGAGGGTGAAGTCGCCGCGCGTCCAATCGAGATGAGGAACGCCGAGATGGAGACCGGCGACATCGAGGTGAGGGCCAGCGATTTCAAAATCGTCGGCCCTGCGGACACGCCAGCGATTCCAGTGGCACGGGGAAGAGGGGAAAAGCTTCCCGCCGAGGAGCTTCGTCTCAAACACCGGAACCTGGATCTCCGCCGCAGTGAGCTGCAGAAGAATCTGATTCTCCGGCACAGACTTCAGCAGACGACGCGTCGATTCCTCGATGAACGCGGCTTCCTGGAAATAGAGACTCCGATCTTGACCAAGCCGACGCCCGAGGGAGCACGTGATTACATCGTGCCGAGCAGAGTGCACCGGGGCGAGTTCTACGCGCTGCCGCAATCTCCGCAGCTGTACAAACAGCTGCTCATGATCGCGGGGTTCGACCGCTACTTCCAGATCGCGCGCTGTTTTCGCGACGAGGATTTGCGCGCCGACAGGCAGCCTGAGTTCACGCAGATCGACATTGAGGCGTCGTTCATCGAGCCACAGGACATCATGTCGCTCTCCGAGGGCATGCTCGCGGCGCTGTTCAAGGATGGCGGCCACGAGATTCCAGCGAAGTTCGAGCGACTGAGCTATGCCGACGCGCTGGAGCGGTTCGGCACTGACCGTCCCGACGTGCGCTACTTCCTCGAGCTCTTCGACGCGAGCGACGCGTTTCGCGGCTCGGAGTTCGGCATCACCAACTCGGCTCTGGCCGCCGGCGGTCGCGTCCGGGGAATCAGGATTCCGGGAGGAGCCACCCTGTCTCGCAAGCAGGTCGACGAGATCGAGGCCATCGCCAAATCGGCGGGCGCAGGTGGGCTGATTCGACTCAAGCGCGGAACGAGCGGGCTCGAAGGCCCAGCCGCGAAGTTTCTGAGCGAGAGCGCTGTACAGCGTCTCTCAATCGGAGATGGAGAGTTGTGCCTGCTGGTCGCGGGAGCGGAACACACCAGCAATCCGGCACTGGATCGCGTGCGGCAGGATGTCGCGCAGCGGCTGTCAATGGTCCCGCAGGATCAACAGAGCTTTCTATGGGTGACGGACTTTCCAATGTTCATTCGTGAGCAGAACGGCACGCTCAGCTCGGTCCATCATCCATTCACGGCGCCCAACCCGGAAGACCTCGACCTCCTCGATTCGACGCCCGAGAAGGTTCGTGCGCTCGCGTATGACGTCGTGTTGAACGGATTGGAGCTGGGCGGAGGAAGTATCCGGATCAACGATCCAGCTCTGCAGCGTAAAGTGCTGTCGTTGCTCGGCGTTGATTCCAAGACCGCCCAGCATCGCTTTGGATTCCTGCTGGATGCCTTGAGCGCGGGAGCCCCGCCACACGGCGGAATCGCGTTCGGCTTCGACAGGCTTGCGATGGTGCTGGCTGGCGCGTCTTCTCTTCGGGACGTGATTGCCTTCCCGAAGACTACCGCGGCGAGGGCGCTGTTCGAGGACGCGCCGTCGGCCGTTCCACCCGAAGACCTGAGGGATCTCCATCTTCAGACAATGACAAGCTGACGTGAGCGAAGAGACAACAATTCAGCGCCTCTCGACTGAAGGGGCGGACATGCTGACGCTGGCCGGCGTCAACGACGAAAACCTGGTCGAGCTGGCGCGTCAAACGGGAGCCAAGATCGCTCTCCGCGGCGAGATGCTGGCAATCAGCGGAAATGCGGAATCAGTCGCGCGGGCCATGCCCATCGCCCAGCGAATGATTGACACTGCCAAACAACAGATGCCTATGACCGCGGACGACGTTCTCCGTATGAGCATCGAGGGGCCGCGTGAGGGGAACGGAAACGGCGTAGATAGCGAGACGCGCATCGTTCTGCCTGGTATCCGAAAGATCATTCAGGCCAAGACGAGCGGTCAGGCCGAGTATATGAAGCTGATGGCGGAGAACGACATCGTAGTCGGCATTGGACCCGCGGGCACGGGCAAGACTTATCTCGCTGTTGCGGCGGCGGTCGACGCGCTCGCGCGCAAACGCGTTCGTCGCATCGTTCTCGCGCGTCCCGCCGTTGAAGCCGGCGAAAGTCTCGGATTCCTTCCCGGAGACATGCAGCAGAAGGTCGATCCCTATCTACGGCCGCTTTACGATGCGCTCGAAGACATGATGCCGCACGAGCGCGTGCTGAAGTCGCTAGAGACGCGCACCATTGAGATCGCGCCGCTCGCCTACATGCGCGGACGAACGCTCGCGGACGCCTTCGTCATTCTCGACGAGGCGCAAAACGCCACGACCGCTCAGATGAAGATGTTCCTGACCAGGCTCGGCGTTAACTCGAAGGCCGTGATCACGGGCGACAAGACGCAAATCGACCTGCCAAAGAGGGAAGATTCGGGCCTGGTTCAGATCGAGCGCATATTGCCGGGCATCGAGGGCATCGGCTTCTACTATCTCACTGATGCCGATGTCGTTCGCCACCGGCTCGTGCGCGAGATCATCAAGGCGTACGCCGAGGATTCGGGCGTCTGAACGGGCTCGCGCGGGGCTGACTTAATGAAGAGGCCACCGCGCGGGCTCGCGATAGATATTTCCTCGAGTGTGCGCCGTCTCAGCGTGTCGCGCGCGAGAGTCAGAGAAGCAGCTGTCGCGGCGCTGAAAGCCGAACGCGCAAAGGACGCCATGCTATCGATTACGTTCGTTGGGCGAGCTTCAATATCGCAGCTTAACCATCGCTACCTCGGGCACCACGGTCCAACCGATGTGATTTCGTTCGGACTCGGCCGGGTCGGAAGACGGGGTGCCGTAGTAGGAGACGTCTACATCTGCGCCGAGATCGCACGGGAGAACGCCAAAGCCCAGGGCATATCGGCTGGTGAGGAGCTGCTGCGACTCGTAATCCACGGAACGCTCCACGTTCTTGGACACGATCATCCTCTGGGCGCAGGACGCACTATGTCACCTATGTGGCTCAGGCAGGAGAGGATACTTGCGCGCGTCCTCTAATCAGCTAATCGACGATTTCAACGCCGGGAAACCGGCGGCACTGGCGCGAGTTGTCAGCATCGTCGAGAACCATCGAGACGGGTTCGAGGAAATACTTGGGCCTCTCCATGCGCGAACAGGGCGGGCAAGACGCATCGGCCTGACGGGACCGCCCGGCGCTGGTAAGAGCACGATCACCGCGCTTTTGGTGAAGCGCTTTCGCGAAGTTGGTCTCACGGTTGGAGTGATTGCCGTTGATCCGACGTCGCCGTTTACGGGCGGCGCAATGCTCGGCGATCGGGTGCGCATGGAGAGCGTGGCACTCGATCCAGGGGTGTTCATCAGGTCGATGGCGACGCGCGGCTCGCTCGGCGGCCTGGCGGCAGCGACACGCGAGGTGGCGGACGTGCTCGATGCGTTCGGCTTCGATCGGTTGCTGATAGAGACCGTGGGCGTGGGTCAATCTGAGTTGGACGTTGCTCGAACGGCGGACTCGACCGTATTGGTTCTCGTTCCGGAATCCGGCGATTCGATCCAGACGCTCAAGGCCGGAGTGATGGAAGTGGCCGACATCTTCGTCGTCAACAAGGCCGATCGGCCCGGTGCCGACCGCCTGCGCAACGATGTCGAGTTGATGCTGGGCCTGCGCAAAGGTGTGTCGTTCGGCAGCATGCCCGCACACCACGGTATCGATCTCAAGCGCGTGAATCCAGCGCGCGCGGCGCGCGAAGCGGCAGCCGCGCCAAATCCGGTGGAGTGGACGCCGTCCGTGTTGAGCGCGGTCGCGACGAAGGACGAGGGAATCACCGAGCTCGTGGCGGCGCTCGACCGTCACTTCGCTTATCTTGCCCAGAGCGGGAAGCTCAGCGCGCGCAGGCGGGAAAGACTGCGGGAGCGCGTGATGGACATCGTGGAGCAAAAAATCCGCGTCCGGCTGTGGAAGGATACGGCCACGATGAGTCGGCTGGAGCTGCAGCTACCATCGGTTGAAGAAGGACGCGCCACACCATTCGCCGTCGCCGACCAGCTGTTGCGACAGAGTGCTGAGCGCGTACGTGGAGATGATGATAAATGACGAAACTCAAGAGTCCCAGCTCCAACGGTGCTGCTGACAGCGAACTGATCGCGACGATCGAGGAGCAGAGCGCCGAGTTGCGCTTGCTACGCCAGGAAGTCGCCGAGTGGCGGAAGAAGTACGAGAAGGGCGAAGTGCGTGACATCGCGTTCACCAATTCGGAAAAGGAAGTCCAGCCGATCTACACTCCGCTCGACGCCGCCGAGACGAGCGCCGAAGCACTCGGAATGCCTGGGTTCTATCCTTACACGCGGGGCGTGCATCCAACCGGCTACCGCGGCCGATTGTGGACGATGCGACAGTTCGCCGGATTCGGGAGCGCGCGCGACACCAACGAGCGATACAAGTTTCTCCTCGCGCACGGGCAGACCGGGCTTTCAGTGGCGTTCGATTTCCCGACCTTGATGGGTTACGACTCAGATCATCCCCGGTCCGAGGGAGAAGTAGGCAAATGCGGCGTCGCAATCTCCAGCCTCGCCGACATGGAGACACTGTTCGACGGCATACCGCTGGACCAGGTCTCGACGTCGATGACCATCAACGGACCCGCCGTGATTCTCTATTGCTTCTACATCGCCGCCGCGGAGAAGCAGGGAATCGATTCGACGAAGCTGCGCGGGACCATTCAGAACGACATCCTCAAGGAGTACATGGCGCAGCACGCGTGGGTTTATCCCATCGAGCCCGCGCTAAGGCTCATCGTCGATTGTTTTGAGTGGTCGGCTGAGCACGTCCCGCAATGGAACACGATATCGATATCGGGCTACCACATCAGGGAGGCCGGCGCGACGGCGGCTCAGGAACTGGCCTTCACCCTCGCGGACGGCTTCACCTACGTCGAGCGCGGGATCGCGCGTGGCCTCGACGTCGATACGTTTGCGCCACGACTCTCCTTCTTCTGGGACATCCACAACGATTTCTTCGAGGAAATAGCAAAGCTTCGTGCCGCACGCCGTATCTGGGCTCGCCACATGAAGGATCGTTACGGAGCGAAGGATCCACGCTCGCTCATGATGCGCTTCCATTCGCAGACCGCGGGCGTGACACTGACCGCGCAGCAACCCATGAACAACGTCGTGCGTGTCGCGTACCAGGCGATGGCGGCCGTGCTCGGTGGAACCCAGTCGCTGCACACGAATTCCATGGACGAGACGCTCGCGCTCCCAACCGAAGAATCGGTACAGGTCGCGCTCCGGACCCAGCAGGTTCTCGCGTTCGAGACCGGAATCCCGAATGTCATCGATCCGCTTGGCGGCTCGTATTACGTCGAAACTCTTACCACCGAACTGGAACGGGAAGCGGAGATGCTGTTCAAGCAGATCGAGGAAGTTGGCGGAGTAGTTCGCGGCCTCGAGACCGGATGGCTTCAGCGCAAAATCAATGAGTCCGCGGCCCGCCAGCAATGGGAGATCGAGCAGCATCGGCGCGTAATCGTCGGCGTGAACGAATTCGTAACTGACGGACCCGCGGTCGAGATCGAGCTTCTCAAAATCGCCGAGCAGACGGAACGAGAGCAACGGCAGCGGATGGCGAAGATGCGGGCCGCGAGAGACAACGCTCTCGTAGAGAAAAGGCTGGGCGCGCTGCGCGAGGCGGCGGCAACGTCGCGGAATCTCATGCCTTTCATTCTCGATTGCGCCCGCGCTTACTGCACTCTTTACGAGATCCGCGCCGCGATGGAAACGGTGTTCGGCGCCTACCGCGAGCCAGTTTTCTTCTGAAGAAATCGAGCGAGTGGTGGGAGTCTGCCTTCGACGCCCACTATCTCCTGGAATACGGCCTCCTCTTCACCCCCGAGCGCGATCGCCAGGAAGCGGCGCGTCTCATGGATCTCCTCTGCCTTCCGGTCGGCTCGCGAATACTGGACGTCCCGTGTGGACAGGGACGACACACGCACCTGCTCGCGGAAGCGGGCTTCGATGTGGATGGCCTCGACTATTCGCGCAAACTGTTACAGGTCGCCCGCAAGCGCGGGACTGGGCCAAGCCTTCGCTACACGCGCGGCGACATGCGAAAAATGCCGGGACGATGGACGAGACGGTTCGACGCGGTGCTGAATCTCTTTACATCGTTTGGTTTCTTCGCCCACCCGGCCGAGGATGTGCGCGCTATCCGGGAGTTCGTACGCGTGCTCAAGCCTGGAGGAGTGCTTATCTGGCATGGCGCCAGCAGAGATGGCGTCATGGCGCGGTTTCTCGGACGCGACTGGTGGACCTCGGGCAAGACGCTGTTCGCGCAGCAGCGGGAGTTCGATCCGCTGTCCGGCTTGCTGACGGTTCGTTCGACGTGGAGCCGCGGCTCCCGGAGCGGCGGCCGCGAGCACAAGATCAGGCTGTACACGGCCACACGATTGTCAGAGCTCTTTGCCGATGTGGGTCTTGTCGTTGAACAAGCCTTTGAAGGCTTCGACGATCGCCCCCTCAGAAGGACGTCTTCAGAGATGCTGCTCGTCGCTCGCAAAGAGTGAGGCCCGATTGCCGCTCCCGCCGCGTAACCGCTAACTTTGACTCTCCATGAGACCAATTCGAGTTCTCGTCGCCAAGCCCGGCCTTGATGGACATGATCGAGGCGCCAAGGTTGTCGCAGCGGCGCTTCGCGACGCCGGAATGGAAGTCATCTACACGGGCCTGCATCAGACACCCGAGATGATCGCGACCGCCGCGGTCCAGGAGGACGTAGATGTGATCGGCCTCTCGATCTTGAGTGGCGCTCACATGACCCTCATTCCCCGCGTTCAGGAGCTGATTCACGCTCAGGGGCGGGACGACATCCTGATCACTGGCGGTGGCATAATCCCGAAAGAAGATGTCGAGGCTCTCGAAGCCCGGGGAATCGGACGGCTCTTCGGGCCAGGCACTCCCACCAGTGAGCTTATCGCGTACATCAAGGAGTGGTTCGCCACGCGCGAAAAGCAGGAAGCCTAGTGAGCAACCGCCTCCGCGAGCTGAGCGATGAGGTAAGAGCGCTCGAGACAAAGCTCCGCGAGGCGGGCGGAGCGAACCGGCTGGAAAGGCTTCATCAACAGGGAAAGCTCTCGGCGCGCGAGCGCGTTGAGCTCCTTCGCGATTCTGGCTCGAGCACGCTCGAGATCGGACTTCTTGTCGCTTACGACCAGTACGACGGCCAGGCACCCGCGGCGGGAGTGGTGACGTCGATCGTACGAGTACATGGCAGGGAGACCGTCGTCGTCGCCAACGATGCTACCGTGAAAGCTGGCTCATGGTGGCCGGAGACGATCAAGAAGATTCTGCGGGCGCAGGAGGTCGCGATGCGGTGCCGCATCCCGATCGTTTATCTGGTCGACTCCGCCGGCGTCAATCTCCCATATCAGGAGGGCGTCTTCCCTGGACAGTACGGAGCCGCGCGCATCTTCTATTACAACTCGATCATGCGGCGATATCTGCACATCCCGCAGATCGCGGCGGTCATGGGACAATGCATAGCGGGCGGCGCATATCTGCCTGCGCTTTCGGATGTGATCCTCATGGTGAAGGGCACATCGTTCATGGGGCTCGGTGGTCCGAATCTGGTGAAGGGCGCGACCGGACAGGTGGTCGACTCGGAGACTCTTGGTGGCGCCTCGACGCACACCGAGATCAGCGGCGTGGCGCACTACGCTCTCGACGACGACGACGCATGCATCGCCAAGATACGAGATTTGATAGAGCGTTTGCCAACGTCAACGCGCGCCGTCGCGCTTTTGCCGCGGGAAAACGAGGAAGACGAGACACGGGCTACGGGACGCACGCGCGGGTCAGGGACTACATCGAGGACCAAGGCGAGAACCGGAAAATCAGGCAGCCAGGAAGAGGACTTGTACAACCTGCTTCCCACTGATCATCGCATGTCGTACGACATGCACGCTGTGCTGAGAGCAATTCTCGATCACGGTGAGATCGACGAGTTTCAGGAAGGCCTCGCGAAAGAGATGATCTGCGGGGACGCCCGAATCGATGGAATCAATCTTGGCGTCATCGCGAATCAGCGGGGGCTCATCAAAGGCCGCGAGGGTGAGAAACCGCGCTTCGGCGGGATCATATATACCGAGAGCGCCGAGAAGGTCGCGTTTTTCATCGATCGCTGCGACCGGCTGGGTATTCCGCTGCTGTTTGTGCAGGACGTGTCAGGCTTTATGGTAGGGACGGAAGCAGAGCAGGAAGGGATCATCCGCGCGGGTGCGCGTTTCGTGGAGGCCATGGCAACCGCACGTGTGCCCAAGATAGTGCTCACCGTCAATCACGCTTCCGGCGCCGGATACTACGCGATGGCCGGTCAGGGGTTCGATCCCGATTTCATCCTCAGCTGGCCGACAGGCCGCATGGCAGTCATGGAAGGCGAATCGGCAATCCAGGCGGTGCACGGGCCAGCCCTGGAAGCTGCCAAGAAGAATGGTGGAGTTCTCGATCCCGAAGTCGCGAAGTCTGTGGACGAGATGCGCGCCGACTACGAGCACCAGCTCGATGCTCGCTATGCCGCGGCACGAGGATTTGTCGACGCGATTGTTTATCCGGAGAACACGCGCGAAATGCTGAGCCTCGCGCTCCGGGCCTCTCTCCACAATCCGGGACCTCACCTCGGTCCATTCGTGCTTCCGCCGCATCTCTCGGAGGAGAGCAGTTGAAGAAAGTGGTTCGCGTCGCCGCCGGTCAGGGATTCTGGGGCGATGATCTCGACGCACCGCGCCGCCAGGTGGAAGACGGGCCGATTGACTATCTGATGCTCGACTATCTCGCCGAAGTCACGATGTCGATTCTCCAGAAGCAGAAGGAGCGTGACCCTGCACTCGGGTACGCGCGCGACTTCATAGGCGCGATGGAGAGCGTTCTCCCTGCGGTGCTCGACCGCGGTGTGAAGGTCGTTGCGAACGCGGGAGGCGTGAACCCGGCCGCGTGCGCCGTTGCGGTAAAAGCGATGGCGGGAAAAACCGGAGCGAAGGGCGGGCTCAGGATTGGAGTTGTCACCGGCGACGATCTGCTGGATCGTATCGACCAGTTAATTGGGGCCGGACATCCTCTCACCAACATGGAGACCGGCGAGCCGCTATCGACCGTGAGAGACCGCGTACTTTCCGCCAACGCCTACCTCGGATCCGAGCCGATCGTCGAGGCGCTTGGGAAAGGAGCAAATGTCGTCATCACCGGACGCTCGACGGATACCGCGCTGACCATGGCGCCGCTTCGTCACGAGTTTGGGTGGGGAGCGACGAGCTGGGATCAACTTGCAGCGGGAATCGTGGCGGGACACATCATCGAGTGCGGGGCGCAATGCTCGGGCGGCAACTGCCTATTTGATTGGCGCTCGATTCCCGACCTCGCGAACGTCGGATACCCTCTGGTTGAGGCGAAACCCGACGGCACGTTCGTGGTGACGAAGCATCCGAATACCGGCGGAAGAGTCTCGGTTCAAACTATCACGGAGCAACTGGTCTACGAGATGGGTGATCCACACTCATACATCACGCCCGACGTCATCGCTGACTTCACGACGATCAGACTGGCGCCGGATGGCGATGATCGTGTGCTCGTATCGGGAATCAAGGGAAAGCCTGCGACCGACAAGGTCAAGGTCTCCGTGGCGTACCGCGCCGGATTCAAGGCCGTGGGGACTCTCGTTTACGCGTGGCCCGATGCGCTCGACAAAGCCCAATTGGCCGACCGGATACTACGCGAGAGGCTGGACAGGCTCGGTCTCAGATTCGAGCGCATCCTTTCCGAATTCGTCGGCGCCAATGCTACTCACGGGCGCCTGGCCGGCGACCAGAGAGGCGCGCCAGAAGTACAGCTGCGCTTTGGAGTGCGCGGTCCTGATCGCGTCGCAGTGGAACGGTTCACGCGGGAGATTGCACCACTCGTTCTAAACGGGCCGCCCAGCGTAACCGGATTCGCCGGCGGTCGACCAAAGGTCGAAGAAATCGTGGCATACTGGCCCGCGCTGGTCGACAAGTCCGTTGTGAAAACCAAAGTGGACCTTATCCAATGAAAGTGCGCCTCGTTGACATTGCGCACGCACGCTCGGGCGACAAGGGCGACACAGCCAACGTCGGCGTGATCGCGCTGGAGCCGCGATGGTACGAGGTCCTGGAGCAATTCGTGACGCGCAACAGGGTTGCCGAACACTTTCGCGGCATGATCGAAGGCGATGTCGACCGTTACGAGCTCCCCAATCTCAATGCGCTCAACTTCCTGCTCCACGGCGCGCTCGACGGCGGTGGTACGCTCTCGCTCAAGACCGATGCTCAAGGCAAGGTCTATTCAACGGCACTGCTGCGAATGGTGATCGACGTTCCTGAGGCCGAGGCTCGGCGTCTCTCACTGCCGGCGGCAAAGTGAAGCTTCGCACGGCCGAGGAGCGTTCGCGATGAAAAACATCCGCATGACAGCCGAGGGCGCAATTGGCCGCATCACTCTTGCCCGTCCGGAGAAAAAGAACGCGCTCGATCGGGTAACTGCCGACGAGCTCGCCGAGGCGCTGTTCGCGCTTAGCGAATCGCCCGTGAGAGTCGTAGCAATCGACGGTGACGGTCCGGATTTTTGCGCTGGCGCAGATCTCTCTGCGCTTGAAGAAATGCTCGATGCTCCCCGCCAGGAACAGATCGACGACGCGAAATCCCTCGGACACGTGTTCCATACCATTCGGCGGATGGAAAAGCCGGTCGTCGCCTTGGTTAAGGGCAGGGCGTACGGCGGTGGCGCGGGCCTCGCATCGGCCTGTGACATCGTTCTCGCACACGAGGAAGCCCGCTTTGCCTACCCGGAAATTACGATCGGATTCGTTCCGGCAATGGTGATGACAATGTTGCGGCGCTCGGTGGGGGAAAAACACGCCTTCGATCTCGTCAGCACCGGCCGCATTCTCAAAGCGGAGGAGGCACGGTCAATCGGTCTCGTATCGCGTGTGTTTGCGGCCAGGGAATTCGATCAGCTGTCTCAATCCGTTCTCGATCAACTTGCCGACGCGGCGCCCAGCTCTATGGCGGCGACCAAAACCCTCTTCTACAAGCTTGACACGCTCGGCTTCCTGGATGGCATCTCGGCAGGAATCATCGCCAACGCCGACTCCCGTGCGACCACGGCCTTCCGCGAGGGTGTGAAACGGTTCACCAATCGCAAGAAGGATAACCAGTGACTCCGTTCACAGTTGCGAAGCTCGCACTGATGCTGATCGCGGCGATCCTCCTCGGTTGGGGGATCAGAACCGACGACACGGCAGTCCGTTGGGCCGGAATCGGGTTCCTGTTCATCGCTCTGATCCTTCGATTCATCAAGAGGCCGCGCGGACTTCAATGACTGGCCCGCGTCCAACCACGATCGTCGACGCGCCGCGCCTGTCAAAAAAACTCGGTGTCGATCTGGTGCTGGCGAGCGAGACGCTCCAGTACACAGGCAGCTTCAAGTTTCGCGCTGCCTACAACGTCGCGTCCAACGTAAAGCAGGCACACATCATTACGGTCTCGTCGGGCAATTTTGGTCAAGCCATTGCCTACGCCTGCTCGCTGTTCAAGAAAAGATGCACCGTCGTCATGCCGCTAACGGCGCCTAGCATAAAAGTCGATGCGGTTCGTGAATACGGCGCCGAAGTCGATCTCGTCGACCTCAAGAAGAAGAGCAGGTTGGAGCGGCTCGGTGAGCTTGCCAAACAATATCCGAAGGCTTACGTCGCCAGTCCCTACGATGATCCGCTCGTAATCGAAGGCAATGCCGGACTCGCCAGCGAGCTGTTCGCGCTCGGCCTCGAGCTCGATTTCATCATCGCCCCGATTGGAGGTGGCGGCCTCACATCCGGCCTGGTCAAGGCGGTCGAGCGAAGCGGAAAAAAGACCAAAGTCTTCGCCGCAGAGCCGCTGCTCTCGAACGACGCCGCCGAGTCGTTTCGCGCCGGTCACATTGTGTCGCTGCCCGATGAATCGACCACGATTGCGGATGGCGCGCGCGTGCTTCGGTTGGGCGATCGCAACTGGGAGATTCTTAGTCACGGGCTTTCCGGCGTGATCGAAGTCACTGAGGAGCAGATCATGGAAGGAGTCCGTCTCCTCTTCGCTCTCGCGAATCTGAAAGCCGAGCCGACAGGTGCACTGGCGCTCGGCGCGGTGCTGGCGCAGCCGGATCGATTCAAGGGCAAGCGAGTCTGTTGCGTAATCAGTGGGGGAAACGCAGATCCGGTTTTCTACGCCAGGCTCATCGAGGGTATCTGAGCCGGCGCCAGCGTTGCAGTTGGGCTGCGGCGCAATAGTTACGGGCGCGATCAGGCGACGCCCGGTCGGTTCCCGGGTCGCTTACCTTTCATAAGATGGCGACGCCGACAATTCAGGACGCACGCGCCGTTCTCAAAAGCGCGTTTGGTTACGATAAGTTCCGGCCGGGACAGGAAGCCGCCGTGTCCGCGATCCTCGCTGGCCGCGATACCGTGGTGGTTCTTCCCACCGGTGGCGGCAAATCGCTCTGCTTTCAGGTGCCGGCGCTCCTACTGCCCGGTCTCACAGTCGTTGTCTCGCCGCTAATCTCGTTGATGAAGGACCAGGTCGATGCGCTCACGGCCAGGGGATTGCCGGCGGCGTTCATCAACAGCACTCTGACTTCCGGCCAGGTGTCGGACCGTCTCGCCCGTGCCGATCGGGGCGAGATCAAACTGCTCTACGTAGCGCCGGAGCGGTTCGACTTCGGCCGCACGGCCGAGAGACTCCGCAAGGCCGGCGTCTCGCTCCTCGCGATCGACGAAGCCCACTGCATCAGTCAGTGGGGGCACGATTTCCGGCCAAGCTACCTCCGGGTGAAGAAGGTGCACGAAGCGCTCGGCTCGCCGACGACAATCGCCCTGACGGCGACCGCAACCCCCGAGGTTCGTCGGGACATTGGACGCGAGCTGGCCCTGAAAAACCCCGAGACGATCATCACCGGTTTTGATCGGCCTAATCTCACGTACTATGTCGTCCCGACCAGGAACGACGCCGAAAAAGAAAAGCGAATCGTAGAGATACTGCGAAAGCACGATGGACTCGCCGTGATTTACGCATCTACCCGCAAGGCGGTGGACCACCTCACGACGGTTCTCGAGCGGGCGAAGATCCGCGCGGCCGGATATCACGCCGGTCTGGATGACAGCAGAAGGCACGAGGTGCAGGAAGCCTTCATGGGCGAAAAGATTCGCGCCATTGTGGCGACCAACGCTTTTGGAATGGGGATCGACAAGCCCAATGTTCGCCTCGTGATTCACTACGCGATGCCGGGAACCCTCGAGGCTTATTATCAGGAAGCGGGTCGTGCCGGGCGCGATGGGCTCCACTCCGATGTCTTTCTTCTGCACGCGTTTCCCGATCGCTTCACGCACGAGTTCTTCATCAAGGGCTCATACCCCGAACGTGCGGTCGTAGAGAAGACTTACGAAGCACTCAGGAAACTCTCGGATGACCAGGGCTTCGTGAGCGCGGAGCCAGAAGACCTGACTCGCAGCATCAAACCCAAGCCAAACGTTCGGGAGGTCGAGGGCGCGATCAGAATTCTGACGCGCCCTGGGGCTGTTACGCTCAGCAGCGGGGATCAGGCACGCGTCCACGTGCGGCTGCTCGCCACGCCGGAGCGCATTAAACGGGAACTGATCGGCGAGGCCAACAGTGAGCTCGGACTACTGCGCGCGCTTTGGCGCGGTGTCGGAGCCTCTCTGAGGACCGGCGCTGTGGTCGATCTCGACGGCTTGCCACCGGGATTGGGCGGGTCTGCCGCATCGACGCCGTTGCTCGACGCGTTGCAGGACCGGCAGTTCCTGGTGTGGGAGCGCTTGGGGAGCGGGCTCTATCTGGGTGACCGAAACGCGCCGCTCTCAAAATTCAAAATCGACTGGGCGATTCTCGATCGCCGCCGGAGTGCTGAGCTGTCCAAGCTCCAGGCGGTTCAGAAATACGCTTACACCCGGGAGTGCCGACGCGGGTTCGTGCTGCGCTACTTCGGTGATCCGGCGGCCAAAGCGCGATGCGCGGGCTGCGACAATTGCCTCGGCATTGCGGCTGTCGCGACTGTGGAAGAAGAAGCGCCACACCGTGTTCGGCGCGACAAAAAGGCCAGGCGGGCGAGCTCTCCGATTGCCGACGTTGCGGACGATATGTCACTCGGAGCTGCCGAAGAGCGTCTTCTCGGTGTGCTTAAAACCGTCAGGAGCACGATCGCCCGCGAGGAACATGTGCCCGCATATATTGTATTCTCCGATCGTACTCTCGCCGAGCTCGCGCTGAGGCGACCCCGATCACTGACGGCACTTCAGGATGTCCGTGGCGTCGGTCCCATGAAGCTGGAGCGGTACGGTGCACGCTTTCTCGACGCAATTTCGAAGGCTGATGACATTGAAGCGGCCTGAGGCATCGGGGCGCCAACCATTGATGATGAAGCAAATGAGATCAGAAATCAGATTCCCATCCGCGGTTCTTTTCGGCGTCGCGCTGCTTGCGACTCTCTTCACTAGCGCGTCTTCCGTCGCAACAGCGCAGCAGATGTCAGCCGCCGCGCCATTGCCCTTCGACCCCGCGGTTACAGTCGGGACGCTCTCCAACGGGATGCGCTACTACATCCGCGAAAATCACAAGCCGGAAAAGCGCGCCGAGCTGCGATTGGTCGTCAACGCCGGGTCCGTACTGGAGGATGAAGACCAGCGCGGCCTCGCGCACATGGTCGAGCACATGGCGTTCCGGGGCACGAAACAGTTCGCCCGGAACCAGATCTCGAGCTATCTCGAATCCGTCGGAATGCGATACGGCCCGGACATCAACGCATTCACGAGCTTCGACGAGACCGTGTACATGATCACGGTCCCCACTGATACCGCGGCGATCGTCGACAAAGGATTTCAGATACTGTCGGAGTGGGCGCACAACGTCGCGTTCGAGCCGGAACAGATCGCGAAGGAACGACCCGTCGTGATCGAGGAGTGGCGGTTGGGGCAGGGCGCCGAGAACCGGATGCAGAACAAGTGGTTTCCAGTTCTTTTCTCCGGGTCAAAGTATGGTGAGCGCATCCCGATCGGACTCAAGTCGGTGTTGGAGACATACAAGCCAGCTACTCTCCGTCGCTTCTACGATACCTGGTATCGACCGGATCTCATGGCGGTGGTCGCTGTCGGTGATTTCGACAAGCGACAGATCGAGACCTTGATCAATCGCTATCTCGGAGCAATTCCACGGGCGACCACACTCAGGGCACGGCCGCTCTTTCCCGTTCCACCTCACGACAGCACACTCGTCTCGATCAACAGCGACAAGGAAGCCACGCGGTCGGTCATCCGGCTTCTCTACAAACAGCCAAAACGCTTCAACACGACCGCGGCGACTTACCGACAGCATTTGGTCGAAGAACTTTTTGGCTCGATGTTCAACGATCGTTTCGGGGAAATAACGCAGAAGCCGAATCCGCCCTTCATAAACGCGTACGCGTCGCATGGCGATCTCGTTCGAACAGCAGAGTCCTTCTCGCTGACCGCAATCGTCGCGGATAACGGAATTCAGCGCGGGCTCAATGCGATCCTCACCGAAGGCGAGCGCGTAAAGAAATTCGGATTCCTGCAATCAGAGCTGGATCGCGCCAAGAAGGATTTGCAGCGCGGAACCGAGCAGGCGTACGCTGAGCGTGACAAGACGAACTCGAGTGTCTATGCCGATGCGTATGTGTCCGCGTTTCTACAGTCCGAGCCATCGACCAGCATCCAGTACGACCTCGACGCGGTCACGCGACTGCTTCCGGGGATCACCCTCGCTGAAGTGAACAAACTGGCCGGGGAATGGATGACCGACAGGAACCGGGTTCTGGCGACTACATCACCCGACAAACCGGGAATCGTCATTCCGGCTCGCGGAGAGCTTCTTCTCGCGTTCGACGCTGTCAAGGGCGCCAACGTTTCGGCCTACACGGAGACCGCAACATCCCAGCAGCTCGTCGAAAAAGAGCCAGCTAGCGGACGGGTTGTGTCCGAGCGGGAAATCAAGTCGATCGGAGTAACTGAGTGGAAGCTCTCCAACGGCGTTCGAGTCCTGCTCAAGCCTACCGATTTCAACGCCGATCAGATCTCGTTCACGTCCTACAGTCCCGGGGGCGCGTCACTTTTGCCGGACGCTTCGTATCTGGCCGCGAGCGCTGGCGATCTGATCCCGGCGACCAGCGGGGTCGGCAATTTTAGCGTCATCGATCTTCAGAAATTTCTTGCCGGAAAGCAGGTCAGCGTCTATCCGTCGATCGACGACCTGAGCGAGGGCGTCTCGGGCAGCGCGTCTCAGCGCGATGTCGACACCATGCTCCAGCTCGTCTATCTCTACTTCACCCAGCCGAGACTCGACACATCACTGGTCAACACGTTCATCGGACGCTTCAAGGGAGTGCTCGCGAACCGCAGCGCGAGTCCGGAAGCGGCGTTCAGCGACACGCTGCAAGTAACCATGGCTCAGCATTCGGTGCGCGAGCAGCCGGTCTCGGCGGCGATCCTCGACAGAATCGATCCGTTGAAGTCGTTCGACTTCTACAAGGATAGGTTCTCGGACGCGAGCGGCTTCACATTCGTCTTCGTCGGGAACTTCAAGCCCGATTCGATCAAGCCTCTTATTGCGAAATGGCTCGGCGCGCTCCCGTCGACCGGACGCAAGGAAACGTGGCGAGATACCGGTATTCGTCCGCCTACGGGCGTGGTCCAAAGGGTGGTCAAGAGGGGCGCTGAGCCAAAGGCGCGCACGGCTCTCATCTTCACAGGCCCACTCGACTACAACAGGCAAAACCGGTACTACCTTAGCGCCCTCGCGGAGCTCCTCAACATCAAGCTGCGCGAAGCACTGCGCGAGAACCTGGGCGGCACCTATGGTGTGAGCGTGAGCCCCGGCGCAACCAGGGATCCGCAGCCGTCGTACCGGTTCACAATCGGATTCGGCTCGGCGCCGGAACGGCTGGAAGACCTCACGGCTGCTGCGCTGGCCCAAATAGACAGCGTGAAGCGATTCGGCACGACTCCGGAGTATCTGAACAAGGTGAAGGAGGCCGCATTCCGCGCTCGTGAGACCGCGATCAAGCAGAACGGTTACTGGCTCTCGCAGATAGCGACCTTCGACCAGAGCGGTTGGCCGTTGGAAGAGATTCCGAATGGTGACAAGCTCATCGCGGCCCTCACCGTCGCCGACTTGCAGCGGGCCGCAGTGAAGTATCTCCGGATCGACAATTACGTTCGCGTCTCCCTGTATCCGGAGAACTTTCCCGCGGCGGAGAATCGGTAGAGGTTCCAGAATGGAAGACTCGCTCTATTTCTCGGAGCAGCATCTCGCGGTTCGCAACATGGTCCGCGAATTCGCGCGCGGAGAAGTAGCGCCCGTCGCCGCGGAGCTCGACGCGAAAGCCGAGTTCCCCTGGGCGAATGTCAAGAAGATGGGCGAGCTCGGACTGCTCGGCATTCCGTGGCCGGAGGAGCTGGGTGGTGCGGGTCTCGATCTACTCAGCTATATGATCGTGATCAACGAGATGGCGAAAGTTGATGCGTCCCATGCGATCACCATCTCCGCCCACACAACTCTGGGTACGTCGCCGATCGTCAATTTCGGAACGGCGGCGCAGAAAAAACGTTATGTGCCGCTCCTTGCTACGGGGAAAGTTCTCGGCGGTTTCGGCCTGACTGAACCCGGCGCCGGAAGCGATGCCGCAAGCACACAGTCAACCGCGGTCCGCAAAGGGTCGCACTACGTACTCAACGGCAGCAAGATCTTCATCACCCATGGAGGCGTCGGCGAGATCTTCGTCGTGACCGCCGTGACCGAGCCCGGCGCAGGCACGAAGGGCATTAGCTCGTTCATCGTGACGAAGGAAACGACCGATCTCGACAAGGCCAGCGGCCTCGGGATCGGTCACGACGATTCTCTTCCTTCGATGCCCGGTTTTCGGTCGGGGAAAAAGGAGGACAAGCTGGGCTGGCGAGCGTCGGACACGCGGTCGCTCATCTTTGAAGATGTAGAAGTGCCGGCTGAAAGCCTCCTTGGTGAAGAGGGCGAGGGCTTCAACAACTTCATGCGGACGCTCGACTCGGGTCGCGTAGGAATCGCCGCACTCTCACTCGGCATCGCTGAGGGCGCGTTCGAGCAGTCGCTGCGCTACTCGACCCTGCGGAAACAGTTCGGCCAGCCAATCTCCAGTTTCCAGGGCATCCAGTTTCAGCTCGCTGACATCGCGACGGAGATCGAGGCGGGGAAGCACTTGATGTTCCATGCTGCCTGGATGGCACAGCACAAGCAGCCATTCTCGAAGCAGGCAGCCATCGCCAAGCTATACTGTTCGGAACTGGCGATGCGGACGACGATCAAGGCGATCCAGATACACGGCGGTTATGGATACACCAAGGAGTACCCGGTCGAGCGCATGTTTCGCGACGCAAAGATTTGCGAGATAGGCGAGGGTACCTCCGAGATCCAGCGACTCGTCATCGCGCGAAACCTCCTCAAGGAGCTGGCGGATTGACTTATTCCGAGGTCGCCAAGCGTCTCAGACTCCCACTCGGCTTCATACTCGGCATCAGCTATCTCATCTTCGCACGGCCCACGCCGCTGACGCTGGCTGTCGGTGGGATGATCGCACTGGTCGGAGTCATCGTGCGTGGCTGGGCCTCGGGCCACATTTCAAAGAACGAGCGACTCGCAACGTCGGGCCCGTACGCACACACCAGGAATCCTCTTTACTTCGGAAGCTTTTTGATCGCAGCGGGGTTCGCCATCGCCGCTCACTGGGCTCTGCTGCTGGTGGTGGTCGCGTTCTTCGTGCTCATATATGCACCGACGATGCAACGGGAACGGGCCAATATATCCGGGCGATTTCCGGCGGAGTACGAGCTCTACGCGGCCAACGTTCCTGCGTTCGTCCCCAGGCCGACGCCGTGGAAGGCGACACATCCGCAAGAAGGCGACGGTTTCAGCCTCGATCTCTACATGAAACACGGGGAATGGAAGGCCGGACTGACCTACGCCCTCGTGATGGCCTGGCTCGTCTGGCATCGAGCTATCATCGAGGTTGCGTCAGGCCTCTGGCGCTAGGTGACGGGCCGGAAAGCCGCGCGTCACATAGTTGGCGCATCGCGGGTCTCGGCACGACATCAAGCGGCTGCCCGTAAGTTGTTGTCGCCGTTGCGGAAACAAGCCATTAAGCGGTAGATTGTACTCACTGACTGTTGCTCCTCCATGCATGGGGCACCCGCGCGACTCGCGGGTCCCGGACACATGGATCGAGGCGCGCTGATGGTGAAAACCAAAGGAACTCATAACGCGGCCCTGTAGCACGACCGCGCGGACTTTTTTGAACCGTCCTCCCCTTTACTCGCCGAGTCGCCGAGAAATGGGATGAGACGGCAACAATGAAAAGAGAAATCCTCATAAACGCGACTCCGCGCGAAACGCGGATCGCGATTCTGGAGGACGGGAAGCTCGTTGAGCTTGCTGCCGATCGTCCAGACAACCGACGCATGGTCGGTGACATCTATTTGGGCCGGGTTGACGCCGTACTCCCCGGAATTCAGGCCGCCTTCGTCGACATTGGCACCGAGAAGAGCGCCTTCCTCCACGCCTCCGATCTCGTCAGGCAAACCGCCGACGAAGCGGAGGACGAAGACGAGGATGACGACGACGACGAGAGCGACGAGCCGGTTGAGAAAAGAAACGGCAACGGCCACAACGGCCGCCGAGCGAAAGCCCCTCTAATCCAGGAGGCCCTGAAGCGGGGCCAGGAGATTCTCG
>DASWBG010000398.1:0-4278 GCA_036390715.1 Gemmatimonadaceae bacterium
CGCCACCCCGAAAACACGCCGCCTCGGCTCCCAGGGTCTCGAGACATTTCCCATCGGCCTCGGCTGCATGGGTATGTCGGAGTTTTACGGGCCGAGCAACGAGAAGGAATCCATCGCGACCATCCATCGCGCGCTCGAGCTAGGGATCAACATGCTCGACACCGCCGACATGTACGGGCCATTCAAGAACGAAGAGCTGGTCGGCAGGGCGATCAAGGGAAAGCGCGATCGCGTTATAATCGCAACCAAGTTCGGTAACGTGCGCGATCCGAAAGATCCGACCAAGCGCGGCATCAATGGTCAGCCGGAATATGTTCGCCAGGCGTGCGAAGGATCGCTCAAACGATTGGGCGTCGAAACAATCGACCTCTACTATCAGCATCGGGTGGATAAGGACACCCCCATAGAGGAAACCGTTGGAGCAATGGCCGAGCTGGTTCGTGAAGGAAAAGTGCGCTACATCGGACTATCCGAAGCGTCGGTCATCACGATTCGCAGAGCGCACAAGGTTCACCCAATCAGCGCGGTGCAAACAGAGTATTCACTCTGGACGCGTGATCCGGAGGATGGATTGCTCGATGCATTACGCCTTCTGGATGTTGGCTTCGTTGCGTACAGCCCGCTGGGCCGCGGATTTCTCACTGGACAGATCAAGAAAATCGATGATCTGGCGCAGGATGATTTCAGGAGACAGAACCCGCGCTTTCAGGGAGAAAACTTCAGACACAACCTCGAGCTGGTCGCAAGGGTCGAGGAAATCGCAAAAGAGCACAAGTGCACGCCCGCGCAGCTCGCCTTAGCGTGGGTGCTGGCAGAGGGTGACGACATCGTGCCGATCCCGGGCACCAGACATCCCGAGCGGCTTGAGGAGAATGTCGCTGCGCTGAACGTCGTGCTGTCGGAGTCCGATCTCAGGCGGATCGATGCAGCGGCGCCAAAGGGAATCGCCGCCGGCGAGCGTTACACCGAAGGAGGGATGAAGAGCGTCAATCTGTAACCACAGCAAAGTGCAGCTTTGGCTTAGTGCCTACCGCCCGCGACGGCTTCGATAAGGGCCGCCGCTTCGACGCGAATCACCCGAGGCGCTTGGACGACCTGAGCCGGCTGAATGGCCTGAACGGCCTGAACCACCTGAGTGACCCGTACCGCTCGAACTACGCGAGCCACCCGAGCCGTTCGAGCGGTTTGAGCCACCCGACCGCCCTGCTTTTGCTTTCGATCGTGCTCGCTCATCAGCCTTCCTGCCTCGGATTGCGGCAATCCGTTCGCCGATCGGGATCTCGAGACGACCTTCCGGCCGCGCGTTGTAATCAAAGTCGGGAATCGTTATCTGCGGCAGTCGCTTCCCGATCGCCTTCTCGATAGCGCGAAGATCGTTCTGCTCGTCGGGCGCGACAAAAGTGAATGCATCCCCGACCTCACCTGCCCGCGCGGTGCGACCTACGCGGTGGATGTAGTCGTCGGGCGCCTGCGGCACATCAAAGTTTACGACATGACCGAGTGCCTCGATGTCGATTCCGCGAGCCGCTATGTCAGTCGCGACGAGAACTTTGTAATGACCATTCTTGAATCCCGCCAGCGCGGCGGTTCGCTGACTCTGCGAGCGGTTTCCATGAATCCGCTCCGCCTTGATGCCGCGTTTCACCAGCTGCTCCGCCAGGCGGTTCGCGCGGTGCTTGGTGCGCGTGAAGACCAACGCCTGTTCCACTTCGCCGCGATCGAGAAGGGCCAGCAGCAGATCCTTTTTCAGATCCTGCTTCACCGGGTAGACGGCCTGAGTGATTCCGACCGCCGGCAGTGAGCGGCGGCCGAGGTCGACCATCAGTGGGTTGTGCAGCATTTCCCGCGTGAGCGCAGCGATCGGCGGTGGCATTGTCGCGCTGAAGAGGAGCGTTTGGCGCTTCGCCGGCACCAGCTTCAGAATGCGCTTGATGTCGGGAAGAAATCCCATGTCCAGCATCCGATCGGCCTCATCGAGCACCAGGAATTCGATGTTCTTGAGACTGGCGTAAGGTGCATTGAGATGATCGAGCAAACGTCCTGGAGTAGCAACGAGAACGTCAACTCCGGCACGCATCGCATGCTCCTGGGGCGCCATTCCTACTCCGCCATAAATTGCGGCGGCGGTAATGGGCGTGTGAACGGCCATCGCATCGAGCGCGGTGAGGATCTGCGCGGCCAGCTCTCGTGTAGGCGTCACGACCAGCGCGCGAGTTTTCCCACGCGACTTGCCGATCAGATGGTGAAGAATTGGCAGAACAAACGCGGCGGTCTTCCCGCTTCCGGTCATCGCGCAGGCGATAATGTCGCGCCCTTCCAGTGCGGCGGGGATTGCCTCGGCTTGAATTGGCGTTGGTCGCTGGAAGCCCAGCTCTTTGAGACCCTTGTGGAGGCTGGGGTGGAGCTTTAATGAAGAGAACGGCAGAGTGGTGCCCTGATAGATGAAGTGAGTAATAGCTAAGCCGAAAGGTACCTAGGCAGGCGATATCGCGCCGAGAGCCGGGGTTTCCCCCTTTGACCCTGCTTACAAGCGGAACAGATAGCTGATTTTTCCGAAGAAACCGTCCCGTGTTCGCCGCAGATTCTGGAACCTGAATTCGCGCGGTTCATCGAGTGTCGAGCCGTACCCCAGATACACGAGCGTTCCCGGCACCGGACGATAGCTGAACAACCAGTCAGTCGAGAATTCGTTCGTGACCTCTCCGGTATCGAGCACGGCATTGACGAGGATCGGATTGCCGTTCCGGTCTCGAAGCGCGGATCTCGATCGCGCCGCGTACTGGCCAACCACCCGCAAGAAGATCGGCGGGCTCACCTGGTATTCCACCTTGATGCGCGGAATCGTTTCAGACGAGAATTGCGAGCCGTCCGACTTGCGTGCGATCGTGAGGCGCGAGAACTGGATAGAGCTTCGGATTGCTGTAGTTGGCCGCACGTTGAGCGCGGCATCAATGCGTGAGCTGTTGCCGGGTGCGGCTTCGCGGAAAATTGGTACCTGACTCTCGGTGATACTCGCCGTCCCACTAAAGACGCGATACGTGGGAGTCGTCATACTCAATGATCCGCCCCATTCATTTTTCTCCGGTGGTGGCACAATGAACGCTGACGTATCGATCACCGGCCCCACCGATTGCTGGACCGTCAACCCGGAGTACAGCGATGGATCAAAGGCGAAATAACTGTGAGTGATCGCGCCGCTCAGCTGCCAACCTCCGCGAATCGTCGCGCTCGGCGTGATCGACTCGGTACCCTCGGCGAGGCGGTGACCTGTACCAGCATTGCTCCAGATCCGACCCTGGCCAAAGAATGCGCCGTAGGTCTGCACCAGCGCGTCCGGAGCTCCGTAGAAGCTGAGTCGATTGAACACTCTCGCTTCGATTATTCCAGTGCGATTCACGAAACCAGCGACGGCTTTGAAGCCCGGATCAAGCGACCTGAGAGTGTAGTGAAAGCCCCAGGCGCGACCAGTTCGATCCCAGTCCGCTTGAAGAAGCGATCCCTTTACGCTATTGCGCAGGCTGTCCGTCCACGATTTCGCGGCCTGGAACTGCGCGAAGTAAAGTTTCGAGTGATAAAAACGAAAATCACCGGCCGCGACACGCGAGTAGTTGGCGCCGTCCTCACGCGTCGTGAGCACTGCGCCAAGCGTGTTGCCCGAACTGTAATCGTATCGGATGCGTGAGACTCCAAACAATGGCGAGTGGCTGCCGGCCCAGGAATATTGCCGATCGTCGCCCACGAGCAGTGACGCGATGTTGGTCCCACCGAGTTTTCCAGTGAGCTTGACTCCGCCCAGCGGCGCGACGATCTGTCGAGTGTAAATCAATTGATTGGGACTATCGAATAGCTCCAGCCCATCAAGGAAGAACGGGCGCTTCTCCGGATAGAACAGCGCGAATCGCTCGTTGAGCAGCACCTGCCCCACGTCGGCTTCGACCTGTGAAAAATCAGGGTTGATCGTCCCATTAAGCGTCAGGTTCTGCCTGATTCCCCATCGTACATCGCCACCCAGATCGCCTTTCTGCTGGTAATTCCCGTTATCGATTGTCGGTGAGCGATCCGCGTGCGCAGTCAGCGTCGGTGTGGCTTCGAGAACGAGCCCGCGCTTGACATCGTGCAGTCCATCCAGCGTTCCCGACTGTGCAAGGAAGTTTGCGCTGGCGCGAATCGCGGGCGCCCAGGTGTCCTGAAAGCCTGAGTGCTGCACCCGCCGGAGGATGTGCAGCCCCCAACTCTGTACTCTCGCATCCTGATAGCGAAGGCTCTTGAAGGGTATCC